>NZ_JBFRCV010000001.1:0-510307 GCF_052113245.1 Arthrobacter sp. YAF34
CTACAAGAACGCCTACGACTCCAGCGACCACCGCACACAGGCCCTCACCGGCTGGCTAGACTTCTACAACCACCGCCGCAACCACAGCGCACTCGGAGGACGAGCACCCATCAGCAGATGTAACCAACCTGCTGGCTGAGTACAGCTAGTCGCTGACATTCCGTAAGGACGAGTGTGGACCGGAGCCCCACGCGGCTTACAAATGAACTGGCCGGAGCTGTCCGGGGGGCCCGGCCGGTCCCACGCAGGGAACGCTCATCGGAAAGCCTGCACGTTCCATTCCCGGATCTCGCTTGGGTGGACGACGGACTCGGTGACGAAAGGATCGTGCGCCAGGAACTCCTCCGCCCGGTTCCTGCTCTCGAAAACTGCCATGGCGCCGTTGGCCACGGGATCGTCGAAGGTCCCGATGGCCAGCAGGCCGCCGTCCTGGGCGAATTGTTCCACGTAGGCGTGATGGCGCCGGTAGACCTCGCTCAGACGCGAGGGATCTTTGGTTGCGTAGAAGACCACGAATTCCATAGTGCCGACATTAGTTCCTCCACGAGCTCCGCTGGGGGAGAGGCCGTCCATGGAGTCGGCCGGCCAGTGCCAGCCAGGACTCCATGTCGTCGGCGATGACGGTGAGCCATTCCTTCATCGGGTGGCCCTTTCCGGCATCGAAGGGCGTGCCGGCGCCGGACCCAATCAGGGTGGCGACGCGGTGATGCGGCAGTTTCACGACCAGCTTGCCGCCGGAGATCATGGCGAAAATCGAGCCGTTGACCTTCAGCGCGGACGAACCGAACCCGCGCCGGCCGGGTTCGCCCGGGACGGTGACGCCAGGGCTGGCGGCGAATTCCTCAGCGGCTGTTGATGGTGCGGCGATCGCCTGCCCGGGCCCGTCGGCGGATAACGAAATGTCCGGGCGGATGGGTTCGAGGCCGGTCGGTTTCCCGCGTGCCGGGCCGGTGGCATACTGGCACGAATCGTTGAAGGCGACCCAGTGGGAGGACCCGTTGACCGAAATGCCGCAGCTGAACTTGTCCGGAATCGTCCTGGATGCCCCCGATGCGCGGGAGCTCGCGGCCTTCTACCGGCGGCTGCTGGGCTGGGCCGTTGATCAGGACGAGCCGGAGTGGGTGACGCTAGTTTCTCCGAGCGGGGGCGCGGGTCTGTCCTTCCAGAGCAACAGCGCCTACGTTCGTCCGGTCTGGCCCGCACCGCCCGGGGCTCAACAACCGATGATGCATCTGGATATCGCCGTCGAGGACCTGGACGCGGCCACCGCCCACGCTAAGGCGGCTGGCGCCGTGCTGGCCGACTATCAGCCGCAGGACGATGTGCGGGTGCATTTGGACCCGGCCGGACACCCCTTCTGCTTGTACTTGGCCAGCTAACCGGGCCGACGCGCGGGTCCTGAGGCGGGCACATTCCCAGGTGGAGATTGATGTCGTCACTTGGCGTCTGGACGCTCCAGCTCGGCGACGTCAGCGCTCCAACGGCACTGAAACCCGGACCACGAACCGGCAGCGCCGGGCGGCGGCTGTCTGAGGCGATAAGGTGGTGGAATTCTCCGATGGAAGCTGCGAAAGGTCGACGTGACTGCTGAACTACCTGTTCTGGCCGAGGGTGATTTCTACTATGAGGTGCTGGGCGGCGGGCGCTTTCGCTCCACCATCCATGCCCAGGGCGCGTGGAACGAGCACGAGCAGCACATGGCCCCGGCGTCCGGCATCATGGCCGACGCCCTGGCCCGGCACGAGCCGCGCGAGGACATGCGCATGGCCCGGCTCAGCTACGAAATCCTTGGCCTGATCCCGGGCGGGGAATTCGAGGTGGTGACCTCCACGCTGCGCCCCGGCCGGACCATCGAGCTGGTGCAGGCCGAACTCACCGCCGGCGACCGCACGGCGATCCGCGCCACCGCGTGGCGGATGATCACCTCGGACACCTCCGCGATCGCGGCCTTCGAGGATCCGCGGATCCCGGCTCCGGAAGACTGCGAACCCTACGATGCCGCGAGCGTCTGGCCGGGCGGCTACATCGCGTCCCTGCAGATGCGCATTGCCGAGGGCCACCGGGCGGGCTCGGGAACTGTGTGGCTCCACACCGGCTATCCGCTGACCGACCGGGCAGACAGCGGCGACCTCGCCCGGCTGATCGGCCTCGTGGACACGGCCAACGGCATTGCCGCCCGGGTCCCGCCGGGCAAGGGCAGCTACGCCTTCCCCAACCTGGACCTGCAGATCCACATGTACCGGCAGCCGGAGGGGGAGTGGCTGGGGCTGGACAACGAGGTCTCGTTCGGCACGGACGGGATCGGACTTACCTCGACGGTGCTGCATGACCTCACGGGCCCGTTCGGCCGGGCGGAACAGATCCTGACCCTGCGGAAGTCCTAGCCCCGGGCCAGGCCCCAGTGCTAGTGGAAGACGAGCCAGCCGGCCAGCGTGGCCAGGGCCGTCAACGCCGCGCCCCAGAGGATGTCGACAACAATCAGTTGCCACGGCCAGGTCTTGAGCGTGGCCGCGTTGGTGAGGTCGTAGGTGGCGTAGGCAAAGGTGCCCAGGGCGGCACCGTAACCGACGGCGCTGAGCCAGCTGCCGCCGTCGAGCGCCGGCGTCAGCGCGAAGAACACGATCCCGGCAATGTAGATCACGTAGAACACCACCGCGTACCCTAGATTGGGCTTGTCGGCTAGGAGATCACCGATCTGGCGGCGGTAGAACGGGTTCATCGTCTTGAGCCAGATGGCGTCGATGACGGCGAAGGCGGCGGCTACGACGAGGAATTGCAGAATGACCATAAGGGAGCATAACAACATGCCGCAGGCGCCAGCCGGACCCCGGACACTGACGGTGGTGCGGCAGAAGGAATCCCTGGGCGCCGCGGCCGACCTCGACTTCGCGCTCGAACTCCTCCAGAAGGTCAAGACGGGTTCGCTGGGGCCCATGCTCAGGCTCTACCGGCCGGTTCCCACCGTTGCCTTCGGGCAGCGCGACACCCACCTGCCCGGCTTTGAAGCTGCTGCCGCCGCCTGTCGGGAACTGGGCTTCGAGCCACTGGTCCGCAAGGCCGGCGGCCGCGCCGCGGCCTACCACCAGGGAACGCTGGTCATCGATCACCTGGAACCGGACACGGACGCGATCGCCGGGGCCAAGGGACGGTTTTCGCGCTTTGGCGAACTGCTCGCCCGGGCACTGCGCGACGCAGGCGTGGATGCCGGCGTCGGCGAGATCCCGGGGGAATACTGCCCCGGCGAATTCAGCGTCCACGGCAGGGACCCCCGGGTCCCGGAACACCTCGTCAAGCTGGTGGGCACCGCCCAGCGGGTGGTCGCAGGCGGCTGGCTCTTCAGCTCCGTGATCGTGGTGGAGAACTCGGCCCCGATCCGTGCGGTCCTGGAAGCCAGTTACGCCGCGCTCGGCCTCGAATGGGACCCGGCGACGGCGGGCGCCGCCGGCGACCTCGTGCCGGGCCTCGGCGTCGATGCCGTCGAGGCGGCCGTGCTCGCCGCCTACGGCCGCTACGCCTCGGTCAGCGACGCGGAGTTTTCCAGCCTGCGCTAGGCGCGCCCGTCCGGCCGATCACGGCGTTGCGCCGCCCCGGCCAGGCGGCCGCCCGCGCCGCGGGAGCGGCCGGGTCCTGAATATGTGGAAGGCTGGAAGCATGACTGTGAACCTTTCGTTCGAGCCGCCGTGCGGCCCGATCACCGGCTGGCGCGACGGCGCCGTCGTGCGCGCCACCGGCATTCCGTACGCTGCAGCGGACCGGTTTCAACCCCCGGCACCTGTAGCCGCCTGGTCCGAAGTCCTCACGGCAACGTCCCTCTCTCCGGCGTGCCCGCAGGCTCCGGTGCCCTTCCTGGACGACGTGCTGGGCACCCGGTACGGCGAACTTCCCGGCAGCGAGGATTGCCAGCGGCTTTCCATCACCATGCCGGCTGACCTCGACGACGGTGAGCGGCTGCCGGTGATGGTCTGGCTGCACGGCGGGTCCTACACGTCCGGGTCCGGGGATCTGGCCATCTTCGATCCGTCCGTGCTGGTTGCTGAAACCCGCGTGATCGTTGTCTCGGTGACGTACCGGCTGGGCCTCTTCGGATACCTGTCCACCAGCACTGGCCGGCCCGCCAATCTGGGCCTGCTGGACCAGATCGAGGCGTTCCGGTGGGTGCAGCGCAACATTGCATCCTTTGGCGGCGACCCGGGCCGGGTCACCGCATTCGGGCAATCCGCAGGGGGCGACGCCGTCGCGCACCTCATGGCAACGCCGGACGCGGCGTCGCTCTTCCAGCGGGCCATCATCCAAAGCGCGCCCCTGGGTATTACCCGTGGCCGGGAAAAGATGAACGCCGTCATGGGAGCCGCAGCGGAGTCCATCACGGACGCCACCCCGGCGATGGACGTCGTCGCCGCCGAAGAGGACGTTGCGCGGGCCGCGAGGAAATTCGGCCTGATGGCCGCCATGCCGTTCGGGATCCAGTACGGGCATTCACCCGTGCCCAAGGAGTCCGAGCTTGACGAAGCCTGGAACGCTGCTGCGCCGGGCATCGACATCCTGATCGGCCATACGGCGGAGGAAGCCCGGCTGTTTCTGCCGCGAAGCCCGCACCTGGCCCGCGTGGCGAGGATTCCGGTGGTCGGCAGCGCCGTTCTCAAGGCAGTCTCCTGGGTGGTCACGGAGATGGTGTACGGGAAAGCGGCCAGGGCGTTCGCCAAGCGGCATGTTCGAGCGGGCGGCCGGGCCCACAGCTACGTGCTGTCGTGGGGGGCGCCCGGCAACCATTACGGCGCCGCGCACACGATTGACCTGCCGCTGCTGTTCGGCCACCGGCAGACGTGGGAGGCTGCCGGGCTGCTTGCGGGCGCCACCTGGGACGACATCAATGCCCACGGCCGGGCGATGCGGGCCCTCTGGGCACGGTTCGCCTACGGGGAAAGCCTCGGCGCCCGGGGAGAGATTGCCGGAGCTCTCCGGTACCGCTCGGTCTGAGCCGGCTCGTATCTGGTGAACTCTCTGGGTCGGGCCGGGAACTCACCGCAGGATCGTGGTGGAGGTCCCATACTGTGTAACGTGCGGCGAGCCGTTCAGGATGTTCTGAGGCTATGATCGCCACGCCGGGGTACGAGCGGAGAATTTCGGCAAGCATGCCGCGTCCATCAGGGCCCAGGTCGAAGTCAATGTGGTTCAACAGCAGCAGAGGTGGCTCACCCAGCATTGCCCGCGCGAGCTGTAGTCGGGCACGGTCGGGCATAGTCAGTGGTTCACCGCCTCTCTTAAGAACAGTGTTCTCAGCCAGGGGCAGGGCCGCCACCCGGGCTGCCAGACCAACCCTGGACAGGGCCTCGTGGGCCAACTCAGGTGTCAGGTCAGGGCGCCGGTATCGGACGGCACGGGCAATCGTTCCACGCTCTATGACGGCGCCCTTGGCTGCGTAGCCCGCGAGCCGCCGTCGCTGCGTTCCCTTGGCTGAACTCAGGTCGCGACCGTCAACCAGGGTGTGCGCGCCAGCATCGGAGCGCAGGGCCAGCAGCATTTCAAAGACGTCGGTGGCTTCGTCCGGGTCGACGGATGCGAGGATGACGCGTTCGCCCGGTCGGGCGTTGAGCTCGGGCAAGCGGCGGTTCCCGTCCATACGGAACGCCGGCACACGCAGGAGAAAGTCCCCTTCCTGCTTAGCCAGATCCTGCTCCCCGCTCCGGGCCTCTACACCCTGACTTTCGTGCCCTGCGGAGCGAGCCGGTGCCGCAGGTAGGAGAGCCGGTCCGAGCATTCGACTGGCAGTATTGAACGATTGGCGGTATTCCGCCACGCGCCCGAGGTCGTGCACGTGGCTGGCAAGCATCCCGAGGACGGTGAGCACGGCCGCGATCGTGGCTGTTCGGATCGAGAGGAGGGATCCGGTTGCGGCCACGGCCACTGCCGTGACCGTTCCCGTGATCGCCGCGGAAGCACGGATGTAGCCTCCGACCCTGGCTTTCTCGATGGAGGCCGCTGCCACGTCCGCGCCCAGACGTTCGATGTTCTGCACCTCGCGGCGTTCGCCGCCTGCTGCCCGGATGGTAGTTGCGGCAGCGAGTGTATCTGATACCCGGGCAGCCAAGCGGCCGCGTTTGCTGCGCAGTGTCTTGGCCCGGGCATACGCTGGCCGGGAAAGCAGAGCGAGGACCGCGGCGAGGATGCACAGGGGGAGGGCGACAGCCAGGGCCAGCGGCGGAGAGAGAAACCAGAGGGCAACGGTAGTGCCGGTAATCATGGGGATCCCGACCGCCAGCGGTGCTATGCCCATAGCCACCCAGTTCCTGACACTGCTCAGATCGTTGGTGATCCTGGCGATGGTGATGCCGACGGACGTAGTGGCCCCGACCGCGAGGGCGGCTGCCATCAGGTCCCGGCGGAGCTCCTGCACATAGTTCTGACTTAGCTTTTCGGCCATCACGCGCTCTGCAACCCTCCCGCCGCCCACAGCGGCCGCCACTGCCAGGAGAGTGGTCACCGTCAACACGCGGGTCTGATTGTCGGCGCTGAGGAGGTGCGCCATCAGGTAGGCGCCCGCGACGGACAGGCCTGCAAGCGCCAGTCCCGTGCCTACAAGCGAGCACATCAGCCTTCGGCGCCGCCCCACCATTAACTTCGGCAGCCGCGGGCCACCGGCACTGTGCTCGGGCCGCTTCATTGCGATGCAGCAACGGGATCCGGGGCGGTCAGCGGGAGGAGCAGACTCAATGCTACGGCGGGCTCGCACAGGGATGATGTGGATACCACGGGAACGTCAGAGGCGGCCGCGAATTCACGGGCGGCCAGCGGGGAAGACGTCAACACGCCGGACACGGCAGCGACGTCCATGTTCGCGGACCGAATCGCCTGCAGCCCCGCGATGGCTCCCAGGGCGTCAGTGGCGGCAAAGATTACCCGGTCCACGACGGTCCGGAACAGGGGGTCCAGGAGCAGACGCCGGGTCTCCTCCTGGTAAACGCCGTCGGCGATCTCGATGACCGCCACGTCTGTGGCAGGGCCGGTCAGAGCGGCAACGAGGCTCGAAAACATGCCCCGGACCCGTCCGTGGTCCAGCTGGAACGTGGTGGAGAATCCGAAATCGGTGAAATCCAGCACTTGTACTGCGCCGGCGTCGGTAAACATTCCCGGATCGTTGCCGGACCCGGTGCCCGTGACTTTTCCTGCTGCGACGACCAGGCCGGCCCGGGTCAATCCCTTGACCAGGCAACTGAGCGCTGTCGACTTTCCCGAGTTCATGGACGTTCCCAGTACGGCCACGACGTGAGGACGGCCTGTCGTGGCGGGTTCGGGGGCAGCGTGTGTTTCGGCTGCGTCCCAAGAGTGCGGGGCCAGGTGGGCAAGGTTTAGCACGCCCTCGTGGTCAGCGAGCAGACCGACAGGAGCCAACTGCGTCGGCTGGCCCATTAGTGCATGTTGGTCCGTCACCAGCCCTGCTACTCCGCCGGCTGCGATTAGGTGGCAGGAACCCAGATTATCGGGAACCTGTGCCAGGAACTGGTCCGGGGCGTACCTGTGCCCGTAAGCCACCAGGACTTCGTCACCCACATACAGGGCCTGACGGCGCGAACCGGGGCTTTCGAGCCGGGGATGCTGGCCGAGACGAAGGACCCTGGCCAGTACGATGTCGCCTGATCCGGGTCTGACGCCGTCGCCGTGCCTCAGGAAGTATCCGTCGCGTGACTGCTCGAGTCGTTGAGCCAGGAAGCGGGTCGTGTAGGCCTTCTTCGCGAGAGAGAGGCGTGGTGGCGCCAATGACGCCGTCAGAACCCTTCCGCGGTCCGCCGTCTGGTCCGGGAGGAGGCTGACACCAGGGAGATCACCGGTTAGGGACATGATCATTCTCCGATCCTGTGGTTGTCTTCTTCTCCTCTCAGCGTCTTCTCCCTCACGTAAGAAGACGCTGAGAGGAGCGGCTCCCATTGCATCCGGACGGTTCTGCCCCAATCCTTGAACCATGAAGCGGATCAGGCCCGCTCCGGCTATTCGGGGAGGGGCAGGGAAGCGGGCGATACGGTGGCCGTCTTTCCGGCCGCGAGGACTACGCCAGCAATCGACGCTGGCGGCGGCGGCCGTTGTCGCGGCCACGCTGCTGATCGGCGCGCTCCTGCTGCTGGTGACCCTTGAGTCCGCACTGATTGCAGCGACAGATGGCCTCCTGCGCACCAAGGTCCAGGACGTTTCCGCCCTGATTATCAACCAAGACATTGACGAGGCCAATCAGGCGGTCAAGGACGCAGCCCGAAAAGACCCGAAGGTCCAGATCCTGAATGCATCCGGGATGGTCATCGGCGCGTCCGAACCGTCGCTTTTACGAGCACCGATCACTACCATGAGGCCCCCGCCGGGTCAGAGCGAAACTGAGCGGGTCACCGACCCCGCGTTGCTGGGCAACGGCGCGGAGCACTACGTTGTAATCCTCGGGCTCCGGGACGGCGGCGACGCTTACTGGGTTCTCGCGGCACAGACCATTCAGCCGCAGTCGGAGACCGTCCGCGCCGTCGCGTTCTTCCTGGCGGTGGCGTTGCCCATAGTCCTGGCCGTAGTGGGAGCATCTGTTCACTTCCTCGTCGGACGATCCCTCCGCCAGGTGGACATGATTCGGGAACAGGTAAGCCGCATCGATGCGCGCAGGCTAAACGAGAGGGTCCACGTTCCCCGGACCCACGACGAACTCGAAACCATGGCAGTCACAATGAATTCGATGCTGGACCGGATTGAATCCTCTGATCAGAAGCAGCGGCAGTTTGTTTCGGACGCCAGCCATGAGTTGCGCGGCCCTCTCACTAGCCTGCGCGCGGGTCTGGAAATCGTCGGCGCGGACTCGTCGGGGTCTTCGTGGGCGTCTCTCCAGCCCATACTCTCCGCCGAAATGCACCGGCTCCAGCGCTTGGTGGATGACCTGCTGGCCTTGGCCAAAGCGGATGACGAGGGCATCTCGCTTCACTCCCAAGACGTTGATCTCGACGATGTCCTGGCCGTGGAGTTGCGCCGGCTCCATGCCGTGAGTAAACACCAGATCGTGGGCAACCTTGTCCCGGTCAAGACTGTAGGTGACCCGGGCCGGCTCGGCCAGGCCTTTCGTAACGTGCTGGACAACGCAGAACGACATGCCAAAAGCACCGTTGTTACGTCGATGTCGGTGGCGGATCAGGAGATCGTGGTCACCGTTGACAACGACGGGCCGCCGGTCCCCGAAGCAGACAGGGAGAAAATATTTGAGCGTTTCGTCCGGTTGGATGAAAGTCGCTCCCGTCGCAGGGGCGGAAGCGGACTTGGTCTGGCGATCGCCCGGGGGATAGTTCATGCGCACAAAGGCCTGTTGACTTCGACCGAGACGCCCGCTGGATGGTGCCGTTTCGAGTTCCGGTTTCCCCTGACGGCTTCGGCCGCCTAGTCAGCGTCCAGCACGTACCCCGTTCCACGTACCGTTCTGACCGTGCTGAGGCCGAACGGCACATCAATCTTGCGGCGAAGATAGCCGATATAGACCTCCACCACGTTGTGCCCGCCGTTGAATACGGGGTCCCAGACGTTGTCCAGGATTTCAGCTTTGGACAGAACTTCGCCGGGCCTGCGCATGAGAAAGGTAAGCAGAGCGAATTCGCGCGGCGACAAGCTGATCGCACGCCCGTCGCGGGTCA
Organism: Arthrobacter sp. YAF34; assembly: GCF_052113245.1. Lineage (NCBI taxonomy): Bacteria > Bacillati > Actinomycetota > Actinomycetes > Micrococcales > Micrococcaceae > Arthrobacter > Arthrobacter sp. YAF34. The sequence continues at coordinate 9,645 of NZ_JBFRCV010000001.1, forward strand.
CTTGGTGCCGCACGGGGTCGAGCCTGAGCGAGCCTACGGTGATGGCAACCGGCCGTGGGGGTGCGCCGCGTCGAATGAGTGACCTCAGCCTTGCGACCAGGACCGGAAAGCTGAACGGTTTGGACAGATAGTCGTCGGCACCGAGATCAAACGCGTCCGTTTGATCATAGTCACCGTCCTTGGCGGTCAACATGAGCACCGGAGTCCAGATCTGCCGCTCGCGCATCTGCTGTAGAACCGCGTAGCCATGCATGCCCGGAAGCATGACGTCCAGAACAACGACGTCGTATTCGTGTTCCGTGGCCGCCCAGAGGCCGCTGATACCGTCCCCGACGACCTCAACGACAAAGCCTTCCGCCGCCAGCCCGCGCCGAATGGTCTCTGCCTGCAACGACTCGTCCTCGACCAGCAGGACCCGCATCCACCACACCCTTCCACGTTTACGCGTCCATCGGGATCAGGTCCCCGCGCTCAGCAGCGAACTGGCCCCCGCGGGCGTGCCGCCCTAATACGTATGGATCATTACCAGCAACCGCTGGCGGAACTACTTCTGCACGGACTCCTCTTGGTGGAACGACCAGCCGACGGACGCCGTCACGAACGGCAACGTCACCGCCGCACGGGCCGCCTGCGGCATCGCGCCTGCCTACACACTGCGATTGTGTCCCCGACGCGGCCCCTCGTCAACGCACTGCCGAAAGATCGCGCAGCGCACGCCCACTGCGCCTACCTCGCCGCGGCGCACCTATATCAACACCGCGGCGAGCACCCACAGGACTGCCACGACGCCGAGGAGGATCACCGGGCGGTTCCAGGTGCTGGTCACTGTGCCGTTGGAGGGAGCGAGGTCGGCGGCGCGGGCGTCCTGCCATGCCTTGGCGATCTCGTCCCGGCCCGTGGTCACCACCTCGGGCTGACGGATGCGTTCATTGCTTGGGAGCATGCCCTGCGGCCGGCTCTTCAGATCGCTGACGTGCTCAAAACCGGAACCGAAACTGCCGGGCGGGGTAGGCGCGCCCCAGCTCAGGTACTTCTTGCCGACGGCCCGGACTGTCACGGCAAAGCGGACCTCGACGTCCTCGACCGTATCAAACGGAATCCTGTGGTCACGGAGCCCGTTGACCAGCTCAAACCCGTCGCCCTCAACCCGCAGGCACGGCCGCCACTGGGTCGCGTAGACGACCCACGACGCCAGCGCCAGCCAGGGGGCGGCGTCCGCCACGGCCCCGGGTTCGCCGCTGGCCGCCAGCCAGTACAGGGTGCCGGCAGCACCGACCCATACGGTCGCCGCGACGGGCCGGCCCGACGCCGAGCGGTGCGTTCTGGCTCGCCGCGCGGACCGCTGGGGGGACGCTGAGCTGTCCGCCGGCGGCTGCTGCACGTTCTCTTCTGACGCTTTCAATGGTCCCCCTCCATCGCCCGAGTCGTCGTCGGGATGAGAGAAATGTATCGCACAGCGTGTCTGAGGCACGACGGTCTGAGTTGCGCCGGTCGTTGCGCCCGCCTGTCCTTGCGCCCGCCTGTCCTTGCGCCCGCCGTGGCGGCGATCAGGGAGGCGTCCGGCGTGATCGCTTGCGGTGGCGGGGGAGTCAGGCTCGGTCTGCTGCTGCTGCTGCTGCTGCGTCGCGTCCGGCCTGGGTGCTCGCGAAAATGTCCGGCTTCGGCACCGGGGCCCCGCGCTGCACCGCTTCGATCCACTCGTCAGTTGACAGGACAGCGGCGAAGCGCGACTGCAGGACCACGAGCACTGCGGTGTGCAGTTCCTCGGCTCCAAGGGATCCGGCGCGGTTGGACATGGCCAGGGTGCCGGTGGCGTCGGAGAGGAACTCGACCTTCAGTCCACGGTGCGATGCGTCCCGGGCCGTCGATTCATCGCAGTTCTGCGTCATGTACCCGGCGATCGCGACCGTGTCGACGTCGTGGTCAACGAGCCAGCCGGCGAGATCCGTGCCGGCGAAGCAGGAGGGAAGGGTCTTCTCGATCAGGTGGTCGTGGCCACGGCTGCTGACGACAGGATGCAGGTCGAATCCGTGGCTGCCGCGGGCGAAAATCGGTGAGCCTTCCGGTGCGACCTGCTGAACTGCGATGACGGGTATGCCTGCTTCCGCGGCGGCATCCATGGCTTTGCCGATGTTGGCCAGGCTTACGTCGGGGTGCGGGAAGCCGATGGGCAGATTTCCGGAGATGTATTCGTTTTGCACATCGATGACGAGAAGGGCGCGGTTCACTGGACTCCTTGCCTGGGCGTAGTCGAGCGGGCGAGGGGCCCGGCGATGCGATCCTAGTCGCCTTTCCGGGATCCCGACAGCGGCAGCCGTCCATCTGCGCCGCTCGCACCGCCGCAGTGTCAGCAGCCAGGTTCCGCACCGGGCAGGCCGCGGTCTGTGCTACTGGGGTGGATGGGGGACTCGCGCAGGTCAAGGCTGAAACCCGGATGCGTGGGAAAGTCACCAACACAATCGGCCGTGAAGCCGAGAGCCTCGTAAAAGCCGACGGCTAAGGGGGTTGCCTGCCAGTCCAGGATCATTGGCTGTGGCCGCGTCCGCGACCAGTCGAAGATGAATTCCATGAGGGCCCTGCCCGTGCCGCCCAGGCGTGTGCCGGGATCGACAAAGACGTCGTGAACCCGGCCTGTGGTGAAGGTAGCCCGCAGGCCGGGCCCAAAGTCCTGGGCCAGGCCATAGCCCACCAGCCCTCCGCGTGCTTGTGCCACCGGGAAGCACCATGCGGCGTCGGCCAGGAACTGAGCGAAACGGGTTTGGAAAGCCTCCGGCGGAACTTCCTGTGCAGCCGGGGTGAACGAAATAGACAACCGACGCACCTCGGCCGCGTCCTCCGGCCTCGCGGCGCGCACCACCAGACCCTCGAGCGTCACGGGCCGCTCCTCCCTCCGAGCCGTGTGCCAATATGCGGTCAATAGTGCATCCCGCTGCCCTCATAACGTCCAACCACGCCGCATAGGGATCGTTAGCTTCCGCTGCCGGACCACTTTCGGCGCGAAGTGAACCCGGGGGTTCCCCTGCCTGCGAACGTCACGGGGACTGCAGGTCATTGAGCAGTCGCTGCACCTGCCCCGGACGTTCGATGTGGGCGAAGTGGCCGCAGCGCGGGATCGTCACCGTCTGGACGTGGGGGACCAGGCCCGTCAACCGGATAAGCTCCGACGGCGGTGTCAACACGTCCTTGTCCCCGCGGATCGCCAGGACCGGGCAGATGATGCTGCGCCAGCGGTGAAAATCGTAGCGCGCCGCGGCCCGCGCGGCCGCGGCGAAGCTGGCCGGCCGGGCGTCTTCGCCGAGCCCGCGGATCACCGCCGCGGGAATGGCCGACGCATCCGCGAAGAACGGGGACATCAGCGGTCCCATCACCGGTGCGGCACCGATGCCCCGGACCAATGCCGCCCCTGCCTGGCCGAGGGCAGCCATCGCGCGCATGACCAGCAGCAGGCCGACAAGTGCCGGGGACCTGGCCACGTAGCGCAGTGGGCTGCGGGCCGCCTCGGAGACCCCGAATGTGGTGGCCGAGATGGCGGCGACGCTGGCGGTCCGTTCCGGCCACGCCGCGGCAATGTGCAAGGCCAGGAACCCTCCCATCGAGTGGCCCACAAGGTTCCACCGCGGGTAGCCCAGCGAATTTAGTACCTCGGCGACAGTGCGTGCCATCGCCTCGAGACTGAAATGTTCCAGCCGGGCTCCCTCCGTCGATTCGCCCCAGCCCGGCAGATCGATCAGCACCCGGTCACGGGCCGGCGCCCCGGAAAGCAGCCCACGGAAAGTGGTCCAGGAGCCTGCGGCGCCGTGCAGGTAGACATCCGCCGTATCGGGCGCGAACCCCGGGCCTCCGGTGCCCTGCTGGACACGCACCGCACAGGGACCCAGCTCCGTGGGAATCAACTGCCGCCGCAGCCCAGCCGCTTCCGTGCTTACGGTTTCCTGCTTAAGACTCATGGTCACCTTCCGCTTGTGCTCTCGGAAAGTGGTTCGGAGCCGCAGAGACGCCGGACCGGACACGGGAGGCCGTCGTGAGTTTTCTCGTCATCGTGTATCTCGGTCTCCGCTTCATGCGAGGCTCACGGCACCCTTGACCCACGTTGATACATTCGGGGGCATGACCACTCCGGATATCAGTGTCAGGGCCGCGACCGAACACGACGCCGAACGGCTGGCCGAGGTCCACATTGCGGCGTGGCGGGCCACCTACCGTGGCGTCATGACCGATGAATATCTTGACGGTCTCGACGTCGGACGCGCAGCTTCTGCGTGGCGCCGCAACCTCGTAGAGCCCAGGCAAGGGATCATTCACCTCGTCGTCCGAAGCGCCGATGAGGTTGTGGGCTTCGCCATCCTCGGTCCCGCCTCCGGCGACTCGGACCAAGGCGCCGGTCAGCTCCACGCGATCAATGTCCATCCGGACTGGTGGGCGCAGGGCGCAGGCTCGGTCCTGTTCGCCGCCGCCGAAGAGAAGCTCATCGACCTGGGCTACGACCGGGCCTTTCTCTGGGTGGAGCAAGGCAACAGCCGGGCCATCAGCTTCTACAGCAACCGCCAGTGGCTGGACGACGGGGCGACCCTGAAGGACACCAGATTCGATCCTCCCGTGGCTGAGAACCGCCACAGCCGGATTTTCCTGCCCGCGCGGTAACCCAGGGACTCACCGGGAAAACCTCCAGCTCCCTACTCAAGCGCCCCGTCGGGGGAGTGTCCGTGAGCAGCAGGGGCCCGTAGGCTAGGAACGGGCCCGCGGTGACTGTCCGTGCCCCTCGTTGGTTACAACGTGCGGTATGCATCGGTGAGGATTCGCGTGGTTGGAGTGGTTTGGTGGGCAGGCTTTTTGGCCGGCGTGCTCATTCTCGTGTGGACGTGGACGAGTGTGATCGGGACTCTCATTGTGCCGCGGCAGCACAAGGACAGGCTTTCCGCTGCCGCAGCCCTAGTCGCCAAGGGGATTTTCGTTCTGGCGCGCCGTCCGATCAGGACGTACCGGCGGCTGGACAGGCTGCTGGCTTGGCAGGCGCCGATGTCCTTGTTCATCAGGCTCGGCATGTGGATGGCGTTGTTTTACCTCTCCTTCGCCTTGATGCTTCTTCCTTTTGTCCAGGGGCAACCGGGCCGGGCCTTCAGCGAGGCGGGCTCGGCGCTGTTTACCCTCGGATACGCGCCGCCGGAGGAGCTGGGAAACACGTTGCTGGTGTACTCGGCGGCTTTTACCGGCCTGGTCGTCATAGCGCTCCAGGTCGGCTATCTGCCGACGTTGTACGCCGCATTCAACCGTCGGGAATCCGAAGTCACGCTGCTCGTTTCGCGGGCCGGCTCCCCGGCCTGGGGTCCGGAACTTCTTGTCCGGACCCGGTTCGGGCTCTCCACCGTGGACAGCACAGCAGAGCTGGGCACGCTCTACGGCACCTGGGAACGGTGGGCGGCCGATGTTGCTGAGTCCCACAGCACCTATCTGACACTCTGCACGCTCCGCTCGCCGCTGCCGGATTCGAATTGGCTGACAGCGCTGCTCAGTGTCATGGACAGTGCGGCGCTGCAGCTGTCCCTCAGTCCCGGCACCGCGCCGACCCTGAGAGCGCGGCTGCTCCTTCGCATGGGATTTTCCTGCCTGAACCAAATCGCGCACGCGCTGTCCCTGCCAGTCGAGGAGGATGTGGATCCGGACGGCGAGACCAAACTGACATTTGCCGAATTCAGCGAGGCCGTGGAACTGCTCCGGTCGGTCGGCTACCCGCTGGAACATTCAGCAGAACAGGCATGGCCGCACTTCCGAGGGTGGAGGCTGAACTACGAAGACGTTGCCTACCGTCTCGCTTACGTCATCGACGCGCCGCCGGCCCTGTGGAGCGGAACCCGAAGGCTGGTTACCGGCCCGGTCCCGCCGAAGCGGCCGACGAACCGGGTGGCCTCCGAAGCCCGGCCGGAAGATCCCCAGCTGGACATCCGCGGCCCCCGATAGGCGCACCAGTAGCGGCCCCGGTGGCGGCCGGATCAGGCCAGGTGGCTGCCCAGGAACGAGAGTACCTCCGGGAGGATCGAACGCCAGTAGCCGGCGTCGTGGCCTCCGGCCTGGAAGCCTCCTTCGTGGTCGCCCGGAAGGTCCTTGACGTAGTCCGTCACGCTGTAGAGCAGGTTGTCCGCCGTGCCGCAGTCGATGCGCTTCGGCAGCGACTTCAGCTCCGGCCGCAGGGCAAATATGTCATTGGCCGCAAAGTCTGCGGCGCTATCGAAATTATCGGACCGGCCGGCGTCGACTCCCTGGCGGCCCAGCAGGGGGAGGAATTCCTGCAACAGCATGGACTGCGTGTCCGTGCCCGCCGCCCGTGGGTGCCACCAGCTCTCTCTTCCGTCCACGGCAGCGATCGCGAAGGGTTTCCCACCGCCGGCCACATGCTGCGCAAGGATCTGGACGGCGCCGAGGTCGTCGAAGATCATGCGGTGGTCCGCGTGCGCGCCATGCAGGAAAAGGGCTACCGGGAGGGGTGCCGAAGGGCCTGAGCTGGCGGGTCCGGGCACGGCAATTGACCAGCCGGTAGGTGCCTGGGGGCGGAACCGTGATGCGAAACTGCCGCTGCGCAGGGCCGCCGCCGGGGCGATTGGCGGGGCGGGGCTGGAGCTGCCCGGGCCGGCACAGCCCGCGAGCGCCGCGGCTGCCACGGCGCCGGCTCCGAGCCCCAGCAGGCTCCGTCGCGAAATTCCGGGCGCTTCCATAGCCCAGATCATAGGCCCGCCATGCCGGGCGCCGGCGACGTCCGTGCGGGCCGCGTGTCCTGCGCCATGCCGGCGACGCCGCCCGGCGACCACCCGCTGAGCCGTGATTCTTTGCGGCGTTTCTCGGCGGCGGTTCCCTCGCGGGTGCTGGCCCGGGGCCTACTTTCCGACGTCCCGGGTGAGGATCTTGAAGCCCACCCCGCGGCCCAGGCCCTGCTCGAACGCCAGCGCGAAGCAGAGCTTGACGAAGTCATCAACGATGCCGACCTTGGTGGCGTCGCCGACGCGGACGGCGCCGATGAGCTCGACAGCACGTGCTGGCCTCGGCAAGCCCGCTGTTCTGCCGCCAAGGCATCCGGGACGTCGGTATGGACCAGATCATCAAGGAAGCCGGGGTTGGCAACGCCACCGTATACCGCCAGTCCCCGACCAAGGATCATCTGGCAACCGCCTACGTCCAGGCTCTGCGCGGCAGTGCCTCGCACTGGCCGGGCAGCTGATCGCCGCCGCCTGCGACTAGGAACCAGGGACTGGGCAACGGGTTCGAACGAACGTGGGGCACTGATTCAGCGTGTGGCACTGGTTCAAGGACGAGCGGGAAAGAATCGCTGGAAAAGCACCGGGAGGCCGGTCTTGAGGCCATAGACCAGAGCGTCTCCGCGATGTCCAATGCCCTGGCCGATGAACCGACGTGTTGTCATGCCGGCAGCTTGTGCATACGCCGCCGCCTGGGCGCTCTGCGGCCCGTACCTCGGGTCAAGGGAGCCGCTCGTGAAAACGGCGAGCTCATCGGAGTACTTGTGGGCTTTGAGGATTGTTGCGGGCTTCTCCGCCGTGAACGCGGACTCATTTCCGCCGAAAATAGTCTTCACCGTATTGTCGGGAGATCCATTCAGAGGTTCCAGCTCTCCAGAGATGTCAAGCAGCGAGCCGAAAATCTCCGGTCTCTTGGCCGCGAACGAGAGCGCGCATTCGCCGCCATTCGAGTAGCCAGCCACCGCCCACTGGCTCCGGTCGGTGGCCACGTTCAGGTTCTTGCGGATGAAATTGACGACGTCGGTGGTGACATACGTGTAGACGTTGCCCATTGCGGAGTCAACGCAGGCGGGATTCCGGTAGGGACTGCCCAGCTGGTCTACGGTGAGCAGCAGCGGGGCCAGCCCTCTATTTTGCCGCGCTAAGGCGTCAAGCTCGTGCACCGCGGACTTACTCTGTTCGGGGCCGCCCGGCTGTCCCATCATCATGACAATGATCGGCAACGCCGGCGGATGATCCACCAGGGCAGCGGGCGGGAGGTACAGGAAGGCGTCCCTGGCGCGGAATCCCGAGGCGTCGGCCGGGATCGTGACCGCCCCGCTTCGCCCGGTGGCTGGCATTCCCGCAGGTGGCTTCCAGCTGTGCAACAGCGCGGACCCGGTCTCTGGCTTATGCGGGCGGAATAGTTTGGGCAGCGCCAGATGCTTAATTTGGCTGACGCCCAACAAGGCTCCCAACGTCGGGTTGAGCCCGTACCCGGCGTTGACGCCGAGTGCCGCCGTCGCCACGAACACCAGGCAGGCCAGCACGGCGACCGCCTTCCGCCACCAGCGTGACCGCCACAGGTTCACGGCAGCCAGACCAGCCCCCGCAAACGCGCCGATCACCCAGATGCGGGTGTCCGCGTCGAGCGGCAGACCGAAGACGTTCAGCACCACTTCGGAGACGAACAGGACGGCGGCTCCGGCCAGGGCGCCGCCGACAACGGCCGCGGCGGCCCTGACGAGCCATTTCCGCCACCCCGGCCGCGGCCGAAGCCCGGCGCGCAAAACCAGAAAGAGGGCGGCCAATACGGAAAGGGCGTAGAAAGCGTAGAGCAGCGGGCTGTCGATGACGCTGAGGTTGAGAAGTTGCTGCATCTCGTCTCCTCCTGTCCGCCGTCTGAGCCTTGGACGGCGCCCGGCCGCCCGGTCCCGCATGCGGCAGCGGAGCGAACTGCACGCCCCTTGATGACGCTGTTATAGCACGCCAGCCGTCGGCGAAGCTGGGAACGTGGGCGTTCGTGCCAGCGCAGCAGGACGGTCCGCGCTTCGCGATGCATCGGCCGAACGGTCCTATGCTGGCCCGTGCGTCAGTGATCCAATGGAAGTTACAGGATGGGCCCGTCTCATTGTCCCGGAATCCTGAAAGGACTCGCCGTGCCAGAATCGCCGCCCGTCGCCAAGCCCAGGCGGTTCCGTCGCCGCCCGGCGGTGCGCCGGCTGCAGTCGGTGTTCCGCGGCGCCCCCGTCACGGTATGGTTCGTGGTTGTCTTCTGGATCCTGGGTCTCTTGACCTCGACTATCGTCTCCGGCCCCGCAGCGCAGTGGCGGGTAAATGTGGCAGCCTCGGCGCATTCGCTGCCGAACCATTGGTGGGCTTTTCTGGCTGCCGCGTTCTGGGCCAAGAATCTGGTTGGCTATCTGGGGGGAACGGCGCTCGTGCTCCTGGCCTGCATACCGCTGGAGCGGCAGATGGGGAGTAAGAAATTCTCCGTCGCGGCCGTGCTGACGCAGATCGCGGGTCTGCTGGCTGCCGCTGGATTCTGGGAGGCCACCCAGGTCCTCATGGGGAGCTGGGCCCGGGAGATGAGTGGACTATTCTACCTTGGCCCGAGCGCTTTCGTCTGTGGGACCGCCATGGCCGCCACGGCCTCCATGGGGGCCCTGTGGAGGCGGCGGATCCGCCTTGGTCTCTTCGGACTGCTGATACTTCTGGCCCTCTACAGCGGCGGGTTCGCCGATCTGGGCAGACTTGGTGCCGCCGCGGCGGGCGCACTTCTCGGCCCGATCCTTCTGGGCCGCCGTCCCCGGCTGGTGCGCCCGGTCAGTTCGAGGCACGAGGGACGGGTGCTCGTGGCGCTCCTCGTGGCCGTTTCCGCCGTCGGGCCGGTGGTGGCCGGTCTGGTCCCGCACGCTGTGGGGCCGCTCGCCGTCTTGCGCTTCCTGTTCACGGACATTCGGCCGGTGGACCCCCAGACGCTGCGGATCCTCTGCGCCGTCCCGGCCCAACATCGGGACTGCGAGGCCGCACATCTGCAGTTGAGGGCGGGGGCCGGCGCGATCTTCATGGCCATTGTGCCGTCATTTCTTCTGCTGCTGCTCGCCGAGGGCCTCCGACGCGGACGGCGCTTCGCCTGGGCCGGCGTGCTGATGGTCCAGGCCGGACTGTCACTGCTGGCGCTCACCACGCTGGTGGGGGTTCTGCAGGCTGCCGGTCCGGACACGGTCGCGGGACAGCTGGTGGACGCGAGCCAGCCGGGCTACACCACCCAGCCGCTGGCACTTGTGATCCCGCTGCTTGTCCCGGTGATGCTGTTCGGCGTGCTCCTTGCCTGCCGTGGATTGTTTCCCGTCGCCGCGCCCCGCGGCACCTACTCCCGGCTCGGGCTGCAGCTCCTGGCCTTGGCCGGCGTCCTCAGCCTGGTCTACATCGTGGCCGGGCTGGCCCTCGCCTCGGGCTTCGCCCCGGTTCCCGCCGCAGCCGATCTCCTGGCCGATGCCCCCGACAGGTTCCTGCCGCTGGGCTTCATCGCGGACATTCCGCCTGCCTTCTTTCCCCAGAGCACGCCGGCCGTCCTGCTGTACGAAGGAGTCGGCATAGTGTTCTGGGCGGTCACGGGCGTGCTGGTCCTCAAATCCTTTGTGCGGCCGAGCCCGCCCCGGCACGGCGATAACAAGGAGCGGGCCCTGGCAATCCTCAAATCCCAGGAAGGCGGTTCCTTGTCCTGGATGACCACGTGGGCGGGGAACACGTACTGGTTCTCCCGCACGGGCCAGAGCTTCATCGCGTACCGCGTCATCGCCGGGATCGCCCTGACGGTGGCCGGGCCCGTGGGACCGAAGAACCTCACGTCAGCGGCAGTCGAGGAGTTCTACAGCTACTGCCGGACGAACGGGTGGACGCCATGCTTCTATTCCGTGTCAGCCGACGTCCGGGCTGCCGCGGCCGGTCTCGGCTGGGATTGCGTCCAAGTGGCACAGGAAACGGTCCTGCCCTTGGACGCCCTGTCCTTCAAAGGGAAAAGATTCCAGGATGTGCGCACGGCCCTGAACAACGCCGCTAAAGCCGGAATCCGGGCGGAGTGGGTTCGCTATCCCACGGCCGGCCTGAGTATCCAGACCCAGATCCTGGCCATCTCCGAGGAATGGGTCGCGGACCGCAAGATGCCCGAAATGGGGTTCACTCTTGGCGGGCTCGACGAACTCAACGACCCCGAAGTCCGCTGCCTGCTCGCCATTGATACCCAGCAACAGGTGCACGCGGTCACCTCGTGGCTTCCGGTCTACCGCAACGGACAGATCGTAGGCTGGACGCTGGATTTCATGAGAAGGCGGAGTGCCGGCTTCCGGCCGGCCGTGGAGTTCCTCATTGCTTCCGCGGCAATGAGCCTCAAGAACGAGGGCTGCGAATTCGTCAGCCTTTCCGGTGCGCCCCTGGCCCGCTTGACTCATGCCCTGCCCCCGGACGAGACGCCGCCGGGTCCGCCGTCGACTCCGCCGTTGAGCCCGTCATCGACCGCCGGATTGGACCGGCTTCTGGATCGCCTGGGCTCGGCCCTCGAACCCGTCTACGGGTTCCGGTCCCTCCTGGCCTTCAAGAGCAAGTTCCACCCCCGCTATGTCCCGCTCTTCATGGTCTACCCGGACTCGGCGGCCCTGCCCGGCATCGCCAATGCCCTCACCCGTGCATATCTGCCTGAGCTGTCCCTCGGCGAGGGATTCAGGCTCCTCCGCAGCATCCTCGGCGAACCCGTCGGGGCTGGTGGACACGCGCGTCGGCAGTGACCAACCAGGGGGTCTTTGGTCTCTGCCGTGGCCACCCGCGCCGGGGCATGATGTGAGAACCTGCCCAAAAAATGTGGTTCTGCGGACCCGGAAAGTGGCCCTGAGGATTTCCCAGGAGACGAAATGGCGCGATTGAATATTCTGGACCGTTTCAGGCCTGTGGGGACACCGGGAGCTGCTGGTCCAGCCGGGGTGCCAGCTGCAGATGACCAGGGCCGGGCTGCAGAATTGGCACCTGTGTTCGCCGCACTCGCCGGCGACCTCGCAGCGTGCGAGGCGCTCATTGCGGAAGCACGCCTCAGCGCCGAAGGGGACGTGGCCCGGGCCCGCGAGCAGGCGGCAGCAATCGTGGCCCACGCCCGGCTTGACGCGGGTGCGGCACGCGCCAGAGCTGCCGCCCGGATCGAGCAGGAAGCGTCGAAACGGGACGCGCAAGTGCTGGAGCAGGCACGCCAAGAGGCTGCGGCACTGGAAAAGACCGGTCAGGCGCGCCTTCCCGCCGTCGTCAGCGAGGTCATCGACAACCTGCTGGCTCCGCCGAGCGCCGAACGGCAATGAAAGCCGACTGGGTCGCAGCCTCTGTGCGTGCCCGTTCCATGGCGCAGCGGCGCGCAGGGGCCGGGACCAGCCGGGCGATGGCCATGCAGCCGACCCTGGATAGTGCCAAGTCCCTCCTGCGGGAGTCGAGCTACGGGCCACGGTTGGGCGGGACCAGCGGGCTGGCGGCCGCCGAACGGGCCGTCCAGGAGACCGCCCTTTGGCAACTAAGGGTGCTGGCGGGCTGGCTGCCGGCGTCGGGCACGGCACTCGCGCGGGCTGCTGCCGGGATTTATGAAATCGAAAACATCGTGGCCCTGGCTCACCGGCTTGCCGGCGGAGCACCTGCCCCCGAGTTCTACACCCTCGGGGCGCTCGCCACCGCGTGGCCCCGGTTGCGGACGGCCGGTTCGCCCGAAGAACTTGCAGCCATCCTGCGCGCGAGCGCGTGGGGAGACGTCGGCACCGTCGAGCCCGGCCCCATGCGGGATGCGCTGACCGTCGCCTGGGTGCAAAGGCTGGCCACTTCGGCACCTGCGGCGAGGCCGTGGTGCGGCGCCGCGTGCGCACTCGTTGCGGCCCGGATCTTGTTGGTGGACGACGTCGCCCCTTCCGCACAGGTTCTGCACCTGTTGCGTCCGGTTCTTGGCCGTTCATGGGAAACCGCTGGCGGCATCGCAGGATTCACCGCAGCCCTTCCGCACCCCCTTCGGGAAGTGGTCCTCGGTGTTGCGTCGCCAATGGACCTCTGGCGTGCTGAGGCTCGGGCGTATGCCGCGGTGGAGAATGATGGATTCCAGCTGCTCCGGGGTTCGATGCCAGGGCCGGACGCCGTGCTGGGCGCCATCGCAGTTCTGGCCCTGGACGCGTGGCGTGTCCGGGCGGCGCTGGCGGCCGCTGCTGCCGGGGCCGGGTCAAGCGAGGTGCTCGATGCGGCGGCATGAATCACTGGCCCCCGTCCGGATGGAACGGGTGGCCCTCGTGGTACCCGAGCAGGACCGTCAGCGCATGCTCGCAGAAGTGGCACGCATCGCCGTCGTCGAACTGGATCTTGCCTACGAGCCGGGGAGCGGCGCCGAGGAACTGGACAAGGCGGCCGCGGCCGCCGTCGTGTCCGGGCCCGCCGCGGCGCTGGTGGGCTGGGCACCACGGCGCGAGCTTCCCGCCCTGACGGCCAGGCTCGCCCCTCTCGGGGCTGCTGTTGTCCAGCTGCCCCGGCCGAAGTGGGTCCAACCACCCACGCTGCTTAGCGGACGGGCCCGCAGCGGCGTGTCCCGGACACTGGTCGATACCTACGGAACCGTTCCCTATGCGGACCTGGATCCCACGTGGGCCGCTGGCGTGGCCTACGTGTTGATGTTCGGGATGATGTTCGGCGATGTTGGCCACGGAGCCATCCTTCTGGGCATGGGACTCTTCCTCCGCACCGGCCGGAGCAAAAGACTCGCCAAACTGCAAAAGACCTGGCCGTTCGTGAGCGCAGCAGGGCTGGCCGCGATGTTCTTCGGGGCCCTGTACGGGGAGGCCTTCGGCCCCACCGGCCTGGTGCCGGTCCTGTGGCTGCAACCACTGGAAGAACCGGTTCAGTTCCTGATTGCAGGCCTCTGGGTGGGAGCCTTGCTGCTTGCCGGCTCCTATGCCATCGGCACCATCAACCGTGTCAGGGAGGGCGGCTGGGCCTACGCCCTGTATGCCCGCTCCGGCGTCGCCGGCTCGCTTCTGTTCCTCGCTCTGGGCCTCCTCGTCTGGGGACTCGCGACGGACACCGAGCCGCTGACGGCGGCCGCGGTGGTCCTCGGGCTCGGCGCACTCATCTTCATCTACATCGGCCTCTTCGTTGCAGCTGGAGGCGGACCCACCGCCATTTTCCAGGCCCTCGTCGAGCTTGTGGACACTGTGATCCGGCTGGGATCGAATCTTGTCTCTTTCGCCCGCCTCGCAGCCTTCGGGTTGACGCACGCGGCGTTGTTGACGGTGGTCTGGAACGGGACGACGGCGTTGTGGGGACCGGATTGGCGCGCTGCCGCGGCCGTCCTGGTGTTCGTTGTGGGCAATGCCGTGACATTCGCGCTGGAAGCGGTGGTGGCAGGAATCCAGGCCCTGCGCCTCGAGTACTACGAACTGTTTTCACGCATCTTCCAGGCCGAGGGCCGCCCGTTCAGGCCGTGGTCACCGGAGCTGGCCAGCACCCCGGCAGGCCCGGTCCCCGGCTCCTCGGTCATCCCCTCCGGCACACCGGCTGAAAGGCTGTCACCGTGAACCTCTGGTTTGGCGCCATCCCGGTGTTCCTTATCGCCGCTACGGGATCCATCCTTCTCATCAAGCGCTGGCGAAAATCGGCATTCAAGATCCTGGCTGCTCTCAACGTCGCCGTGATGGGAGGAGCCTTGGCCGTACTGGCCGGAGCGTTGAGCGCGGGCCCGGCGGCCGCAACAGGCGCCGCTCCTGCCCTCGCCGCGGCGGCGACGGACACGCCTGCCGGCGCCGGCGGGTCTGCCCTGATCGCGGCGGCCATCGCCGTGGCCGGCTCATCGCTCGGTGCAGCGTTTGCCGTGGCCTACACCGGATCGGCTGCGCTGGCGGCAATGAGTGAACGCCCGGAAGTTTTCGGCCGGGCAATGGTTGTGGTCGGCCTCGCGGAAGGGATCGCCATCTATGGCCTCATCATCGCCATCATCCTTATCGGCAAGGCATGAGCGCGGGGAGCTGGAATGGTGTCCGGAATCATTGCCGCGATTGGTGAACCGGCGTTGCTGGACGGGTTCCGGCTGGCCGGCGTCGTCGTCTTCACCGGTTCCACTGATGAGGAAATCCGCCGTGCGTGGACGGCGCTGCCCACAAGCACGGGAATCGTGATCCTCACGCCCCGTTCTGCACGGGTCCTGGAGCCGGACCTGGCGGATCCCCGCTCGCCCCTGACCGTAGTGCTCCCCTCATGACCGGGCTATCACCGGAATCCGACGCCGCCTTGGAGCCGGTGCGGAGTGCACTCCGCGCGGCGGCCGAACAGCAGGCCGCTGCGCTCAGAGGTCTTGCCAGCAGGCAAACTGAGACCCTGCTGGCTGCCGCCCGGACCGAAGCCGCCGCGATCCTCGCCGCAGCAACGAAGGAGGGCGAAGACGCGGCCCGCTCCGAGGCCTTACTGCGCTCAGCCCGGGCACGCCGCCAGGCACACGAGCTGGTCTTGGCGCAGCGCAGTTCCCTCCGGCTGGAACTGCACCGCCTGGTACGGGAAGCTGCGGCCGGACTCACGTCAGACCCCCGCTACCCGGAGTTGGTGACACGGCTGACGGAACAGTGCCGGCAGCTGCTCGGCACGGGTGCCGGCGTGTCAGAAAGCCCTGCGGGCGGCGTCGTCGCCGAGGCCGGTCCACGCCGCCTGGACCTTTCCCTGCCAGTACTGGCCGAGCTGACGCTGGACTCCATGCCCGCGGCGCGTGAGCTGTGGACCCACTAGCAGCCCGGAAGAACGGCACTGTGGTGCGCGTCAGCGGACCTCTAGTGGAGATTGAGGGCGCGGAAGGGCTGTCGATGCTTGAGCTGATCGCCGTGGGCCCCCGACGCATCAGCGCCGAAGCCGTCGCCATTGCCGGGAACCGGGCGACGCTACAGGCCTATGAATATACCGGCGGCCTTAAAGCCGGTGATCTGGCCACTCCCACTGGTGATGAGCTGGCGGGCCTCATGGGGCCGGGACTGCTCGGGCATGTGTTTGACGGGCTGATGCGGCCATTGTCGTCGGCGCCGATGTGGCTGACCCCCGAGCGGTCAGGATCCGCGGAAGACCCCACGGTCCGGGCCCGCGAATGGACCTTTCAGCCGGCGGCCGAGCCCGGCACCAATGTTTCTGCCGGCCATGTCTTGGGCACCATCCCGGATTCAGGGGCGGTGGAACACCGGGTCCTGGTGCCGGCAGGGGTGTCCGGCGAACTCAGCTGGCTGGCCCCGGAAAGCCGGGTCCACGTACTCGATACGGTTGCCGTGATCGGCGGCCACGAGGTGGCGCTGGCCGAACGCTGCCCGGTGCGCCGGCCGCGACCTTTCCAGTCCAGGCACTCCGGCACCGTGCCGCTTCATACCGGCCAGCGGGTCCTGGACCTGATGTTTCCGGTGGCGCGCGGGGCTGCGGCAGCGGTTCCGGGCGGCTTCGGAACGGGAAAGACACTGATGCTGCAGCAAATCGCCAAGTGGAGCGACGCCGATGTGATTGTCTATGTGGGCTGCGGGGAGCGGGGCAACGAGATGGCTGATGTCCTCGACGGGCTCTCGCAGCTCGAGGGCGGGCGCACCGGGGGAAGGCTGATCGAGCGCACGGTCATTATTGCCAACACGTCCAACATGCCGATGATGGCGCGTGAGGCGAGCATCTTCACCGGGATTACGGTCGCGGAATACTACCGGGACATGGGGTACGACGTCGTCGTGATCGCGGACTCAACCTCCCGGTGGGCCGAAGCCTTGCGCGAATTCGCCAACCGCAATGGTGACCTTCCAGCCGAGGAGGGTTACCCGGCGAATCTCGCATCCGAACTTGCCTCCTTCTACGAGCGGGCCGGCCGCGTGACAACGCTCGGAGGGACGACCGCCTCAGTGACTGTGGTCGGGGCTGTTTCGCCGCCCGGAGGCGACATGACGGAACCGGTAACCACGGACTCCCAGCGCTTCGTCCGCTCTCTATGGACCCTGGACCGGGACCTCGCCTATTCCCGGCATTATCCGGCGGTGAGCTGGACAGGCTCGTTCGCCCGCGACGCGGAAGCACTCGGAAGCTGGCATGCGGCCAACGGGGATCCGGGCTGGGCCGAGCGCCGGGCCCGGGCCTCCGCCCTGCTGGCGGAGTCAGACCGGTTGGCCGAACTGGCGGAGATCATCGGAACGTCGTCTCTGCCGGGCCACGAACGGATGGTGCTGCTCGGCGGTCGTCTGCTGCGCGAGGGCGTCCTGATGCAGAACGCGCTCAGCGCCAACGATGCTTTCTGTTCCGCGGAAAAAGGCGCCGCCCTCCTGGATCTGGTGCTCGGCGTCGTCGATTCGTGCCAAAGACTTGTGGCTGCGGGCGTGGCCGCCACCACCATCGAACAAGCCGACCTCGGTCCGGTGCTGCGCGCCCGGGAAGAAACGGGTCCCTCGGACGCGGCAGCTGTCAAAGCCCGCACCGACGAAGTGCTCAAGTCATTGGCGGCCCTGCAGTGAACGATGCAACAGTTACGGCTTCCGAGGAGCCTGGGTCCGTCCCGTCGTCCCAAGGCTTCGCCGCGCAGATCTCATACGGAGATGTGCGGGAGCTCCGCGGGCCGCTGCTCATTGCCGGCGGCATTGAGGGCGTCGGCTGGGACGAATTTGCCACCGTCGACATGGACGGGGGCGAGCGACGCCATGGCCTCGTCCTTGAAGTGGATCGGGACCTCGCGACGCTGCAGATCCTCGAAAGCACCGACGGCATGTCGCTGGGAGGAATCCGAATCCGCTTCCAGGGCCGTCCCCTTCACATCGAAGTGGGAACGGAATGGCTCGGCAGGGTCTGCAACGGGCGGGGGGAACCACTCGACGGCGGACCGCCGGTGACGGGTACGGCAAGCCTGCCTGTCAGCGGGTGGCCGCTGAACCCGGTCTACCGGCAACCCCCGCAGGAACCGGTCCTTACCGGCATCTCGGTCATCGATGCCTTGACCACGTTGGTCAGGGGACAGAAACTCCCCATCTTCTCCGTGCCTGGTCTGCCCCACCTGACGCTGGCGACCCAGGTCGCGGCCCAGGCGACGTCCGGCGGCCACTCATTCCGCGTGGTGTTCGCCGCCATGGGGCTGACCCACGCGGATATCGCGTATGTCCGAGACCGTCTTGAAGAACGCTCCGCCGCCGGAGAGCTGGTTCTCCTGCTCAACGCTGCCGACGATCCGGTCATTGAACGCATCCTCACGCCGCGAATCGCACTGACGATTGCCGAACACCTCGCCTACACCGAGGGCCACGACGTTCTGGTGGTCATGTCGGACATGACCAGCTACGCCGAAGCTGTCCGGGAAGTGTCCGCGGCCCGGCGGGAGATCCCGGCCCGGCGGGGCTACCCCGGATACCTCTATAGCGATCTCGCCTCCCTTTATGAGCGGTGCGGGAGGGTCAAGGGCCACGCTGGCTCCGTCACCATCATTCCGGTGCTGACGATGCCGGCCGGCGACATCACCCACCCGGTGCCGGACCTGACCGGCTACATCACGGAGGGGCAAATTGTCTTGGCGCCCGACATAGCGGCGCGCGGCATCTATCCACCCGTGGACGTCCTGTCCTCGCTGTCCCGTCTCATGCGCAGCGGCGCGGGCAAAGGCCGCACGCGGGAGGACCACCTTGACGTGGCCGCCCAGGTTCTTGCCGCCATGGCGCGCGCCCGGCAGGCGGCGGAGCTGGCGGAACTGGTGGGTGCGGCGGCGCTGAGCGAAACCGACCGCAGCTACATCCACTACCGGGAGCTGGTGGAAACGGGGCTCTTCAACCAAGGGCGCGACGAAACCAGGTCCCTGGACGACACCTTGGGCCGGGCGTGGGCGGCGCTGGGTGCGTTGCCGGAACAGGAACTGACGATGCTGTCGACCGCATTCCTGGAGCGGTATCTTCCCCATCAGGAAGGCCGGCCATGACCAGCGCGGGCCGTGCAGGCAGGGTCCGGGTGGAGCGCCGGCTGATGACAGCCCGTCACGGCGCCCGCCTGCTCGACCGGAAGCAGCACATCCTGGCGGACGAGCTGGAAAGGTTCCAGCTGCGGCTGGAACTGGGTCGTGCGGAGTGGGAAGAACTGGCCAAGGAAGCAGCGCTGTGGCTGCGGCGGGCGGCCGCTCTGGACGGCAGCAGGCGGATTGAGGCAGCGGCCCCGCTGGAGCCCGCCCGGGTCAGTGTGACGTGGGGCAGTGCCATGGGCGTGCTGTATCCGCAAGACCCCGAGTGCCGGCTCCCGCCGGTGCCACCCGCAGCGGGAAGCTCGGCCTTGGCCTACGCGGCTGTCGTTCATCGCAGCGCGCTCGAGGCCGGAGTCCGCTTCGCTGCGGTCCAGCGTGCGGAACTGCTGCTTTCTGTCGAACTCGCCGCGACCCGGACGCGGCAGCGGGCCGTGGAAAACCGCTGGATTCCCAGACTGGAAAATGAACTGCAGAGCATCCGGCGGCAGCTTGACGCGCAGGAACTTGAAGAGAGCCTGCGCCTACGCTGGGCCGCTGACCGGAACTCAAGGAATGCAGTCAGACTGGCGCAAGATTCCGACGGGAGGGGGATCCGATGAGCGACGTGATCCTGGTGGCGGTCAATGACTCCCGGGCAGCTTTCCGGGCAGCGGAAGTGGCCGTCGATTATGCACGCCGATTGGGCGCGAGCCTGCGGGTCGTGACGGTCGGGGACCCTGGGGCGCTTGACAGGCATCCCGGCGCCATCGACCCGGACGCCTTGGCGAGGCATGCGGACCTGGCGGCCGAGGCGGCCCTCCGCCATGTGGCCGCGCTCGGAGCTGCGGCAGGAGTGCAGGTGTCGCTCAGCCATCGCTCGGGCCGGGTTGCCGCCGAAATCCTGGCCGAGGCCCGTGAGGTCGGGGCGGCCCTGATTGTCGTGGCGTTGGTGGACCGTCCCGGCAGTGCAAGTCCCTACATCGGCAGCCACACGCTGCGCGTTTTGGAGTTCTCCGGCGTTCCCGTCATGGTGGTGCCCTTGGGCGACGGAAATTGAGCGCCAAGCCGTCTGTCCCCGCCGTCCGGCCCATGGCCTCCCGCGGTGGGGTCCTAGAAGGCTTCGAGCCGCCGGCGTAGTGACATGATGCCCACGCCGAGGCCGACGGCGGCCGTCAGCACCAGCACCGCCACGTCCCGGCCCAGGTTGTCGATCGACTGGTAAAAGATCGCGGCCTCCAGGGCATCCACCCCGTAGAAGGTCGGCGTGAAGTGCGCAAGGGTCTGAATCCACCCGGGCAGGAATGCCGCGACGCTGATTCCGCCGCTGAGGAAGAACAGGTAGATCGCCAGGTTGATACCGGCCGCCGACACCGGGGCGAACCGGCGGAAAGTGGCTCCAAGGGCGACCCCAACGCCGGCCGCCGCGAGCGCGATCAGCCCGATCACCGCCAGCGCCGGCAGCCAGTACCACCCCGCCGGGCGCAGGAAGCCGGACACCGCCGAGAGGAACAGCACCAGCAGGGCCACCACCATGGTCGTCACCCAGCACCCTAGGATCTTCCCGGCGATCAGGGCCCCGCGGCCGATCGGCGCCAGCAGCAGCGCCTTGATCGTCAGGTCCTCGAACTCCCGGGCGGTGGCCAGCCCGCCGTTGACGACACCCATGAGCGTGAGGAGCAGCACGAGGATGGGCACCAGCTCGAACTGCACGAGGTCAACGTCATGCGGCCTCAGATCGGATTCGGCGACGCCCACCCTGATCGGGTTGTCCGGCCCGCCCGCGTAAAAGCGCGTGATCGCCGCAGGCAGCGATCGGCGGAGATCGTTGGTGAAGTCCAGATTCAGATTGTTGATCCGGATCTGCACCGGGTCCGGCCGGTGCATCCGGTAGTCGTCGTCGAAGGCGGCGGGAATGGTGATCACGGCCGCGACCTGGAGGGTGTCGAGTAAGTGCGCCGCCTCGGCCGGGGTAGCGGTCCGGACACGGAATGCATCGGAGTCATTGAGGATTGAGACGAGGCGTTGTGCCTGCGGACCGTTGTCCTCGGCCACCACCGCCACCGGATTGCGGCCGGTTGCCCCCGCCACGACGAAGATGATCAGCAAGAAGGCGATGGGCGGCAGCAGGCTGACCGCGATCGCCGAGGGTGTGCGGACCCAGGTCACGATGTCTTTGGCCGCGATGGCAAGCACCGCCCGGAGCGATCCCATCAGTGCACCACGCCCCGGCGGCCGAGAACAAACGCGGTAAGGGTGACCGTCACGACCGTGAACCCGGCCAGGACTACCGCGTCGACGGCCAGGTCCTGGGTGGCCGTCTGGTAGCCCTGGAAGGCGTGCTGGAAGGCGGCAATCGCATAGGTGAGCGGGGACACGGCCGCGATCGCGCCGGGAATGTCGCCCAGCCAGTTCGCCGGCCCGAACGGACCGCTCAGGAAGAAAAGCGGCAGGACGCAGGCGATGGCGAGCGGGATCGCCTGCTGTCGCCGGCGGACCAGCGTCCCGACCAGCACCCCGAGGGCAAGAAAGGCCACAATCATCAGCAGGCCAAACCCGAGCACCTCCAGGGGGTGGAGCGGGTGCACCCCGATCAACAGGATCACGACCCCCAGCACCAGAAGTGCCGACGCCGTCGTGATGGCGGCTGCACCGAGAATTTTTCCCAGTCCGATCGCCAGCCGGCTCACCGGCGCCAGCGCCAATTCCTTGAAGGTTCCCAGCTCGTAATCCCGCGCGGCGTTGACGCTGCCCTGCAAGAGCGCGGCGAGCATCAGCCCGGCCACCACGATGCTGACGGCCAGGTAGGGAATGTAGCCCGTGTCATGCGCCTGGACGTCGGACTCGAGCGCCCTCACCACAACCTGGCCGGGGAACGCGCTGGCGTAGAAGGAGGTGATGGAGAGCGGCACCGCCCGCCGGATGTCGTTGGTGAAGTCCACGTTGAGGTTATTGACCTCGACCGGGATGTCCACTCGTCTCCCGGCGCTGAGCGCGGCATCAAAGTCTTGCGGTACCGTCACGACGGCGACGACGCCTCCCGCGCGGATCTCGTGCTCCGCGTCGGCCGCGGAGGCTGTGTGGATGATAAACGACTTCGAGTTGTTCATGGCCTGGACGAATTGGCTGGCCAGCGGTCCTTGGCTCTTCATCACCACCGCGATCGGCGCCTGGCCTCCGCTGATCGCGAAGAGAAGGAAAAGCAGCAAGAAGTTGATCGGGATGATCACGCCGGCTATCGCGAACAGCGGTTCCTGGAGCGTGAGGCGGATGTCCGCTGCCGCGACGGCCCTGACCACACGCAGGTTGTGCCGGAGGCTCATTCCCTCAGCTCCTTGCCTGTCAGGCTCAGGAAGACCTCGTCCAGGCTTGGCTCGCGGCTCTGGATCTCCTCGAGACTGGTGGATTGGACCACCGCCGTCACCACCTTGCCGGTGACGGCTGCGCCCCCCTCCACTGTCACCTTCAGTGATGCGTTGGTCGCGACGGCGGAGACCACGCCGGGCTGGGCGCGGATTTTTCGAACGACCTCCTCCGTGGGCGCAGGCCGGGTGCGCAACTCGAGTACGGTGTCACCAAAGCTGCGGCGTAAGTTCGACGGCGAGTCGAGCGCCACGAGGCTCCCGCGGTCGATGATGCCCAGCCGGTCGCAGAGGACGTTCGCCTCTTCGAGGTAGTTCGTGGTGATGAGAACGGTGGTCCCGTGCTCCTTCAGCTCGAGGATCCGGTCCCAGAGCGCCCGGCGGCTTTGCACATCGACCCCCAGGCCGGGCTCGTCGAAGTACAGCAGCTCGGGGTTGTGGAGCAGGGCCCGGACCAGGGCCAGGCGCCGCTTCATGCCACCGGAGAAGGTGGAGACGCGGCTTTTCCGCCGCTCCTCCAGCTGGGCGAGTTCGAGCAGGGACGTGATGCGCTGCTCAAGGCCCTTCCGGGGCACGTCGAAGAGGTCGGCGTGAAACCGGAGGTTGGCCTCTGCCGTGAGCTCCTCGTAGAGAGCGTTCTCCTGCGGCACTGTCCCCAGCGAGCGGCGGATCCTTTGAGGATCCTCAAGCATGTCGACGCCGAGGACACTTACCCTGCCGGAGGTGGGGCGGCTCAGGCCGCTGATCATGTTGATGGTGGTCGTCTTGCCGGACCCGTTGGGTCCGAGCAGGCCGAAGATCTCCCCGCGCTCGACCCGCAGACTAAGGTCGTCGATTGCGGTGAAGGAGCCGAATCGTTTGGTGACTTCTATGAGTTCGATGGCCGTTTCGGTCATGCCCTAACCTCCTTGGGCCACAGGCGTCGGGTCCCGCCGGCAGATTCATCGGCGGCACCACGGCTCCATGATGGGACCGGCCCCGACAAAACACAAGCGTTCGCGTTCTGCGCAGCGAAGCATCCGGCGGAACATTCTTTCGGGACGGTGAGTGGCCGCCTGCTGCCCACCGCCCGGCGTTGTACCGTGGACCTCGATGACTCTTTCGGAAGAATTTCTTACGGCATACGACCAGCAACTCCGGACAGATGCGGAGACCCCAAGTGCGATTGCCGTTGAACGGCTGGGGCCGCTACGTCTGGTCACCTTCGCGGGCGGCAGGGGCTTCGTGACTTATCAGGACCTCGGCGGGGCCGAGGCGCAGACGATCGCGCAATGGGTGGTTGATGCGCTCGCGTACTACCGCAACGATCCCGCCATTGTGCGGGTCGAGTGGAAGGCCCGCGGTCACGATCATGCGCCGGGACTGCATGAGGCGCTGCTCCGGAACGGTTTTACGCCCGACGACCCGGAATCGATCATGATCGGTCCAGCGACCGCGTTGAACGCCGATGTGCAGCTCCCGTCCGGCATCAGCTTGCGGAGGGTCACCGCAGAACAAGACATTCGCGCCATGAGCGCAATGCAGGACGAGGTTTTCGGCAATTCGGGTTCCGGCGGCAGCGCCGACGCTATCCTGCGCAGGGCGGCCCGCGACGACGGGATGGAACTGTGGGTCGCTGAACACCAGGGGACGATGGTGAGCGCGGGCCGCCTGGAGCCCGTGCCGGACACGGAATTCGCGGGTATCTGGGGCGGAGCCACGCGCGCGGAGTGGCGCGGCCAGGGTATTTACCGGGCTCTCACCGCGGCCCGGGCCCGAGCCGCGCTGATGCTGGGCAAGACCCTCATCCACAGCGACTCAACTGAGTACTCGCGGCCCATCCTGGAACGCTATGGATTGCTGCGCGTGTCAACAACTACCCCGTACTACTGGGGTCGCTGAGGCACCAGACATGGCGCCCGGCCGTAGGGCGGTGCTGTCGAGGCCTGCCGGGAAGTCTTTCCAGGTCCGCATAGGCGAGAACGCGATGGGGACCGCGGAGCCCCCGGCGAGCAGGGCCCAGATCCAGAGCACGGGCTGGACGCCGATCCAGGCGGCCATGGCGCCGCCGGCGAGGCTGGCCAGCGGCATGACACCGAGGATAAACAGCCTGTTGCTGGCCATGACGGTTCCGAGCTTGTGGGGCGGAGCGATGCGCGGGATGATGCCGGCGCCCGCTACGGAGATGGCCACAACCAGGAAAGCCCACCCCAACGCGGACGTGCCGAGCCAGAAGGCAGGGAAGCCCGGCAGGACCGCTGCGAGCGGGGTTAGCGCGACTACCGGAACACAGGCGACGCCGGCGAGGATCCGGGTCTTTCCGATGCCGAGCTGGCGGAGGATGGCCGGGGCGGCGAAGGAGGCCACAAGGCCGCCCAGGGCTGCGAAGCTGCCGAGCAGCGCGAAGACCGCGGGGCTGAGTCCCAGGACCGTGAGCGCGTAGACGGCTGTGGCGGCGCCGCCAAACATGGTTGCCGCGTTGAGGATCATCCCGGACAGGAAGAGACCGCGGAGTACCGGGTGGTGAACGGTGAGGGACAAACCCGCCCGTGCCGCGGGCCAGAAGCGCTCGTGCTCCCGGAGGGGCTTGACGTCCTCACTGACCTGGATGTTCGCGAGTGACAGGGCGGACATGACGTAGGAAAGCCCTGCCGTCACCAGTGCAAACGGTGCGGCGGCGGCGCTGAGCAGCGCCCCCGTCAGGGACGGGGAGCCGACGGCGACGGCACTGGCGGCCGATTGCAGCCGGGCATGGGCGTCACTGAGCCGTTCCCGGCCCACCACGGAGGGGACGAAGGCGCCCTGGGCGGTGGTGAAGACGACGTCGGCGATGCTGATCAGTGCCGCGCAGACCAGCAGATGCCCGATTGTCATCGCGCCGGCCATGAAGGCGGCAGGAACGCTGAGGACCACCAGGGCCCGGAACACGTCCGCGCCGACCAGCAGCCGCCGCCGGGGGAGCCGGTCCACCCAGACCCCGACCGGCAGGCCCAGGACGAGGAACGCGCTCATGCCCAGCGCATTGAGGATCCCCACCTCCAAGGAGCCGGCCCCAAGCATCGAGACGGCAACGATCGGGATCAGGACGCGGCTGGCTTCGTCTCCGATGCCCTCGAACGCACTGGCAATCCACAGCTTCCGGAAGGCGATGAGCCGCAGGAGCGGTGTGGCGGGCGGCCGGGTTCCGACTGATACGAGCGGTTGTAAGGTCACGCCTGACAAAATGTCAGGATTTGCCTGACAAGTCAACTATGCTGGATAGATCGAGCCGATCACTTGCAGGGAGAATGAGTGGACCACGAACCGCCGCTGGCCGGGCCGCTGCTGTGCAGCTTCTGCGCGAGATCGGCCGGCGCCTCGGGACGTCTCGTGGCTGGGCCGGGCGTTGCCATTTGCCGGGACTGTGCCGAGGCATCCATGAAGCTGTTCGGCGGAACGGATGCCTCACCGGCGGAGGCCCCCTGGGCGCGGATGACGGATGAAGAACTGCTGGCCCACCTGCCGGAGATCGCCGCCGTCGCAGCCCAGGTTGAAGAGCGGTTGAGCGCCTGGGTCGAGACCGCGCGGCAACGACGCCTCAGTTGGGCGCGCATCGGCGCGTCGCTGGGCATGACCCGGCAGTCGGCGTGGGAGCGCTTTCAGCCCCGCACTGAATAACCGGACCCGGCGGGTCAGTTGGCGCATTGCCGTCGGCGTCGCCACCGGTGAAAGATACTCGACCTCCCGTCGCTGACACGTCTTCCTCAAGTAGATCGTTCGCTGCGCATGAGCCGGACGTCCAGAGGTGGCTGGCATGCTTGTCCCATGGAGGACGAGGTTGGTGCCGGGCAGTCGCAACCTCGCCCGTCTGCCTATCGGACCGGGCGGATGGAGGCCTTCAGCGACGGCGTGTTCGCCATCGCGATAACGCTCCTCATTTTGGAGATCTCGGTCCCGGCCGGCTCGAACGAGAACCTCGTCGGCGCGCTGGTTGACCTGTGGCCGTCGTACTTGGCCTATTTGGTCAGCTTCTCGACGATTGGGGCGGTCTGGTTTGCCCACACGGTCATCACCGAATACCTCGACCATGCCGACTCGGTGTTCGTGCGGCTGAACCTCTTACTGCTCCTGGTGGTGTCGTTCCTGCCGTTCCCGACGAAGTTGCTGGCCGAATTCATCCACGAGCCCGGCCCTGAGCGGATCGCGGCGACCGTCTACGGCATCAACCTGCTCCTGTCGATGATCATGATCTCGGTCACCTGGCGATACGCGGTCCGCGCGCATCTCGTGCGCCCGGATCTGGCTGATGAGGACGTGAAGACCCTCACCAAACGGCTCACACCCACGCTCGGCGTGTATGTCGCAATGATCCTGATGGGGCTGGTCCAACCGGTCGTCGCCGTGTTCGGCTACCTGGCACTCGCCCTGTTCATCCTCCTGCCGTTCAGCGCCATCCGGCGCCGGCCCCGTTCAACTTGACCGGCGGGGTAGGCAGAATCGCGGGCTTCGCATTCAAGTTTCCTGCAGATGTCCTGCGGCCGCCACGGCAGGCTGAGCGTCGGTTCATCCCATGGGGGTGATGTCGTCCTCCGCTTTCGAGGGTTACGTTGATGTCGAGCCGCAGCGACCGGCCGTGGTCGCGCCACTCGCCACACAATCACCGCAACCAGATGGAGACATGGCCATGGCCGAAGAAGAAACCCCGATCCTGGACGCCCTCGCCGACCTCACCGCGGTATCGGTTGAACGCTCGGCCCTTGAGCCTCGCGAGTTGATGCTGGCCCGGATCGCTGCCCTCGCCGCCGTCGACGCCCCGGCCGCGTCCTACTTTTTCAATGCCAGTACCGCGATGGATGTCGGCATCACCAGTGAGGACATCCAAGGCATCCTGATCGCTGTTGCCCCCATTGTCGGCACCCCCCGAATCGTCGCGGCAACCGGCAACCTCGCCAGCGCGCTGGGCTTCGCCCTCGAATTGACCGAGGCTATGGCCGAGGCGGAGTCGGAGTCGGAGGGCTAACCCGTCCGGTCCACGGCGCAGTGCCGCGCGCGCTCGTTGGGACCGACCTGCACAGGCGTCTCCTGTCCACGCGTACCCCGGCTCGATATGACGGGGTACGCGTGGTTTGAAGCCAGGTGACTAGGACAGGTTCGGACGGCCCCGGTAGGTAGATATTTCTGGCCCACCTCGTGATTCACCGGGCACCCTGGCAACCCCCAGAACTCAACGGTCCGCTCCGGGCTGGTGCCTCGGCCGACTGCAAGCGGGCTGTCGCACCCGGACCGGGCGGTACGCACACCGGTCGTCGGTAGGTCCAACTCTTGCCCCGACAGGCACGCACCGGGAGTGCCAAAAAGTCATTGGTTCGGCGAAGAACCCTGGCAGGCAGCCGCGCCGGGGATGCCCTGGCTAGGTTGGCTCGGTGAGGAGCTTTCTGATCTCGGCGAGCTTGGCTTCGGACTCGTCGAGGCGCAGCCGGAGTCCTTCGACCGTCGCGCTGGTGGCGGCCGCGTCGACGGACGGTGCGGGTTCCTTCTTCCGGGGAGCCAGGAAGAAGTTGGCCAGGTAGCCGGTGAAGGTGCCGAAGATGCCGACGCCGATGACGATGATGCCTGACCCGAGCATTCGGCCGGCGCCGGTGACCGGATATTGGTCACCGTAGCCAACGGTCGAGATTGTGACGATCGTGTACCAGATGGCGTCCGAAGCGGTTCTGATGTTGGCCCCCGGGGCGTACTGCTCGATGCGGAGCATCATGAGGCTCCCGAATTCCAGCACGAAAATGCCCATGAGCAGCAGGACGTACAGGGAGCTGCCGGCCCGGTCTTTGCTCAGCGTGCGGCCGACCGTGCGGATGCCGACGTCGCGGAGCAGCCGGTACACCCGGATCAGCCGGAAGACGCGCAGGAACTTCAGTTGCGCGAGGGGCAGGCTGGCCAACAGGTCGGCCCAGCCGAAGTGCTTGAAGAAATAGGTGCCCGCCGATGGCACGGTGGCGATCCGGTAGAGGAAGTCTGCGAGGAAGACCACGCTGAAAAGGGCGTTCATCACCTCGAGCACGGTGGCGAGCGACTGCTCCTGCGCGGCATACGCGAGCACGAGATTGACGATCGACAAGATCGAAAGGATACCGATGAAGATCTCGTATCCGATGCTCTTCAGTTCACTGCGTTCCTTGGTCATGTGTGGATTCTGGCACGTCAGCAGCTGCCCAGCCGACACTTTTCGCCCGGTCTCCCGCCTCCGGGGAACGCTTTCAGCCCCCGAGGTGAATAAACGGACCCGCAGCGTCTGCTGGCCCTCCGCTGCTGGCAGGGCCGCCCCCGCTGCCTAGAAGGCTTCGGGTGAGGGCGGCCCCGTCGGCCATGAGGTCATCCACTGCCCTCCCCAGATGGTTGTCCGCGACCGGGACGCCGTCCAATGCGGCGGCCACGACTGCCCGGCGGACGAGTTCGCGCGCGAACGAGGCGGTAGTGCCTGCGGTGCGGGCTGCGGCGTCCTCAACCGAAGCGGGCCCGAAAGGGATGCCGCGAGCATACAGTCTGATCAGCGAGACGCGCTCCGCCTGGGCAGGCAGAGGAATATCGACGGCCAGGTCCACCCGTCCAGGCCGCTGTGCGAGGGCGCGTTCGAGCATGTCTACCCGGTTGGTGGTGAGGACGAAGGCCACGTCGGCGTCGTTGGCCAAGCCGTCCATGGCATCGAGCACTTCGAAGAGCAACGGCTGAGGTCCGTGACCGAAGCTCCGGTCTTCGGCGATGAGATCGCAGTCCTCAAGAACGACGATCGACGGCTGCAGGGCCCGGGCCATCGCGGCCGCTTCCGAGACCCTGGCGAGCGATCCCCCCGAAAGAAGGATCGCTGTGACTCCTTCGCTCCGGCTTAACAAGTACCGCACCGTGTGGGTCTTGCCGGTCCCCGGCCTGCCATAGAGCAGGACGCCGCGTTTGAGGTGCTGGCCGTACTTGGTGAGAGACTCCCGGTGCTCGGCGATTCCTAAGACGTGGTCCGATACTTTCTCCAAGAGACCCGCGGGCAAGATGACATCGGACGCCGCAAGTGCCGGCCGGGTATGAAACGTCACCCCGGCCGCGCTGGGACCGTACTCGCCCATCACGAGCGAAATAACCTGTCCCTTGAGCACACTGCGGTGTTGCATTCGGCGGCGGAACTCCGCGAGGAAGCGTGCGGCCTTGTCTGTGGCGCCGGCCAGGACTTCAAGGGATGCGCTCTGGCGGCCATACCGGGGATTGGCGTCCCGCTGCAGCACCGCGACTGGGCTGCTTCCATGGCTGAACAGCCACAGTCCCAGTGCCACGGCCTGCCTTTGTTCGTCCGGGCCGACAGCGAGGTTGGCGTAGTCCGGCTGGGACAGGGGGAATTGCGGATATATCTGGGACTGCTGCAACATGTCGCTCAGCGAATGATGGTGGCGTTGGTCTCCGCCGCCGATGCCCACGAGTCGGAACTCCGGATCTTCTGCCGCGAGCTCGGCCATAAGGATGTCTGCGTCCACGAACCGGTGCGGCGGAATCTGCTCCACCACCACGGACACTGATTCCGCCGGGACCGCCAAATGGTCGGTGAGCGTGGTCAGTAGTTGCGTTCCCGCTTGCACCCGGTGCTGCCCGGACTGTGCAAGCTCCACCAACCGCGCGAAATTGTCGATGAACTTCCCCAAATTCTCATCCATGCGCAGACCCTACCAGTGCGTGGCTGTGCGCCGCCTGCTATCGTCATGCCAGAGGGCACACCCGGCGCGGCGCATGACGTCGTAGAGGGTCGGTGGACCAGGTCGTGGGCCACCATCCGGGCATGTCTTGAGAGGTTCGGCAGGCACCGCTTCCTTGGGAGGACCCCATGACCGAAGACTCGACGACGCCGCCCGCGCCACCTCGGGGTGCGACGGCTGAGCACGCCCGGCTGGCCGAGGCCACGGGTGCGGCAGAAGATGTCCTGTTCGAGGCGAACCCCTGGTACGAGTGGGGGCCATACCTGTCGGAACGGGCCTGGGGCACGGTTCGGGAGGACTACAGCGACAACGGCGACGCGTGGGAGTATTTTCCCCATGATCATGCCCGGTCCCGTGCGTTCCGGTGGAACGAGGACGGCATGGCGGGGCTGTCCGACGTTCACCATGACCTGTGCCTGGGGTTGGCGCTGTGGAACGGGGCCGACCCGATCCTGAAGGAGCGGATGTTCGGGCTGACTGGTCCCCAGGGCAATCACGGGGAGGACGTCAAGGAGTATTGGTGGTACCCGGATGCGCTGCCCAGCCATGCCTGGCTGCGGTGGCGGTATCACTACCCGCAGGCAGCGTTTCCGTATCAGCAGCTGGTTGAGGAGAACGCCCGTCGTTCCCGGGACGAACCCGAGTTCGAGTTGCTGGATACCGGTGTCTTTGACGGGGGCCGGTACTGGTCCGTGGATGTCGCGTACGCGAAGGCCTCGCCCACCGAGGTCCTTGCCCGGATCACCATGGAGAACCATTCGTCCGAGGAAGCGGCGCTTTCGGTGCTGCCCACCTTGTGGTTCCGCAACACGTGGCGGGTCTCGGGCGGCGAGGCGCCGTCATTGTTCCTCGACGGGGACGGGGTCGCCGTCGAGCACCCGCGGCTTTCCGGCTACCGGCTCGAAGCCGCTCCCACCAAGGAGGGAGTGCGGCCGCAGCCGTTGTTCTGCGACAACGAAACGAACACGGCCCGACTGTTCGGTGCCGCTCCGGTCACCGCCTACCCCAAGGACGGCATCAACGATCACGTGGTCTCCGGCGCGGGCACCGTGAATCCGCAACATCAGGGCACCAAGGCAGCCTGGTGGTATCAGGTGACCGTCCCCGGCGGAGGGCGGGTCGAGCTGCGCCTGCGGCTGCACCGGCCGGCCCCCGAGCAAACCGCACCCCCCGCCCGATGGTTCGACTCCTATTTCGATGGCGTCATGACTGACCGGGAGCGGGAAGCGGACGAGTTCTACGCGGCGATCGCCCCCGCCGAGATCGGTGCCGAGCCGATGCAGGTGATGCGCCAGTCCTGCGCGGGGCTGATCTGGAGCAAGCAGATGTACCCGTACCGGGTCAACGTGTGGTTGGATGGCGACCCCAACCAACCGACACCACCGGCCGGGCATCGCAACGGCAGGAACACGGGCTGGCGGCACCTGGACTCCTTCGATGTGCTCGCCATGCCCGACCCGTGGGAATACCCGTGGTTCGCGGCGTGGGATCTGGCGTTTCACGCGGTCACCTGGGCGCACTTGGATCCCGCGTTCGCCAAATACCAGCTGTTGGTCCTCCTTCGCGAGTGGTTCCAGCATCCGAACGGTGCGCTCCCGTCTTATGAGTGGAGCTTCGACGATGTCAATCCGCCCGTCCATGCGCTGGCCGCCATCCGGGTGTTCGTCATCGACGGCGGCACCGACCTGCACTTCCTGAAACGGGTGTTCAACAAGCTGCTGCTGAATTTCACCTGGTGGCTCAACCGGCAGGACCCCGACGGAAACAACCTGTTCGGCGGCGGCTTTTTGGGTTTGGACAACATCAGCCCCATCGACCGCTCGCACCTGCCCCCCGGCTTCAGGCTGGACCAGGCCGACGGCACCGCGTGGATGGCGTACTATTCCGTGGCTATGCTCACCCTGGCCACCAAGCTCGCCGAACATGACGACGTCTATGAGGACATGGTGGTGAAATTCCTGGAACAGACCGTGCTGATCATGGACGCGCTGGAGGATTCAGGCTGCTACGACACCGAGGACGGCTTCTTCTACGACCGGCTCACCGACCCCTCCGGGATCAGCGTCTCGATCAAGGTGCAGACCCTCGTCGGGTTGATCCCGGCACTGCCCGCGGTCGCGCTCCCTACCCAGGACACAGACCGGAACCGCCGGCTGCGGAAGCGGTTCGCCAGCCGGCTGGAACAGACCGAGCGGCACGAGATCCTCGATTGGCAGGTCCGGGGCGACGGGGAGTCCCGGCGGACGTTGCTGTCGGTGCTCCCCATGGACAAGCTTGCCCGGTTGCTCGGCACCCTGTTCGACGAGGACGCATTCCTTTCTCCGCGCGGGCTGCGATCGCTGTCCAAACGCCACAACACGCCCTACACGGTTCCGGGGCTGCCCGCCGCGGCAATCCAGTACGAACCAGCCGAATCGCGGACCGCCATGTACGGCGGCAATTCCAACTGGCGGGGGCCGGTGTGGCTGCCGGTCAACTACCTCATCATCCGCGCACTGCTGCAGTACGACCAGTTCTTCGGTCCCGAGTTCACCGTCGAATACCCCACCCGCTCCGGTCACTACCTGACCCTGCGCGAGATAGCGAGTGACCTCACCGATCGCCTGGTGAGTATCTGGCTCCCCGGGCCGGACGGACGCAGACCGGTCTATGGTGGCGTGGAGCTGTTGCAGAACGATCCCGCGTGGAAGGCCAACCTGTTGTTCTACGAGTATTTCCATGGCGACAACGGGGCTGGCCTGGGCGCCATGCACCAGACAGGGTGGACCGCTTTGGTCGCGGACCTCCTCCTCGACCCGCCCCGCAACAGCGACCGGATGGTATTCCCGGGCAACCCGAACCCAACTGCCGCGACAGGACCGCCGGAAGCCGAACCGGGAACTCCTGTCCAGCAAGACTAAGGTTCCAGCCCTTGGCCGGAGAGGCCTGACCGACGAAGGAGGAGCTGTGATGGATGAGATGGCAGCGGCGGACCGGCCACCTGGCCTGCCGCCCCGGGCGGTCCACCCTTTTATCTACGAGATCAACACATGGCCATGGCTCGAATCAATCAGCGCCAAAGAAGGAAAACCGATCGACCTGGGCTCGGTTCCGCAACGGTACTGGGATGAGATTGCCGGCCTGGGCGTCGATACGGTCTGGTTGATGGGGGTGTGGCGGCGCAGCCCCGCCGGAATCGCGATCGCACTGGCAAATCCAGCCCTGCGGTCCGATTTCCAGGCCGCTCTTCCCGATTGGCGTGCCGAGGACGTCGTCGGGTCGCCGTACTGCGTCAGGGACTACGTGGTCGATGACCACCTGGGTGGCCCTGCCGGTCTTGCCGCCGCCCGGGGGACCCTGGCCGCGCGGGGTCTCCGGCTGATCCTGGACTTCGTACCCAACCATGTGGCCCCTGATCATCCGTGGACCACGGAGGCACCCGAGCTCTTCGTGTCGGGAACCGCCGCGGATCGGGACCGGGATCCGTCGTCCTTCGTCGAGGTGGGCGGCCGGGTGCTCGCCAACGGGCGGGACCCCTACTTCCCGGCGTGGCCGGATGTCGTGCAGCTCAACGCCTTCGACCCCACACTGCGATCGGCGGCGGTGGAGACGGTGCGATCGATTGCCGATCAGTGCGACGGCGTGCGTTGCGACATGGCGATGCTGGTGATGAACGACGTTTTCGCCCGCACCTGGGGCGCCCGGGTCGGTCCTGCACCAGGCACAGAGTACTGGCCAACTGTGATCGCCGCCGTCCGTGAAACCCACCCCGGTTTCGTGTTCCTCGCCGAAGCCTATTGGGATCTTGAGTGGTCCCTGATGCAGCAGGGCTTTGACTACTGCTACGACAAGCGACTGTATGACCGCCTTGTTCGCGGGAGTGCCGACGAGGTGCGGCTCCACCTGCTGGCGGAGCCCGCGTATCAGGACGCCCTGGTCCGGTTCGTGGAGAATCACGACGAACCAAGGGCCCCGGCGGTGTTCGGAGCCGGCCGTTCACAGGTCGCGGCCGTAACGGCACTGACCCAGACCGGGGCACGGCTTGTTCACCACGGCCAGCTGTTGGGATGGCGGGTACACCTTCCGGTGTTCCTCGGTCGCTTCCCCGCCGAGCCGCCCGATGACCAGCTCGCGGCGTTCTACCACCGGCTCTTGGCGGCTGTCGCCGACCCGACGTTTCGGGACGGCCACTGGCAATTGTGTGAACGGGCGGGGTGGCCGGGCAATAGCAGCTTCGAAAACCTCGTCGCCTGGAGCTGGGACGGCGCCACCCGCTGGCTGATCGTCGTGAACCTGAGCGATGCGCCCGCAGCAGGTCACGTGAAGGCACCGTGGCCGGACGTGCGTGGACACAGGTGGCAGCTGACCGACCCTACCCGGGACACGAGTTTCGACCGCGCCGGTGACGATCTCTTCGACGGGCTGTTCGTCGGACTCGACGCATGGCAGTGGCATTTGCTCCGCCTCGACCCATCGCCAGAACGTGCGATCAGCCCGAGTGCTGCAACGAGGCCATAGGGAGCGCACGTATGCACGCCATTGACGCGTTGCGTGCGGGCAACGTGACGCGTTGTGTGCGATGTAATATGACTTATTGCCAATTGGGGGAAGAGGTTTGGGGTGAAACCCGAGGAACAGCGATCAGGCTGCGCAACCGCGGAGGCACTCCAGGATCTCGTGGTGGCCAGCGCGGACTTGGGTGAATTTCTTGACGAGCTGACCCGGCTGGCAGCCGGAGGGCTTTCCCGGGCCGACCGGCCCGTGGTCTGCTCCGTCAGGGTAGCGAGGCCCAGGAAGCCCACGCGGACCGGCGCCGGCAGCCCGCATGTCCTGGCGCTGGCGCAGATGCAGAGCCGGGACGGCGACGGGCCCGCCATCACGGCCATGGGCGAGGCGCGCACGGTTTACATCAGGGACCTGACGCAGGGGAACCAGTGGCCCGAATTCGGCAAAACGGCCGCCGCCGGGGGATACCTCGCCGTCCTCTGCATCCCGGTTGCTCTGGACGGTGAAAGCGAGAGCGACAGCCGCGCCGCCTTCAGCTTCTACGCCGGACGCCGCTCCGGATTTACGGCCAGCGACATCGTCTCCGCGGAAAACATTGCCCGGAAAGTCTCGGGGCCCCTGCGCCTGTCCCTGCGCATTGACCAGCTGCAGGGGGCCTGCGACGACCTCGCGAACGCCATGCAATCACGGTCAGTGATTGACATGGCAATCGGTGTCATCATGGCGCAGAACAGGTGTCGCCCGGATGAGGCACTCAGCGTCCTCCGCAAGGCCTCCAACGCGCGGAACACCAAGGTCCGCGATGTTGCGACGTCCATTGTTGCCTCAATCGCCGGCACAACGGATATTGGTACCCGCTTCGAATCGTAGGCGTTGCCCCGGTTGGCCGGCGCCGTCAGGGGCGCGCCGCGAGGATCTGTTCGCGCAGGATGTCCGCGTGGCCGCAATGTTGGGCGAGCTCCCTGAGCATGTGCAGGTAGACCCACCGCAGCGGCAGCGGTCCGCGCCGGTTTCCCCTGACGAGGTCGTCAAGATCGAGGGAAGCGGCCCGCCGTCGTGATTCCTCGCAGGCCCGGCCGTGGGCGGCCTGCAGGCCCGCGATGGTGTCGTCCTCTACGAGGATGAACGATTCGTCCGGGGTGGCCGGGATGCCGATCTCCTGCCGGGTCCGGCACGTGATGGCCTCATCGAACCAGACCCTCTCAACAAAGGTGGCGTGCTTGAGCAGTCCCAGGAGGGTGGTCCGGGAGGGTACCAGCGATGCCCGGGCTTCCTCCTCTGACAGTCCGTCCAGGCAGTCGTGCAGGGCCGCCCGGTGTTCATCGAGGAAGGCATCGAACTGGGTCCGCAGGTCCGCGGCGAAGATGTCAGCGTCCTTGCTGGGAAATGGGCTCATGGCCCAACATCCTATTGGTGGGGAGGCCCGATCCGGAAGCCCGGACCGGACCTCCGGAAGGTCCTGTGCCTGGCCGAGGTCAGTGCCCCCGCGCGATCCATTCTTCAAGGTGCGGAGCTTCCGCCCCGATCGACGTCGGATCACCGTGGCCGGTGCGCACCACCGTGTCCGCGGGGAGCGGCAGGAGCCGGCTCCGGATGGATTCGATGATGGTGGGGAAGTCGCTGAAGGAACGCCCTGTGGCCCCCGGGCCGCCCTGGAACAGCGTGTCGCCGCTGAACACTGTGGCTTCAGATTCAGGGCCTGCGCCGGCCAGGAGGAAGCACACGGACCCGGGCGAATGGCCGGGGGTGTGGAGTGCCACGAGCGTGGCCCCCGCGACCTCGAACGTGGCGCCGTCGGCGATGTCGCCGTCCGGTTCGGTCCCGGGGAAGACCCGCTCCCAGAGCATCCAGTCGTCCCGGTTCAGGTACACCGGCGCGTTCACGAGCGTCCCGACCTCGCGGACGGCGCGAATATGGTCATCGTGGCCGTGCGTGAGCAGGATGGCCGTGACCTTCCGGCCCGCGACGGCGGCGACCACGGCGGCGGGATCGTGGGCGGGGTCGATGATGACACATTCGGCGTCATCCCCGACGATCCACACGTTGTTCTCTACGTCCCAGGTGCCGCCGTCGAGCGAAAACGTCCCGGCGGTGACCAGCCGGTCGATCCGGATGCCTACAGAGCCGGCGTTCACAGTTCGACCACCGAGCGCAGCACCGCTCCGGCATGCATCTTACCGAAGGCCTCTTCGATCTGGTCGATGGTGATCCGCTCCGTCACGAAGGCGTCCAGGTCCAGCTTGCCCTGCCGGTAGAGGTTGATGAGCATGGGGAAGTCGCGCGAGGGCAGGCAGTCGCCGTACCAGGATGACTTCAGCGCGCCGCCGCGGCCGAACACATCCAGCAGCGGCAGTTCCAGGGTCATGTCGGGGCTGGGCACCCCCACCAGGACCACGGTGCCGGCGAGGTCACGGGCGTAGAACGCCTGCTTGTACGTTTCAGGCCGGCCGACGGCGTCGATCACCACGTCGGCGCCGAAGCCGCCGGTCAGTTCCCGGATCGCCTCGACAGGGTCGCCGGCGGAGGAGTCCACCGTGTGGGTGGCGCCGAGGTCCTTGGCGCGCTGGAGCTTCTTGGCGTCGATGTCGACGGCAATCACCGTGGTGGCGCCAGCGAGCGCCGCGCCGGCGACGGCCGCCACGCCCACCCCGCCGCAGCCGATCACGGCGACCGAATCGCCGCGCTGGACGTTCCCGGTGTTGATCGCGGCGCCGATGCCGGCCATGACACCGCAGCCGAGTAGGCCGATCGCGGCGGGGTCGGCCTCGGGGTCCACCTTGGTGCACTGGCCGGCAGCGACGAGGGTTTTTTCGGCGAAGGCGCCGATCCCCAGCGCGGCGGTCAGCTCCGTGCCGTCCTCCAGCGTCATCTTCTGGGTGGCGTTGTGGGTGTTGAAGCAGTACTGCGGTTCGCCGCGGCGGCAGGCCCGGCACTCGCCGCAGACGGCGCGCCAGTTCAGCACCACGCGGTCGCCGGGTGCTACCTCGGTGACGTCCGGTCCCACGGCACTGACCACGCCGGTGGCCTCATGGCCGAGAAGGAACGGGAATTCATCGTTAATGGCGCCCTGCTTGTAGTGCAGATCGGTGTGGCAGACGCCGCAGGTGAGGATGTCCACGAGGGCCTCGCCCGGGCCGGGATCCGGCACCAGGATTGTCTCCAGGGTGACGTCGGCATTCTTGGAGCGGACTACTGCGCCTTTGACTTTATGGACCATGGATAAAGCTCCTCTTCTCTGATCGCGGGTTAGCCGCACATCTTGCCTGACAACGGGTTTTCTGGACAACGGGCGGCGGCGCGGCCCCTGGGAGGCCGCGCCGTCGTCGTGTGATGTCGTTTTGGGATGGAGGAAGGGCTAGGCGGCGAGCCGGCTCTTGACCTCGGCTGCGGAGGGGTTCGTGGCGGCCGTTCCGTCCGGGAACAGCACGGTGGGCACGGTGCGGTTGCCTCCGTTGAGCTGCTCGACGAGATCGGCGGTGCCTTCGACTTCCTCGATGTTGATCTCGGTGTAGCCGATGCCCTGCGCGTCCAGCTGTTTCTTGAGCCGGGTGCAGTAGCCGCACCACGTGGTCGAAAACATGGTGATGGTGCCGATTTCGGGGGTAAAGTCCACGAAGTTCTCCTCAAGCTGGTGGTCGGGGCTGGCACGGAGCGCCGGGTCCCCACTGAAGTCGTACGTCACTGTCAATAACCGTACCGCGCCGCCCGCTATTCCCGCACGGCGGTCCGTGATGGCATGCTGAGGGCATGTGTGGACGCTACGTGATGGCCCGGGCCGTCGGAGACCTGCTGGCCGATTTCGACGCCGAGCTCGAAGACGAGGTGGTTATCCCGCCGTCGTGGAACGTCGCGCCCACCGCGGACGTGCCCATCCTGCTCGAACGGCTGGTGGAGGGGGAGCCGGTCCGCCAACTGCACATTGCGCGCTGGGGCCTCGTGCCGTCCTGGGCCAAGGATCCCGGCATCGGGTCCAAAATGATCAACGCCCGCAGCGAGACCGTGCTGGAGAAGCCCGCCTTCCGGAAAGCCACCCGCTCCCGCCGCTGCGCCGTCCCCGCGGACGGCTACTACGAGTGGAAGGGTGAGGGGCGCGGCAAGCAGCCCTACTACGTCCATCCCAAGGACGGTCGGCCGATTGTCTTCGCGGGACTCTATGAATGGTGGAGGGACCCGTCCAAGGCGGAAGGCGACCCGGAGCGTTGGATGCTGTCGACGTCGATCATGACCACCGACTCGCCGCCGGAGGGATACGCCGGGGGAATGCTGTCCGAGCTGACCGCGCTGCATGACAGGGTTCCGCTGCCCATGAACCGCGAGACCATGCAGACGTGGCTGGACCCGCAGGCCGAGGACGCGGCCGGGCTGGTGGACCTGGTCCGGGCCGGGGCGCACGACGTCGCGGAGGGCTGGACGATCGACGCCGTCGGCACCGCCGTCGGCAACGTCAAGAATGACTCTCCGGAACTCATCCAGCCGGTCGGGAACCTGTTCTAGGACGTCCCGGCGTCAGAGCGTCACCGCACCGCCGCCACCGACCGACCAGTCGGGGTTGAAGGCGACTTCCCAGCGGTAGCCGTCGGGATCGGCGAAGTAGCCGGTGTAGCCGCCCCAGGGCTGGGTCTTCGGTGCCGCGACGATGCGGGCTCCTGCGGTTTCGGCCTCGGCCATTACCCAGTCGACTTCCGCCGCGCTGGCCAGGTTGTGGCTCAGCGTGATGCACGCAATGCCGGCAGGGGGATCGGTGGCCGCCTCGGACTGCATCTGTCCCGCGTCCCAGAGGGAGAGGATGAGACCGTGGTTGACCTGGATGAAGAGCACCTCCCCGGGCACTTCCCGGTGGACCGGCCATCCGAGGCCGTCGACGTAGAAGCGGTGCGAGGCGTGAACACTGCGGACACCTAGTGATATGAAGTCGACTCGTGGCTGCATCTTTCGATACTGTCATGCACATGCCCACAAATCACGCAGACGACAAAGCCGCCAAGGCCGACCGCGAACAGCTCGCCGCCGTGCGGGTGGCTGTTGACGAGGTGGACGAGCAGATCGTGTCCCTGATTGGGCGCCGGGAACGGCTGATCCGGATCGCCGGAACCCTCAAGGCGGACAGCGCCGAGGTCCGTGCGCCGGGGCGTGTGGAACGGGTCATCGAACACGTCCGCGCCACGGCGGAAAAGAAGGACATCGACGTCGAACTTGTCGAGAAGACCTACCGGGCGATGATCGATGCCTTCATCACGCTCGAGCTGGAAGTGTACAAGTCCACCTCCTAGCGGGAGCTTAGAGTGCCTCTTCGACAGGCACGTTGGCTTGGTATTCCCGGCCGTCACAATCGCTGAAGGCCGTCATGAGGTGGCCCTTGGGCAGCCCCAGCACCGTGGTGAGCGGGAAATTGCCGGTAATGGTGTTGCCCGAGTGCTCGACCCCCTTGAGGTCGAAATTTTCCTCGGTGCCGTCGTGGCTGAAGCAGTAGAAGGACACGGCCTCGCCGTTCATGAACTCGATCCCCATTCTGCGCTGGTGCGAGTAGTCCGGGGTTGCCGCCAGGAGCCCCACCACATAGGCGCCCTGGCCGGGAATGTTTCCGTCTATATCAAAAGTCGCCACCAAGGTTGAATCCTTGGCGGCGATGCTTACGTGCTTCAGAAGTGCGTTGTGGGAGCTCATGGCTCAATCCTGCTACCTGCACCTGCGTCCGTCCACCCCTGATCTGGGTTTTGACGCCTCTTCCACGTAGACTGGATTTATTCGAATATATGTTCGAACGCCAAGGAAAAAACCCAAGTGAAACCCCTAGGGGAAACCATGGGCAATTGAGTAAGACCTAGGCGTCGCCTGCCGGTACTGGCTTGGCGGCAGTCGGACGGCGCGGGGAGGCAGTATGGGGATGTTCAGCGAGTCCGTAGATGTCGCCTGCACTCCCGCAGGGCAGCCCCTGCGGCTGGACTGGGCGGGCCGGCACTACACGGTCTGCGCGGAACCGGTCCGCTGGTATGAACGCCGGCAGTGGTGGACGGAGGAAGACCGGGCACCGCTCGGGAGCGGCCCGGGCCTGGTGGACCACGAGATCTGGCGGGTCCAGGTGCGTGCCGCAGGTCAGGGCGCGGCGGACTCCACCCTCACCCTTGACCTGAGCCGGCACGTCGGCAGCGGCCGGTGGCGGCTCGTACGAATCCACGACGCCCTGAAGCCCCTCCGGAAGCCTGAAACAGCATGAACTTCACCCACCTGCACGTCTCCACCGCCTTCAGCGCCCACTATGGCGTCTCGTGGCCGGAGGAATTGGCCGCGGCCGCAGCCGCCGACGGCGCCACCGCGCTGGCGTGCACGGACCGTGACGGGCTGTACGGCACCGTCAAGCACCTGAAGGCGTGCATGGCCGCAGGGCTGGATGCGATCGTCGGGGTCGACCTTGCGGTCTTTGACGACGACGGCGACCTCCGCACCCAGCTCGGGGGACGCGTCGTCGTGCTGGCGCACGGACACAACAACGGCGCCGGTTACCGGGCACTGTGCCGGCTGATCTCCGACGCCCACGCCCGCACCTCGGGCAAGGCACAGGGAACGGTACCGGTGGCTGTCACCAGGGCCGAGCTGGCCTCCCGCACGTTGCACCCGGAAACCCTGCAGCCGGTCCTCACGGTGCTGATCGGCCCGGATTCCGACGTCGGGCGCGCCATGGGCGGCCGGCGCTACCTGCGGCCCCGCACGTTGTTCAAACGCTGGCTGGACGCCATGCCCCCCGGGACGCTGGCAGCGGAGGTGGTATCCCAGCTCAGCCCGCCCGGGGAGCCACTGAGCACCGCCCACGCCGTGCGCATGCTCAAA
Source organism: Arthrobacter sp. YAF34 (assembly GCF_052113245.1). Taxonomy (NCBI): domain Bacteria; kingdom Bacillati; phylum Actinomycetota; class Actinomycetes; order Micrococcales; family Micrococcaceae; genus Arthrobacter; species Arthrobacter sp. YAF34. The sequence goes on from NZ_JBFRCV010000001.1 coordinate 50,701, forward strand.
CTCGCCGCAGAACACGGGGTGCCTGCCGTGCTGAGCAACGCCGTGCGGTATGTCGCCGAGGACGGCGCGGCCACCGCCGACGTGCTGGACTCCGCCAGGACGCTCAAATCCCTCCCCGAGCTCTCCGCCGCCCCGCTGCTGCAGCCCAACGGGCAGGGCTGGCTCAAATCGGCGGCCCAGATGCTGCAGCTGGGCAAGGAGATCATCCACGCCGCCGGGTACGGCACGGCAGACCTCAAACGGCTCCTCGCCCAAACCGAGGCGCTCGCGGACCGCTGCCGCATGGATCCTGTGGCCGACATGGGCTGGAAGCAGCCCGTGGTCCCGGAAGCGTCCGTGATCGGAATCTCCGGGGATGCGCTCGCGGAGCTGACACTGCGTTGTGAAGCCGGCATCGCCCGCCGGTTTCCGGGGATCTCCGGGCAGCAGGAACAGCAGATGCGGACCCGGCTGGAGCACGAGCTCCGGATCATCGAATCGCTGGGCTTCGCCTCCTACTTCCTGACCGTTGCCGAGGTCTCCCGGATGATCCTGGCCCTGGGCGTCCGTGCGGCCGCGCGCGGGTCGGGGGCCTCCAGCCTGGTCAACTACCTGATCGACATCAGCCAGGTGAACCCGCTCCAGCACGACCTCATCTTTGAGCGCTTCCTCTCCCGTGACCGCGCCACGCTGCCGGACATCGATATCGACGTCGAAAGCGCCGAACGGCACAACGTCTACCGGAAGATCTTTGAGCGCTTCGGTGCCGAACGCGTCACCCTGATGAGCATGCAAAACGGCTACCGCGCTCGCGGTGCCGTGCGGGACGCCGGACTGGCCCTGGGCATGGACGACGGCGAGGTCGGGGAAATCGCCAAGCAGCTGTGGCGTTTCTCGGCCCGGAACTTCCGCGAAGCCCTCGTGGAGAAACCCGAGCTGAAGGAATTCGCGGACCGGGTGGAGCAGCGCGGCATCGGCGAAAACCAGCAGCTGGACCTGTTGGTGGACCTCACGGAACGGCTGGACAGGCTGCCGCGCCATATCTCCATGCACCCGTGCGGGGTCATCCTCGGCGACGCCACCCTGCTGGACCGCACCCCCGTGCAGCCCAGCGGCCTGGGCCTGCCCATGAGCCAGTTCGACAAGCACGACATGGATCCCATGGGCATGCTCAAACTCGATGTTCTGGGCGTCCGGATGCAGAGCGCCATGGCCTTTGCCGTCCGGGAAGTCATCCGGCTCCACCCCTCCAAGGCCGAGGTGGTGGCCGCCGGCGCCCACCCGGCCGGTCCGGACGGGACCGGGCCGGATTACATCGCCGCGGACGGGCACATCGACCTCAACGCGGTCCCGCTGGATGACGAACCCACCTTTGAGCTGATCCGCAGCACCCACACCCTGGGCTGCTTCCAGATCGAATCCCCGGGCCAGCGCGAACTGATCGGCAAGATGGCGCCCCGGGAATTCAACGATCTCATCATTGACATCTCGCTGTTCCGCCCGGGGCCGATGAAATCCGACATGGTCCGGCCCTTCCTGGAGCACCGGCACGGATTTGCCCCCGAGGTCTACCCGCACCCTGACCTCCAGCCCGTCCTCAAAGAGACCCACGGGGTCACCGTCTTCCACGAACAAATCCTCAAGACCTTCGACGTCATGACCGGGTGCGGGCTGGCGCGCGCCGACGAGTTCCGCCGTGCCCTGGGCCACGAGGTGCAGGAAGGGAAGGTAGAGGAGTTCTTCCGGAAGGAGGCCCGGGCCAGGAACTACAGCCCCGAGGTGGTGGACAAGGTCTGGGGCACCCTGAAGGCCTTCGGCAGTTTCGGGTTCTGCAAGGCCCACGGCGCCGCCTTTGCCGTGCCCACGTACCAGTCGGCCTGGCTCAAGGCGCACCACCCGGAGGCGTTCCTGGCCGGTCTCTGGGAACACGACCCCGGCATGTATCCCAAGCGCCTCCTCGTGGCCGAGGCCCGCCGGCTGGGCATTCCCATCCTTCCCCTCGACATCAACCGGAGCCAGGCCGAATACCGGGTGGAGCGGGTGGAATCAGGACCGGACCGGGGCAAGCTGGGCATCCGGCTGAGCCTGAACGGCATCTTCGGGCTCTCCGGCGCCGAGCTGAAACGGATTGTGGCCGGGCAGCCCTACGACTCCCTGGCGGACCTGCGCGCCCGGTCGCGGCTGAGCCGGCCCGGCATCCAACGCCTGGCCCAGTTGGGCGCCTTCGATTCCCTGCACCGGGCGTCCGGGGGAACGGCGAACCGGGCGGATCTGGTCCAGCACCTGCAGAAGCTCCAGGCCCGGCCCCACCGTAAAGGCATAGACGTCATCGAGGGCCAGCTGGCGTTGCCGCTGGGGGACGTGGAACTGAAGAACCTGAAGGCGGCGCTGCCCGCACCCACCATGGTGGAGAATGTCCGGGCAGAACTGGACCTCATGGCTGTGGACGTCAGCGAGCACCTCATGACGAGCCACCGCCCGTTGCTGGACCGGCTCGGCGTCACCACCGCGGACCGTCTGCTGGGGCTGCGCAACGGCACAGAAGTGCTCGTGGCCGGGGTGCGGGTGGCCACCCAGACCCCACCCATGCGCGGCGGCCGGCGGGTGGTGTTCATCAGCGTCGACGACGGCACGGGCTGCGTGGATTCGGTCTTCTTCCACGAGGCGCAGGAGCAGGCCGGGTCTTTGCTGTTCGGCACCCGCCTGCTGCTGATCCGCGGCACCACCCGGCGGACCGGACCGCGGGGGATCAGCATCAGCGCCAGCATGGCCTGGGACCTCAGCCGCCCGGAGACCCTGCCGTTCCCGGAGCCGGCAGCGGGGGTCGCCGGTCAGCGCGCGCCCTACCTGTCCGGACCCCTGGGCGGCCACCTGCCAGGCCCCCTGGACGGGATCAGTCGGAACCTCGCCATCACCGGGCTGGGCGGCTGAGGACCCTTCGGCGCAGCCTTCGGTGCGATAAGCGCGGTGTGGCGGCTGCCGCCGTGGCGCGTTGGTTGGCCTCTGGAGAAACCGATAGCATGGACGAGGCTGGCTGTGGTCCCCGTACGCCACAAGCTACGAAGCCTTAACTTTGAATAGGAGACACCCGTGTCAGATGCCCAGCAGATCACCCTTCTCGTCGACGGCGAAGAGACCAAGGTGACTACCGGGACCACCGGCGCGGAACTCTTCTTTGAGCGCCGCGATGTTGTTGTGGCCCGCGTCAACGGCGAGTTGAAGGACCTGGACCAGCCCCTTCCCGAGGGTGCCACGGTGGAGGCCGTCACCATTGATTCCCCGGACGGGCTCAACGTCCTGCGCCACTCCACCGCCCATGTCATGGCCCAGGCCGTGCAGCAGCTGCGCCCCGACGCGAAGCTCGGCATCGGCCCGTACATCACGGACGGCTTCTACTTCGATTTTGACGTCGCTGAACCGTTCACCCCCGAGGACCTCCGCCAGCTCGAAAAAATGATGCAGAAGATCATCAACCAGAACCAGAAATTCGTGCGCCGCGTCGTCACCGAGGATGAGGCCCGCGAGGCGATGAAGGACGAGCCCTACAAGCTCGAACTCCTGGGCAAGAAGAACGACGCCGCCGACGCCGGAGAGGGCGTCAGCGTCGAGGTCGGCGCCGGGGACATCACCATCTATGACAACGTGGACCGCAAGAGCGGGGACAGCCTCTGGTGTGATCTGTGCCGCGGCCCGCACCTGCCGAACACCAAGCTGATTTCCAACGCCTTCGCGCTGACCCGGTCCTCGGCCGCCTACTGGCTGGGCAACCAGAACAACCAGCAGCTGCAGCGCATTTACGGTACGGCCTGGCCCACCAAGGACGCGCTCAAGGCATACCAGGAGCGCATTGCCGAGGCTGAGCGCCGCGACCACCGCAAGCTCGGCGCTGAACTGGACCTGTTCTCCTTCCCGGACGAGCTCGGCTCCGGCCTGCCGGTGTTCCACCCCAAGGGCGGCATCATCCGTAAGGCCATGGAGGACTACTCCCGGCAGCGGCACGTGGATGCCGGCTACGAGTTCGTCTACACCCCGCACATCACCAAGGGCCACCTGTACGAGGTTTCCGGCCACCTGGACTGGTACCGCGAGGGCATGTTCCCGGCGATGCACATCGATGCGGAACTGAACGAGGACGGCACGGTCCGCAAGCCCGGCCAGGACTACTATCTCAAGCCGATGAACTGCCCCATGCACAACCTGATCTTCCGTTCCCGCGGCCGGTCCTACCGCGAACTGCCCCTGCGGCTCTTCGAATTCGGCTCGGTCTACCGCTACGAGAAGTCCGGCGTGGTGCACGGCCTGACCCGTGTCCGGGGCATGACCCAGGATGACGCCCACATCTACTGCACCCGCGAGCAGATGAAGGACGAGCTCACCACCACGCTGAACTTCGTCCTCGGGCTGCTCAAGGACTACGGCCTGGACGACTTCTACCTCGAGCTCTCCACCAAGAACCCGGACAAGTTTGTCGGCGATGACGCCATCTGGGAGGAAGCCACCCGCACCCTCGCCGAAGTCGGCGAGGCCTCCGGGCTTGAACTCATCCCGGATCCGGGCGGAGCCGCGTTCTACGGACCGAAGATTTCGGTCCAGGTCAAGGACGCGCTCGGCCGGACCTGGCAGATGTCCACCATCCAGCTGGACTTCAACCTGCCCGAACGCTTCGAACTCGAGTTCCAGGCCGCCGACGGCACCCGCCAGCGGCCGGTGATGATCCACCGCGCCCTGTTCGGGTCCGTGGAGCGCTTCATGGGCGTGCTGACCGAGCACTACGCCGGCGCCTTCCCTGCCTGGCTGGCGCCCGTGCAGGTAGTGGGCATCCCGGTGGCGGAGGCCTTCAACGACTATATGTTCGACGTCGTGGGCCAGCTTAAGGCGGCCGGCATCCGGGCCGAGGTGGACATCTCCTCGGACCGTTTCCCGAAGAAGATCCGCACGGCCAGCAAGGACAAGATCCCGTTCGTGCTGATCGCCGGCGGGGACGACGCCGAGGCGGGAGCGGTGTCCTTCCGTTTCCGCGACGGCAGCCAGGACAACGGCGTGCCCGTCGCCGAGGCCGTCCAGCGGATCGTCGACGCCGTCCGCAACCGGACCAGCTAGGCCTACGGAAGGGCAGCGCGTGCAGGAATCCACAGGGGCCGGGCCGGAGTATCCGGGCGACCACGCCGTGACGGACGACTTCGGCCTGGCCGGGGTCCCGGACGCTTTCCAGCGCCTGTGGACCCCGCACCGGATGGCGTACATCAAGGGAGGCCAGCACCAGTTCAAGGACCCCAACGACTGCCCGTTCTGCGCCGCGCCCGAACGGGGGGATGAGGACTCCCTGATCGTGTACCGGGGACGCACGAGTTATGTGGTGCTGAACCTCTTCCCGTACAACCCGGGCCACTTGCTGATTTGCCCCTACCGGCACATCCCCGACTACACGGATCTCACCGTCGAGGAAACCGCGGAATTCGCTGAACTGACCCAGACCGCCATGCGGGTTCTTCGGAAGGTCGCCAACCCCACCGGCTTCAACCTGGGGATGAACCAGGGTGTCACCGGCGGGGCGGGCATCGCCGGGCACCTGCACCAGCACGTCGTGCCGCGCTGGGGCGGCGACGGGAATTTCTTCCCCATCATTGCCCAGACCAAGGCGGTCACGCAGACCCTCGGCGAGGTCCGCCAGCAGGTGGCCGACGCCTGGCCGCAGGAGATGCCCGTGCAGCACGAGACCGACGGGGAGCCGGATGCTTAACAGGCACGCGCGCGGGTTTTTTACCGCCCTGTTGTCTCCGGTGGCCCGCTGGCTGCTGAGGATCGGCGTTTCCCCGGACGCCGTCACGGTTGTCGGCACGCTCGGCGTGGTGGTCGGCGCGCTCGTGTTCTACCCGCTCGGGCAGCTCTTCTGGGGGACCGTTTTCATCACGGCGTTCATCTTCTCCGACCTCATTGACGGCATCATGGCCCGGATGCAGCACCGCGGCGGACGGTGGGGCAACTTCCTTGACTCCACCCTGGACCGCGTGGCGGACGGCGCCCTGTTTGCCGGCGTCGCCGTCTGGTTCTTCACCGGAGGCGCCAATCCGCCGGTCGCCATCGCCGCCGTCGTCAGCCTGGTCCTGGGCATGGTTGTCTCCTATGCGCGGGCGAAGGCCGAAGCGCTCGGTTTTCATGCCAACGTCGGCATCGCCGAGCGCGCCGAGCGCCTTGTCTCCGTCCTGGTGGTCACGGGACTCACCGGCCTGGGCCTGCCCGCCGTGGTGCTGTTCGCGACGCTGTGCCTGCTCGCAGCCGCGAGCCTGGTGACAGTGATTCAGCGCATCGCGACCGTCCACCGGCAGTCACTGGCGGATCCGGACGGCAGCGCCTCCGAACGGGCCGCCTGAGGGTGCCTCGCGCCGCCCCGGCGGGTGCGTCGAATCGCCGCCGGCGGGCGGGATGCGGCTGCTGTCATCAGAATTCTGCCGTGCCCCGGCCGGGGGCTAGTATTAGCTTTACCGGCCAATGGATCCGGTAATCCGGTGTGTGCGAGACGCGGCATGAACGTGCCGTTCGCGCCCCGGCGAGGTCATCTATCTACCCATAGGGGTTTTTGTGTCTACACCTGATGTAAGCAGCGAAGCCGGCGCGTCCGCGAAGAACGTCACGGGCAGCAACCGCGTCAAGCGCGGCATGGCGGAGATGCTCAAGGGCGGCGTCATCATGGACGTCGTCAACGCCGAGCAGGCCCGCATCGCCGAAGACGCCGGTGCCGTGGCCGTGATGGCGCTGGAACGTGTTCCGGCCGATATCCGCGCCCAGGGCGGCGTGTCCCGTATGTCCGACCCCGACATGATCGACAAGATCATCGCGGCCGTGTCCGTACCCGTCATGGCCAAGGCCCGGATCGGCCACTTCGTCGAGGCGCAGGTCCTGCAGTCCCTCGGCGTCGACTACATCGACGAGTCGGAGGTCCTGACCCCGGCCGACTACACCAACCACATCGACAAGTGGAACTTCACCGTTCCCTTCGTCTGCGGTGCCACGAACCTCGGCGAGGCCCTGCGCCGCATCAACGAGGGCGCGGCGATGATCCGGTCCAAGGGTGAGGCCGGCACCGGCGACGTCTCCAACGCCACCACGCACATGCGCCAGATCCGCGCCGAGATCAAGAAGCTCGCCGGCATGCCCGAGGATGAGCTCTACGTCGCCGCCAAGGAACTGCAGGCCCCGTACGAACTGGTCAAGGAAGTTGCCGCCACCGGCAAGCTCCCCGTGGTGCTGTTCACCGCCGGCGGCATTGCCACCCCGGCCGACGCCGCCATGATGATGCAGCTCGGCGCGGACGGCGTGTTCGTCGGCTCCGGCATCTTCAAGTCCGGCAACCCGGCCCAGCGTGCCGCCGCCGTCGTGAAGGCCACCACCTTCTATGACGACCCGGACGAGATCGCCAAGGCCTCCCGCGGCCTGGGCGAGGCCATGGTCGGCATCAACGTCGACGAGATCCCGCAGCCGCACCGCCTCGCCGAGCGCGGCTGGTAGCGTTCGCGCCTTTGGGGGCCCCGGACGGCGCTGATCCTCTGCGTGCTATTCCCCGCGCCGTGTTGGCAGCTGAGAGGCTGCTCGGGGCGCGGGGCCCCTTTTACGCACGCTGCCGGATCACACCGCCCGTCGCCTTGCGCTCCTGATTGAACGAGTCCGGCCCGTCACCTCTCGAGGTGGCGGGCCGGCGTCGTTTGCGTTCTGAAGGGTTAGTCCAGGCCGCGGCGCTTGAGCAGCGGCTGGAGGTCCGCGTCGCGGCCGCGGAAGGCGCGGAACGACTCCAGCGGGTCCCTGCTGTTCCCCCGGGACAGCAACTGGGCCCGGAAGAAATCGCCGTTGGCGCGGCTGAGGCCGCCGTGTTCCTTGAACCATTCCACGGTGTCAGCGTCCAGGACCTCGCTCCAGATGTAGGAGTAGTACCCTGCGGCGTACCAGCCGCCCGCGAAAATGTGCTGGAAGTAGCCGGTCCGGTAGCGCGGCGGGATCAGGCTGTGGGCGATCCCGGCCGCGGCCAGGGCCTTCGCCTCGAATTCGACGGCGTCGTCCGGGAGGTCGGAGCCGTCCAGGACATGCCAGGCCAGGTCCAGCAGGGCCGCGCCGAGGTATTCGGTGGTGCCGAAGCCTTCGCCCCAGAGCTGCGCGGCGTTCAGCTTGTCCACGGTCTCCTGCGGGAGGGCCTCGCCGGTTGCGTGGTGCCGGGCATAGTTGGTCAGGACCTCGGGCCACATGATCCACATTTCGTTGACCTGCGACGGGTATTCCACGAAGTCCCGCGGCACGTTCGTACCGGAAAACCGCGGGTAGGTGACGGCGGAGAACAGGCCATGGAGGGCATGGCCGAACTCGTGGAACGTGGTGCGGAGTTCGTCCAGCGTCAGCAGGGTGGGCTCGCCGGATGGCGGCTTGGAGATGTTTAGGTTGTTGATCACCACCGGGCGGGTGTTCAGCAGCCCGGACTGCTCCACAAGAGCGTTCATCCAGGCGCCCCCGCGCTTCGTGTCGCGCGTGTAGTAGTCGCCCAGGAACAGGCCGAGGTCCGTGCCGTCGGAATTTTTTACCTCCCAGACGCGCACGTCCGGGTGGTAACCGGCGAGATCCGCGCGTTCATGGAAGGTGATGCCGTACAAAGCGTTCGCCGCGAAGAACACGCCGTCGTTCAGGACCCTGTCCAGCTCGAAATACGGGCGCAGGGCCTGCTCGTCCACGGCGTACCGCTCACGCTTGACCTGGGCCGAATAGTACGCCCAGTCCCAAGCCTCGAGGGGATGCCCGGCGGCCTCGCCCAGCGCCTCGGCCTCGGCATCGGCGTTGCGGACGGCGGCCGGGGCCAGCCGGCTCATCATGGCCTGAACGGCCTGGAAGTCCGGTGCCGTCTGCCGGTCCACGCTGAGCTCAGCAAAATTCGCGAACCCCAGGAGGGCCGCCTTCTCGGCGCGGAGCCGGACCATGTCCTTGACCAGGTCCAGCACGTCGAAGCGCCCGCCGTCGCTGCCGCGTCCGATTGAGGCCTCGTAGAGCCGCCGGCGAACATCCCGGTTCGACAGGACGGCCAGGGCGGGTTGGTTGCTGGGCTGGATCAGGGTGAGCAGGAATTTGCCCTCGTGCCCGGCGGACCGGGCTGCCTCGGCGGCGCTGGCGATGTCGTCGTCAGGCAGGCCGGCGAGGTCGGCGGCGTCGTCCAGCAGGAGGGCCGCGGACTTCATGCCCTCCTTGACGCGCTGGCCGAACTCGGTGCCGAGCCGGGCGAGCTCGGCGTTGACCTCTTTGAGGCGCGCCTGGCCGGCGTCGTCCAGCTGGATACCGGAGGCCCGGAACTCCTTGAGGTATTCCTCCACGAGCCGTGCGGACTCCGCGTCCAGGACCGTGGAGTCCAGGGCGGCGAAGCGTTCGTACAGCCCGCGGTTGAGGTAGACGGCGTCCTGGTGGGCGGAGAAGAGCGGGGAGAGCCGGGTCTCGAGCTCGCGGATGGCATCCGAGGCGTGCGCGGAGACCAGCGTGAAGAACGCGGCGGCCGCACGGTCCAGGAGCCGGCCGGAGCGTTCCATGGCCAGGGCGGTGTTCTCAAACGACGGCGCCTGCGGGTCGGCCACAATCGCCTGGATTTCGGCAAGGTGCTCAGCCAGGCCGGCCTGAACGGCGTCGGCGTAGTGCGCGTCTTCGATCTCCGCGAATGGCGGCAGGCCGTAGGGCAGGGTGCTGGGACTCAGGAGGGGATTGGTCATGGAGTGACTCTTCCACGCAGAACCTGGGTTCTCAATGACCGGCCCCGTGTGTTGTGATGAGGCCCACGTAGGATGGTGCCCAAGAAACCGCCGATGTCCAGGAACCTATGAGGGGAACATGTGGAGACGTTGAACGAACGACGCCGGGCGGTCGCCGTTCCCGGGGCCGTCCTGGCTGTGTTCGAGTTTGGCCCGGAGCCGGGCCCGGGCGTGCCCACCCTACTTCTGGTGCACGGCTACCCGGACGACCACCGCGTGTTCCTTCCGGCCATCCGCGAACTGGCGCGGACCCATCACGTGGTGGCCTATGACACACGGAACGCGGGCGCCTCGGCCGTCAACGACCCGGACGGGGACTATTCGCTGACGACCCTTGTGGACGATGCCTTCGCCGTGCTGGCCGGGACAGGCGCCGGGGCAGTGCATCTGGTGGGCCACGACTGGGGCTCGATCCAGGGCTGGGCTGCGGTGCAGGACCCCAGGGCGCGCGGCCGGATCAGCCGGTACACGAGTATTTCCGGGCCCGATCTGGGGCACTTCTCCCGCTGGGTCCGGGCACGTGCCCGGGACCCGCGGGCTTGGCCGGAGCTGGGCGGGCAGCTGCTGCGCAGCTGGTATATCGGGGCGTTCCTGGTCCCGGTCCTGCCCGAGGCCGCCTGGCGCCTGTTCCTCACCCGCCGGTACGAAAGAACGGCCAAGCGCGACGTCGGCAATGATCCGGTCCGCGGGCTCGCCCTGTACCGGACCAACTTCGGCGGCCGGCGGAAGCCGGCCGCCAGGGCCCGGGTGAACATTCCCGTGCATGTGGTGGTCCCGTTGAAGGATCCGTTCCTCTCGCCGGCCCTGGTGGAGGGGCTGGAGTCGTGGGTGGACGATGTGATCGTCACCAGGGTTGACAGCGGCCACTGGTGGCCGGCCACCCGGCCGGCCGACTTCGCGGCACTCCTGCGGCAGTCGGAGGAAACGCCGTAGGGCGGCGCCATGGCGGGGGCATCCGGGCGGGATCGGGCACCGCGGAGCGGGGTATTCCGCAATGGGATGGAATACGTGACGTGGGGCCGGGGCGCCAAGTCCCTGCTCTACGTCCAGGGCGGCCCGGGGAGTGTTGTGCCGCACGGGGTGCTGGGGGGACTGTTCCGGCGGGAGCTTGATCCCTATCTGGACGCCGGCTACGCCGTCTGGATTGTCACCCGCCGGCGGAATATGCCGGCGTCGCACACCAGCGAGGACATGGCCGACGACTACGCTCACATGATTGCGGAGGAGTTCGGCGGCCGAGTCGATCTGGTGCTGGCCAAGTCCTTCGGCGGGATGATCGGGCAGTGCCTGGCCGCACGCCATCCGGAATCCTTCGGGCGCATCGCCCTGGTGGCCACGGCAGCCGAGCTCAGCCCGTGGGGCAAGGATGTGGATCACCGAATGGCCGCCGCCGTCGCGGCCGGAGACCTAGGCGGCGCCGGGACCGCCCTGATGGAGTACGTCCTCGCGGGGCCGCGGACCCGCTGGCTGCGGGAACTGCTGGGACCCGTGGTCGGCAGGCGCGTGCTGGGCCGCCACGGCTGCCCGGCCGCGGATGTGCTCACAGAAGCCCGGGCCGGGGTGGCTTTGGACGCGCGGGCGGTGCTGCCGCTCATCCGTGGGCCCGTTTTGCTGCTCTGCGGCGGCCGGGACGCGTTTTTCCCTAGGAAGGTCGCGGAGGAGACAGCGGGACTGATTCCGGACTGCACCCTCATTGTCTATGAGCGGCGGGGCCACCTCCGGACGGGATCCAGCAGGCATGTCCCGCGTGATGTCCTGGCCTTTCTCCGGGCCCGATAATGGCATCTTCGAGCCTCCCGGGCCCGGGGAAGGGCTGGAAATCCGGGCGGTGCCCCGACGGTGACGAGGCGATGACGGCGCGGTGACTTGGCGAGTCCCGCAACCCCCGTCCATCCGCTGCCGGGCGACCCGCCGGCTTCCGGCTACCCGGCGTCGAGCCGGAGCGTCATGAAGACGCTGTGGGGGTCCGGCGCGTAGTCGGCAAACGGCGGGCAGGCCGCGAAGCCGTGCCGTTCGTACAGCCGCCGCGCGGGAGCGAAGAACTCCTGGCTCCCTGTCTCCAGGTACAGCCGCCGGTACCCTGTGGTCCGGGCCTCCGCCAGGAGGTGGCGGAGCAGCGCCGAGGCGACGCCCCGCCCGCGCGCCCATTCCGCGGTGCGCATTGACTTGATCTCGCCGTCGCCGGGGGACAGGCGTTTCAGCGCCGCGCAGCCCAACAGCCGGGAGTTCTCCCGGGCTGTCCAGAAGCCGACGTCGGGTCCGGCCAGCGCGGCAGGCTCCAGCGCGTGGACGCTTTCCGGCGGGGAGGTCGCGTACATGTCGGCCAGGTGTCCGGCCAGGAACTGCCGCACATCGTCCCGCTCAGGGGTGTCGCGCCCAATCAGGATCATGCCGCCGGGCGTGTCTGCCAACGGACTCAGCGCGGCCGCCGGGCGGCGTGTTCACGCGCCAGCACCGCGTACGAGTCGTCCGGAGTGCCCGGCGTAAAGCTGCCGTATTTGCGTTCGACGGCGGTGCGGATCAGGAAGTCGGCCAGCGCCGGGTTCTTGGGCAGCAGCGAGCCGTGCAGGTAGCTCGCCACGATGTTGCGGTAGCGGGCGCCCTCCTGGCCGTCGGCGCTGTTGTTGCCGGTGCCCTTCGCCGTGGTTCCGAGCGGCTCGACGCCGGGTCCGAGCGTGGTCTGCCCGCTGTGGTTCTCATAACCCAGGATGTCCCCGAACTCGGGGGAGGAGACGGTGACGTTGCCGATCAGGCGTTCGTCGGTGCCGTGGGTCTCCACATCCAGGACGCCGATGCCGGGAATGACCGAGCCGAGCCGGGTCTTGAAGAACTTCCCGAACAGCTGGTACAGACCGCAGATCACGAGCATCGGGGTCCCGTTTTCGGCCAGTTCCTTCAGCGTGGATTCGCGCGAGAGGAGGTCGTCCTGGATGACGAGCTGTCCGCTGTCCTGTCCGCCGCCGCCGACGATGAGGTCCACGTTGGCCGGGAAGGGGTCGCCGACGTTGTATTCGAGCAGCTCCGGCGTGTAGCCGTGCCAGCGCAGCCGCTGCGCGAGGACCAGGGCGTTGCCCCAGTCGCCGTAGATGTTCATGTCCCGCGGGTAGAGCTGCAGGACCCGGATGGTCCCCTTGCTGGGGGCGGCCGGCTCTTCGGGCGGGAGTTCGTGCCCGAAGGAGAGCTCGTGCGCGGGTTCCGGGGACTGGGGGGTCATGAGACCACCTCTACTGTGGTGATTTTGGATAGCTCGCGGCGGATGGCGAGCATGGCCGTGTAGGTGCAGAAGATCCGCTTCGGCTTGCCCTGGGCGCCGCGGATGAACGCTGCCAGTGCCGGCGCGATCTCCGTGTCGACGGCGCCGATGGCGACGTCGTCGTACTGCAGCCGCAACGCCATGTCGTAGGCGCGGGAGCCCGTGAGCTGGTCCACGCCGCCGTCGCGCAGGGTGTAGAATTCGACGTCCCACAGCCAGGACATGTCCCGTCCGTCGGCGTAGTTGTCGTTGATGGCGATCATCGTGGCGTAGCCGGCCGCCGGGAACGACTTCAGGCCGAGCCGGAACCCGCTGGGGTTCTTGACCAGCACCAGCTCCAGCGGCAGGCCGTCGACCACCAGGCTTTCGCCGCGGCCAAACGCCGGCGCCACCTTGGCCAGCGCCGCGAGCAGCCCGGCCTGGTCAGTGCCCGTGCCGCGGGCGGCCGAGATCGCCCGGGCCAGGGTCAGCGCGGCGGCGGCGTTGAAGATGTTGTAGACGCCGCGGAGCTTCATGGCCGTGGTGACCGTTCCGCCGTCGTACTCAAAATCCGCGTCGTCCACGCCCACGCGGCGCAGCACGACGTCGGCGTGCGGCTTGGCGGGGGCCGGCGGCACGGGGCTGCCCGGGGCGGCGCGCATTTCGTCGTCGTTGGGGAAGGTGCTCAGCAGGGAGTCGTCCAGTCCGAAGTAAAGCACCTCGGGCCCGTCGAGGGTCCCGGCGATCCGGGCGACGCGGGGGTCTTCGCGGTTCAGGACCACGGTCCCGGTGGTCTTGGACGCGATGTGCTGAAGCAGCTCGGCCGTCTTGTCGATCTCGCCGAAACGGTCCAGCTGGTCGCGGAGGACGTTGAGCAGGAGGCTGTACCTCGGCGGGACCTTGTTCACGAAGTGGACGGCATGGGCCTCGTCCAGTTCCAGGATTGCGACGTCGGCATCCAGCCGGCCCCGCCAGTCCACCTCGCCCAGGAGTGCCGCGGCCACGCCGCGGGTGAAGTTGCTGCCGGTGCGGTTTGTGAAGACCTTCAGCCCCTGGCTCTCCAGCAGCTCCACCACCATTTTCGTGGTGGTGGTCTTGCCGTTCGTGCCACTGACGACGGCGACCCCCAGCGGCAGGCTGGACAGTGTCCGCTGCATAAAACCGGGATCGATTTTTTCGACCACTAGCCCGGGAAGGGCCGAGCCTCCGCCCCTGAGCCGGGAGACCCGGCGGACGAGCTTGCCGAGCGGAACGCTGTAGTAAAGCATGCTCTGTAATATATCCCAGCGGAGGCATGGAACCGGGACAGCCGGGCCCGGCGCATGCATCCCGGGCCGGCGCGGCGCATTATGCTGTGGGGATGACCTCCCCCTCTCTTTCCCCTGTTTCCCGCGTGGGAACAGGTCTCCGGATCGGCGTCCTGGCGCTCCAAGGCGATTTCCGGGAGCATCTGCACGCTGTGGAATCCGCCGGCGCCGCCGGCGTCGGAATCCGCCGCCCCGCCGAACTTGACGGCCTGGACGGGCTCATCATCCCCGGCGGCGAATCGACCACGATCGACAAGCTGTCCCGGATCTTCGGGCTCCGCGAACCGCTGCGCGAACGCATCCAGGCGGGCCTGCCCGTCTACGGCTCCTGCGCCGGAATGATCCTGCTGGCGGACGAGATCGCGGACCCGGCGATGGACCTGGCCGGAAACCCGCAGCAGACCTTCGGCGGCCTGGACATCACCGTTCGCCGCAATGCCTTCGGCCGGCAGCGCGAGTCCTTCGAGACGGACCTCGACTTCGGGGGGCTGGACTTCAGCGCCGCCGGCGGTGTGGTGGCCCCGGTCCACGCCGTCTTCATCCGCGGTCCCTGGGTGGAGCGTGTGGGCGACGGCGTCGAGGTCCTCGCCCAGGTGGAACCGTCCAAGGCCGGTCACCCCGAGTCGCTGGACGGGACGGCTAGAATTGTTGCTGTGCGTTCCGGCCAGCTGCTGGCCACCTCCTTCCACCCGGAAGTAACGGGGGAGAAGCGCGTGCATGAACTGTTTATTCGAATGATCAGAGGAGAAGCGTAAAGCATGTCAGGCCACTCCAAATGGGCGACGACCAAGCACAAGAAGGCGATCCTCGATAGCCGGCGGGCCAAGTCCTTCGCCAAGCTGATCAAGAACATCGAAGTCGCCGCGCGCATGGGCGGCCCGGACCTCTCCGGCAACCCGAGCCTGGAACTCGCTGTCACCAAGGCCAAAAAGACCTCGGTGCCCGCTGACAACATCGACCGCGCCATCAAGCGCGGCGCCGGCCTCACCGGCGAGGTCGTTGACTACACCGAGATCATGTACGAGTGCCGCGGCCCGCAGGGTTCGGCGCTCCTGATCGAGTGCCTCACGGACAACAAGAACCGCGCCGCTTCCGAGGTCCGGCTCGCCATCTCCCGCAACGGCGGCACGATCGCGGACCCCGGGTCGGTCAGCTACCTCTTCAGCCGCAAGGGCGTCGTCTCGCTGCCGAAGAACGGCCTGAGTGAGGACGACGTGCTGATGGCCGTCCTGGACGCCGGCGCCGAGGAGGTCAAGGACAACGGGGACAGCTTCGAGATCCACTCCGAGCCCACCGACCTGCAGGCCATCCGTGACGCGCTCAAGGAAGCCGGGATCGAGTACGACACCGACGAGGCCGAGTTCGTGCCCTCGATGCAGGTGCCGCTGGACCTCGACGCCGCCAAGAAGTTCATGAAGCTCGTGGACGCCCTGGAAGAACTCGACGACGTCCAGAACGTTTACAGCAACGCGGACCTCAGCGACGAAGTGCAGGCCGCACTGGAAGCGGAGTGACCCTGTCACCTCGCCGGGACGTTGAGGCCCGGTCTTGACGGCCCCGCCGTGACGCTGCGCGTCCTGGGGGTTGATCCGGGCCTCACCCGTTGCGGCATCGGCGTCGTGGACGTCGAAAAGAACCGCCGAGCCACCATGGTGGCCTTCGGCGTCGTGGGAACTTCACCCGAGGAGAGCCTGGACCAGCGGCTTCTCGTCATTGCCACATCCATCGACGAGTGGCTGGACAAGTACGAGCCGCACGTCCTGGCCGTGGAACGGGTCTTTTCCCAACTCAACGTCAGCACCGTCATGGGGGTGGCGCAGGCTTCCGGGGTGGTCATTGCGGCCGCCGCGCGCCGCGGCATCCCGGTGGCGCTGCACACGCCGTCGGAGGTCAAAGCCGCCGTCACGGGAAGCGGTACCTCCAACAAGGATGCCGTCACCAAGCTGGTGACCAAGATCCTCCGGCTGGACGCGCCGCCGCGCCCCGCCGACGCCGCCGATGCCCTGGCCTTGGCCATCACCCACGCCTGGCGGTCAGGAAGCGGCACTTCCCCCAAGGAGGCAGTGACCACGGGGCCGGGCAGCCAGTCCCTTACCCCGGCCCAGCGGGCGTGGGCCGACGCGGAGGCAAAAGCGCGCCGTGCCCGCTGAATGTCGGCCCCGCTTGCTAACCTATTCGTAGATATGTTCGGATAGCCGGGTTGCTCGCATGTATACGCGCTGCACGTATAAACGCTGCTTGTACAAGCGCCGTCTGTATATGCGCCGCCTGTAAATCCGCTGTCTGTATGTTCGCCGTCGTATTTTTCGCTGTCATCCCAGGAGCCCGGCCTTGATCAGTTTTCTTCGCGGAACCGTTGCGCACGTTGGCCTGTCCTCGGCCGTGATCGACCTCAACGGCGCCGGCATGAGCGTCAACGCCACGCCGCAGACCCTCAGCGGGCTCCGTGTAGGGGACGAGGGGAAGCTGTTCACGTCCCTGATTGTGCGGGAGGACTCCCTGACCCTCTTCGGCTTCGCCAGCGATGACGAGCGGGAAGTGTTCGATGTCCTGCTCAGCGTCAGCGGCGTCGGTCCCCGGCTCGCGCTGGCCGTGCTGGCCGTCCACGAACCGGAAGCCATCCGGGTCGCCGCCCACTCCGGCGACGGCAAGGCCTTCACGAAGGTCCCAGGCATCGGGCCGAAGGTGGCCGGGCGGATCGTGCTGGAACTCGCCGGCAAGCTCGTACCGCACGGCACCGCCGGCGCGGCCGGTGCGGCCGCCCCCCTGGCTTCGGCGGAATCCGTGTGGAAGCCGCAGGTCATCGCGGCGATGACCAGCCTCGGCTGGTCCGAAAAGGATGCCGCCGCCAGCATCGACAAGTCCCTCGCCGATTCCCCCGACCTCGCCGCGAACGGCAATGTGGCGGAGATCCTCCGCGCGACGCTGCGCTGGCTGGGACAGGACGGCGCCCGCGCCGGAAACCGGGTAGGCGCGCGTGGCTGAGCCGTCGATCGTCTCCGGCGGCGAGGAGCCGGAGGAACGCGCCATCGAAGCCGCCCTGCGGCCGAAGAACCTGCACGACTTCGTGGGCCAGCACCGCGTCCGCAAGCAGCTGTCCCTCGTCCTGGAAGCCTCGCGCATGCGCGGCCGCAGCGCGGACCACGTGCTGCTCTCCGGGCCGCCCGGCCTGGGCAAGACCACGCTGTCCATGATCATCGCCGCCGAGATGAACGTCCCGTTGCGGATCAGCAGCGGCCCGGCCATCCAGCACGCGGGCGACCTCGCTGCGATCCTGTCCTCACTCTCCGAGGGTGAGGTTCTGTTCCTTGACGAGATCCACCGCATGTCCCGTCCGGCCGAGGAAATGCTGTACATGGCCATGGAGGATTTCCGCGTCGACATCGTCGTCGGCAAGGGGGCCGGCGCCACGGCCATCCCGCTGGAACTGCCGCCCTTCACCCTGGTCGGCGCCACCACGCGGGCCGGCCTGCTCCCTGGGCCCCTGCGTGACCGCTTCGGTTTCACCGGCCACCTTGAGTTCTACTCCGTCGAGGAGCTGGAACTGGTTTTGCGCCGTTCGGCCGGTCTGCTGGACCTCAAGGTCAACTCGGCAGGCTTCAGCGAGATCGCCGGACGGTCCCGGGGCACGCCACGCATCGCCAACCGGCTCCTGCGCCGGGTCCGGGACTGGGCGCTGGTGCACGGCCTCGAGCAGATCGACGCCCGGGCGGCGTCCGCGGCGCTGGACATGTACGAGGTGGACAAGCGTGGCCTGGACCGGCTGGACCGTGCCGTTCTGGAGGCCCTCATCACAAAGTTCGGCGGGGGACCGGTGGGCCTGTCCACACTTGCGATCGCCGTCGGCGAGGAAACAGAAACCGTGGAAACGGTCGCCGAGCCGTACCTCGTGCGGGAGGGACTGTTGGGCCGGACCCCGCGGGGCCGCATCGCCCTGGCGCCGGCCTGGACGCACCTGGGCTTCGCCGTTCCCGCCGGTGTGTTCGGCCAGGACCCGCTGGAACTGTTCCAGGCCGACGAGCTGGACGACAGTACGCTGAGCTAATCCGGCGGCGGACTCGGTGGCGAAACGGGTCCGGAGCCGGTCCGCAACCGCCGCTAACACTCTTCCTTCAGCTTTTCCCTTTAGACTGGTATGACGCTCGGCACGTTCGGGTTTGTTTCCGTGGGTGGAGAGCAGGTGGCCGCCGGCGGTTGGGGGATGGTCTCGCTGCCAGCTTGCTGTGCAGAGTCCTGCCCGCGCCGCCCGGAGCAAATGGACGTTGCTGAAAAACAGCTATGCAAGTACAGAACGGAACTTTCCCCTTGGATCCAATGACAATTCTCCTGTTCGTGATGCTTGGCGTGTTCGTCTTCATGATGTTCCGCCGCAACAAGAAAACGCAGCAGCAGCAGGCGCAGCTCCAGTCGAAGTTCGGCCCCGGCGTCGAGGTCATGACGAGCTTCGGGCTGTTCGGCCGGATCGTCAACATTGACGAAGCGGAGAACAAGGTCACGCTTGAGCTTTCCCCGGGCAACACGGCCACCGTGCACCGCCAGGCCGTCACCAAAATTGTGGAGCCCGTGGTTGCGGCCGAGGAGCCGACCGTTGTTCCCGACGACGCGTCCTCGCTCACCACGGAAAAGGTGACCGCCGAGAACACGGACAGCGCCGCCGCGCTCAACGACGCGCCCAGCGCTGAAACTCCCGAGGAAACCCTGCGCCGCCTCAACGACGAAGGCAAGAAAGACAGCTAGTCTGCCTAACTGAGCTATCCCGCGAAGCAACGGTTGCGGGCGTSCGCCGGCGGGGGTCCACTGCCCGCGCCGGCGGATCCGCCGTAAATAATAGAAAGATCGACAATGGCACGAACTGCCCCCAAAAAATCAGCCATCAGGATGCTGGTCTGGCTTGGCGTACTCATCGCCGCCATGACGGCTGTCCTGGCGGGCGGCACCCTTGCCGGCCAGGCAAGCTGGGCTCCCAAGCTCGCCCTGGACCTGGAAGGCGGCACCCAGATGATCCTGGCGCCCAAGGTTGAGGGCGGTTCGGGCATCACCGAAGACCAGCTCAACCAGGCCGTGGCGATCATTCGTCAGCGCGTGGACGGCTCCGGCGTCGCGGAAGCGGAAATCAGCACCCAGTCCGGCCGCAACGTCGTGGTCAGCCTCCCGGGAACTCCTGCCAAGGAAACCCGCGCACTGATCCAGGCTTCCGCCGACATGAACTTCCGGCCCGTGCTCCAGACCGGTGCCGGCGCAGCCGTCCCCGTAGCCTCCCGGACCCCGGAGGCCAAGCTGCCCAAGCCGACGGCCGCGCCCGCCAACAGCAGCGACCAGAACTGGATCACCCCCGCGATCTACAAGCAGTTCGAGGCACTCGACTGCGACCACCCGTCCCAGGACAAGCAGAAACGCTCGGACCCCACCAAACCCCTGGTGACCTGTGAACCGGCGTCGGCCAAGTCCCCGGCCATCAAGTACATCCTCGGCCCGGTGGAAGTGAAGGGCTCGAACATCAAGTCGTCCTCGTTCCAGCTGCAGCGCGGCGCCCAGGGCGCGGTGACCAATGAATGGGCCGTCAACATCCAGTTCGACGACGCCGGCACCGCCAAGTTCAAGGACGTCACCCAGCGGCTGTACCAGTTCTACTCCGCCGGCGGCGGACAAACCGGATCGGACCCGCGGGCCCAGTTCGCCATCGTCCTGGATGACCAGGTCATCTCCGCCCCGCGTTCCCTCGCTGTCATCACCGACGGCCGCCCGCAGATCACCGGCGGCTTTACCGAGGAATCCGCGAAGGCGCTCTCCGACCAGCTTCGTTTCGGCGCCCTGCCGATCAGTTTCGAAATCCAGAGCGAACAGCAAATCTCGGCAACGCTCGGCGGGGAACAGCTCCGTATGGGCATGCTCGCCGGCCTGATCGGCCTGCTCCTGGTCGTGGTGTACTCGCTGTTCCAGTACCGGGCCCTTGGCTTCGTGACAGTAGCGTCCCTGGTGATCGCCGGGGTACTGACGTTCCTGGCCATCGCCATCCTCGGCTGGACCGAAAACTACCGGTTGTCCCTCGCCGGGGTCGCGGGCCTGATCGTGGCCATCGGCCAGACGGCCGACTCGTTCATCGTCTACTTCGAACGCATCCGCGATGAGCTCCGCGAAGGCCGCGGCCTAATCTCGGCCGTGGAAAACGGCTGGAAGCGGGCCAAGCGCACCATCCTCGCATCCAAGGCGGTGAACCTCCTGGCCGCCGTGGTGCTGTTCTTCGTGGCCGTCGGCAACGTTCGCGGCTTCGCGTTCACGCTAGGCCTCACCGCAATCGCCGACCTCATCGTTGTGTTCATGTTCACCCACCCGACCCTGCAGCTGCTGGCCCGTACCAAGTTTTTCGGCGAAGGCCACCGGTTCTCGGGTCTGGACCCGAAGCGCCTGGGTGCCGTCCCGCTGTACCGCGGAGCGGGCCGAGTCCGTACCCCGGAAGACAAGCCCGTGGCAGTAGTGCGCGCCAAGAACACCGGCGCCGCCGCGGAGGCCGAGCGCCGCATGACGATCGCAGAACGCCGCCTCGCCGAAAAGCAGGAGCAGGCACAACAGGCGCAGCTCGCCGGTTCCTCCAAGAGCGCGTCCAAGGAGGGCAAGTAAATGGTCAACTTCTCAACGTTCGGCAACGAGCTGTACACGGGCAAGCGCTCGTACGACTTCGTCGGTTACCGGAAGATCTGGTTCCTGGTTGCCGGTATCGCCGTCGCCCTCTCCATCCTGATCCCGATCGCCAAGGGTGGCTTCAACCTCGGTATTGAGTTCCGCGGCGGCTCGGAGTTCACGGTCTCCAACGTCCACAGCACCGAGGCATCCCTCGGCGAGAAGGCCGTCCGGGACGTCGTGGCGGGTGCCGTGCCGCGCGTGGCCAACGTCGCCGGCACCACGATGCGGATCCAGACGGACAAGCTCACCGACGACGAAACGCTGCAGATCAAGGAAGGCCTCACGAAGGCCTACGGCGTGACGGACAACGAAGTGACCTCCACCTTCGTCGGCCCCACCTGGGGTGCCGACGTCACCAAGCAGGCCCTGCTGGGCCTCGCGATCTTTGTGGGGCTGGCCGCCGTGCTGATGGCGCTGTACTTCCGGACCTGGAAGATGTCGCTCTCGGCCCTCGTCGGGATGGCCGTCACGATGTTCATTACCGCCGGCGTCTACGGACTCAGTGACTTCGAAGTCACTCCGTCTGCCATCATCGGCTTCCTCACGGTGCTCAGCTACTCGCTGTACGACACCGTGGTGGTGTTCGACAAGATCCGGGAGAACACCTCGGAGATTCAGGCATCCACCCGGCGCACCTTCGCCGAAGAGGTCAACCTCGCGATCAACCAGACCCTGGTCCGGTCCATCAACACGATGGTGGTGGCCATTCTGCCGGTCGGGGCGATCCTCTTCATCGGTGCCGGTCTGCTCGGCGCCGGAACGTTGCGGGACCTGTCGCTGGCGCTGTTCGTGGGCATCCTCGTCGGCACCGCCGCGACGATCTTCATCGCGGCTCCCCTCTACGCCGCGTTGCGGCAGGGCGAACCCGAGCTGGCCAAACAGGCCAAGCGTGTGGTGCACCGGCGCGCCGAGGCGGCAGCCAAGTCCGCCTCGGCGGCCACGCCCGCCACGGCCTGATAAGACAACCGGCGGGCCGGAGAACGTCGTTTGCGGCGGCCTCCGGCCCGTCGTCGTATTCCGGCCGGTTATCGAAGTATCCTGCTGCGGGAATACACTTGAATAATTAACCGGTCGCGAGAGGTGCTCCATTGGAAGAACGTTCGACGCCGGTGCCGAAGGCACCAGCGGACAAGGGCCAAGGCCAGGGTTCTCAGACTGGCCTGGTGGCTCCCGGACGTCCCGATGTTTCCGTGCCGGTCGACAATTCCGGTGCCCGGCCGACATTCCCGGGCCGGCGTGAACGCACCCGCTCCCGCCTGGCCCGGCTGACGGGGCGGGGTGCCCCCGCGTACTCCCCGATCCTGGAGCCTTTGCTGCGCACCGTGCGGGCCAACAACCCCAAAGAGGACTTCGACCTCATCCAGCGCGCCTTCGTCGTGGCCGAGCGCTGCCACCGGGGACAGAAGCGCAAGAGCGGCGACCCGTACATCACGCACCCGGTGGCGGTAGCCACCATTCTCGCCGAACTCGGTCTCAGCGGCACCACACTGGCCGCGGCCCTGCTGCACGACACGGTCGAAGACACGTCCTACACACTGGCTGACCTGAAGGCCGAGTTCGGTCCGGAAGTGGCCATGCTGGTGGACGGCGTCACCAAGCTGGACAAGGTCAGCTTCGGTGAGGCTGCCCAGTCCGAGACCGTCCGCAAAATGGTCGTGGCCATGGCCAAGGACATCCGGGTCCTGATGATCAAACTCGCCGACCGGCTCCACAACGCCCGCACCTGGCGTTTCGTCTCCGCGGAGTCCTCCGCCCGCAAGGCCAGGGAGACCCTGGAAATCTTCGCGCCGCTGGCCCACCGGCTCGGCATGAACACCATCAAGTGGGAGCTGGAAGACCTTTCGTTCGCCGCCTTGTATCCCAAGGTGTACGAGGAAATCGTGCGGATGGTGGGGGACCGGACCCCGGAGCGCGAGAAGGACCTGGCCGTGATCCGCAACCAGATCACCGAGGACCTGCGCGCGGCGAAGATCAAGGCCACGATCACCGGTCGACCCAAGCACTATTACTCGATCTACCAGAAGATGATCGTCCGCGACAAGGACTTCGACGACATCAACGACCTCATGGGCGTCCGGGTCCTGGTCGACTCGGTCCGGGACTGTTACGCGGCGCTCGGTGCGATGCACTCACGCTGGAACCCCCTGCCCGGGCGGTTCAAGGACTACATCGCCATGCCCAAGTTCAACATGTACCAGTCCCTGCACACCACGGTGATCGGTCCCGGCGGCAAACCGGTGGAAATCCAGATCCGCACGCACGAGATGCACCGGCGGGCCGAATACGGTGTTGCCGCGCACTGGAAGTACAAGGACCAGCCGAACCGGACTGCCGCCGGCCCCGGAAGCCCGCGCGACGGCGACATGGGCTGGCTGCGTTCCCTGGTGGACTGGCAGCAGGAGACGTCTGACCCCGGCGAGTTCCTCGACTCCCTGCGCTTTGAGATCAACGCCCGCGAAGTGTTCGTCTTCACCCCCAAGGGTGAGGTCATGGCGCTCCCGGCCGGCTCCACCCCGGTGGACTTCGCCTATGCCGTGCACACCGAGGTGGGCCACCGGACCATCGGCGCCCGGGTCAACGGCAAGCTCGTTCCGCTCAACAGCGAACTGAACCACGGCGACTGGGTGGAGATCTTCACCTCCAAGGCCGAGGGCGCCGGCCCCAGCCAGGACTGGCAGCACTTCGTCAAGAGCGCACGGGCCCGGAACAAGATCCGGCAATGGTTCAGCAAGGAACGCCGCGAGGAAGCGATTGACCGCGGCAAGGACCTGCTTACCAAGGCGATGCGGAAGCAGAACCTCCCGCTGCAGCGGCTCATGACCCACGACGCGCTGGCCGCGATCGCGGAGGACTTCAAGTACGCCGACATCTCGGGCCTCTACGCCGGCGTGGGCGACGGTCACACCTCCGCGCAGTCCGTCATGGAACGCCTCGTGGAGAGCCTCGGCGGGAACGAACACCCGGACGATGAGCTCGCCGAGGTCTCCATCCCCACCCAGGTCAGCAAGGCCCGCTTCTCCGACTCCGGAGTTGTGGTCCGCGGCGTGGACGACGTCTGGGTAAAACTGGCCCGGTGCTGCACGCCTGTCCCGCCGGACCCGATCCTAGGCTTCGTCACCCGCGGCTCCGGCGTCTCCGTGCACCGGACCGACTGCACCAACGTCAGCGGCCTGATGGACCAGCCGGACAGGATCGTGGAAGTCGACTGGGCGCCCACGCAGTCCAGTGTCTTCCTGGTGGAAATCCAGGTCGAAGCGCTGGACCGCAAATCGCTGCTCTCCGACGTCACGCGGATTCTTTCGGAAAACCACGTCAACATCCTGGCGGCGAGCGTCCACACGTCCACGGACAGGGTGGCGATCTCCAAGTTCGCCTTCGAGATGGGCGACCCCAAGTACCTGAGCCACGTGCTCAGCGCAGTCCGCCGGATCGACGGCGTCTTCGACGTGTACCGCACTACCGGAAACCGCCGCCGCAGCTAGCGCTCCGCCGCGGCATCATCCGGCCGCGGCCTGATGGCGGCCAGCTTCGCCAGCGCCGCGCGCTTGTTGGGGAGGCGCGGGCTGGCGTCGACGGCCAGCCGGAGCAGCCGGAGCCGCACGCCGAGTTCGGGACGGTCCAACAGCGCCCGGAGGGCCGGCACAGCCCGTTCCGCCTCCACGTGGAGGGCGACGTCCAAGGCTGTCCGCAGCGGGCTGGACACCATCAGCCCTCCCATGCTGACGACGTCGAACGGGCCGAGCCGGACTTCGTGGAAGGTGCAGCCGCGCACGGACCTCAGGCTGGAAATGCGCCGGTTGGTGTCCACGAGCAACGCAAGCCGGTCAGGCTCCGCCGCGCAGCCGTAGATCCACGCCGCGGTCATGCGTCCCGCCACTACCCGCTGCCGGATCGCCGGTGCCACCGCCAGGGACGCGGCGCGGGCACGCAACTGCGGACTGGCAGGCACGCCGGGCGGCAGGTAGCCGCGCTGATACAGCTGCGTCAGCACGCCGTCGGCGGCCATCGCCTGCAGCTCCGGCCAGGAGAACAGTGCACCGGGGGAGTAGAGCTCGCAGTGTTCGCGCCCCGGACCCGGCGGCCCCGGCGCGCTGTGGACGGATCTGGGCTGGCCGGATCTGGGCCGGCCGGATCTGGGCTGGCCGGATCTGGGTTGACCGGAACCAGGCTGACCGGAACCGGCGGGGGCCGGAGCGGGCTGTGCCGGGGATACGGTGGGAGCGCGGGGCCTGACTGCCATTCAGCCATCGTTGCCGGTTCCCCGGACATAAAACAGGCCCCGTTCCGGTCATGTGGATAAACCGAAACGGGGCCCGACTGGCTTCCTGGTGCGCCGGCTGCCTAGGAGAGTTCGCTCGCCGACCGCTCGAGCTGCTCCAGCCACGCCTCGCGGGCCTCGAGGGCCTCCCGGGCTGCCGTGATCTTGCGCTCGTCGCCGGCCTTCTCCGCCTTGGCCAGGTCGTCCTTCAGCCCGGCGATGGCGGTTTCGAGCTGGGTCAGGGCGCTGTTGGTGCGTGCCTTGGTCTCCGGGTTGGAGCGCTTCCAGTTCTCGTCCTCGGCCTGGCGGACGGCGTCCTCCACCTTCCGCAGGCCGGCCTCGATGCGGCCCATGTCGGCCCGCGGAACCTTGCCGGCTTCTTCCCAGCGGTCGCGGATGGACTGCAGCGCTTTCTTGGCGGCGTTGAGGTCCTTGATCGGCAGGAGCGCGTTGGCCTCCACCAGCAGGGCTTCCTTCACCACGAGGTTGGCACCGTATTCCTGGTCGATCTCGTCGTTGGCGGCCTGCCGGTTGGTGAAGAACACATCCTGCGCGGCGCGGAAGCGGGCCCACAATGCGTCGTCGTCCTTGCGGCTGGCGCGGGGCGAGGCTTTCCACTCATCCATCAGGCGGCGGTACTCACCGGCGGCGAAACCCCAGTCGGTCGAGGACGAGAGCGCCTCGGCCTCGGTAATCAGCTTTTCCTTGGCGGCCTTGGCAGCCGAGTTGTTGCTGTCCAGCTGGGAGAAGTAGGCGCGGCGGTGACGGTCGAAGACCGTCCGGGCGGCACGGAACCGCTTCCACAGCGCGTCTTCGTTGCTGCGGCCGAGGCGGACGCCGCTCTTCTGCGCGGTCTTCCAGCTCTCAAACAGCTCGTTCATCCGTGCGCTGGAGGTCTTCCACTGGATTTGCGCAGGATCGTGGCCGGCGATTTCCTCGGCCTCGGCCACAATGGCCTCGCGGGCGGCCAGCTCGGCGGCGCGGACGGCATCGTGTTCAGCCTTCTCGGCCTTCTCGAGTTCGCCGATCTGTGTCACCAGTGCATCCAGCCGGGCCTCGGCGGAGAGGTAGTCGCCCACCATGTTCCGTTCGGCGAGCTGTTCGCGCAGGTGTGTCACGGTCTTCTGCATGTCAGTCGTGGGCGCCTTGGAGCTCACGCGCTGTTCCAGCAGGACGATCTGGGCCAGGACGTCCTCGAACTTGCGGGCGAAGTAGCCCAGTGCCTCGTCGGCGCTGACGCCGGGGTACTGGCCGACCGGATATTCCGTGCCGTCAACCGTCAGGAAGACATGGCCGTCACCTTCGACGCGGCCCCAGCGGGCCGCCTCGGCCAGGGAGGCTGCGGAGGAAACTGCCGCGGGGGCGGGAGCCGGTGCCGCTGAGGAGGACTTGGCCTTGGGCCGGGCAGCGAACGCTGCCGGGCTGGGCGCCGCACGCGGTGCCGGTGTCGGGACCGGCGACGGCGCGGGAGCGGCAGGAGCCTCGGCTTCGGCAGCGGGCTCCGCGGCTGTTTCCGCCGGGGTCTTGGCGGCCTCGGCTGCGGGCTGCTCTGCGGCGGGCTCCGCTGGGGCCTCGGCCTCGGCCTCTGCTGCGTCCTCGCCTGCCGTGTCCGGGACTGCCGGTGTCTCGCCGGCCGTGTCTACGGCAGCGCCTGCACCCTCGGCAGTGGTTGCCTCGGCTTCGGTTTCGTTGGCAGCTGCTGTTGCCAATGTTTCGTCGGATTTCTGACTGTCTGTCACCGCTAGAAGTCTTTCGCTTGGAGGGAAATACCGGGACCACGGCCCTGGGGGCTGCGGCTGGTTACTTCAGTGAGAACGAGTCTATCGTGACTGGTTCCGCCGGAGCGCCGTCGGTGGCGTTCGCGCCCGGCTTCAGCCCGGCGGCGGCAATCTTCTTCACCACATCGAGCCCCGTGGTGACCTTGCCCACCACGGTGTAGCCGCCGGCCGCGTCCGCCGGAATGACGGTGTCCTTGTACACAATGAAGAACTGGGTCCCGTTGCCGTTGGCATTGCCGCTGGTCCGGGCCACGGCGATAGTGCCGGCGGGGTACTTGTTGTCCGGCGGCGTGTTTTCCAGCGGACCCCAGGTGTAGGCCGGATCCCCGCTGCCGTTCCCGGTCTTGGACCCGCACTGCAGGACGCCAAAGTCCTTGGCCGTCGTCAGCCGATGGCAGCTAAGGCCCTTGTAGAAGTTCTGGTCGGCGAGGGACTTGAAGACGGCCGCGGCCTGCGGGGCCTTCGTGCCGTCCAGCTCCACGCCCAGCGTGCCGCGGTTCAGCGCCAGATTCCCGGTAAAGGTCTTGCCCCTGGCGGTGTCCGGCTTGGGGATGTTGGCGGCATTGGTGGCGGCGGCCGTCGGCGTGGCGGAGGCGGACGGACTGGTCAGCCCTTCCTGGGCGGCCGCGAACTCTTCCTCGGTCGGGTTCGACGAAAAAACGGTGAGTTGCAGGAGCAGGGCCAGGGCGATCGCCGCTGTTCCGGCGCTGATGGCCACAACGTTGTCCCGCTTGCGGCGCTTGTCCTGGTCCCGGCGCAGGCCGCGCCTGGCCTCCATCTGCTGGACGCGCCGCTTCGCCTCACGTGCGTTGCGTGAACTGGCCGCCAAAGGTCCTCCTGGTTGTAGGCTGCGTGCCCGCAACGGGGCGTTGGCGCCGTCGCGGTCACAGCAGCGAGCTGCCGGCAGCCCCGCCCGGCCGGCCCCGTTGGAAGAAGCAGGCGCCGAACGCATAAACTGACTGCCGCACACAGTTTATGCACGACTGGCCGGTCTGCCGCCTATCTTCGTGACGTTTCGACAGAGAATGCCGCGAGACGTCTGCGCCCGGAGATAGTGCAGACGCAGCGAGTTACCGCAGTAGTAACCAGAGGAGAAAATTTCACCATGGCACGCACAGCCTCCCTGTCAGGATTCCCCGAGTGGCTTCCCGAGGAGCGGCTGGTGGAACTCCATGTGCTGGACACGCTGCGCCGGACGTTCGAGCTCCATGGTTTCTCCTCGATCGAGACCCGCGCCGTGGAAACGGTGGGGCAGCTGCTGCGCAAGGGAGAAATCGACAAAGAGGTCTACGGCCTGAGCCGGCTCCAGGACGATGAGGGGGAGGCAACCGGCAAGGCAGACCCCCACGCCCTGGCCCTGCACTTCGACCTCACCGTGCCCTTCGCCCGCTACGTCGTGGAGAACGCCGGCTATCTGGCGTTCCCGTTCCGCCGCTACCAGATCCAGAAGGTCTGGCGCGGCGAACGTCCCCAGGAGGGACGGGCCCGCGAGTTCACCCAGGCGGACATCGATGTTGTCGGCGACGGCGAATTGCCGTTCCGCTATGACGTGGAAATCGCCCTCGTGATCGCCGAGGCGCTGAACGCCCTGCCCATCCCCGACTTCCTGCTGCGCATCAACAACCGCAAGCTGGCCGAGGGCTTCTACGCGGGCCTCGGGCTGACGGACACCGCGGGCGTTCTCCGCAGCATCGACAAGCTCGAAAAGGTCGGCCCCGCCAAGGTGGCCGAGCTGCTCAAGGAAGAACTCGGCGCCACCGACGAACAGGCGCAGGCCGCCCTCAAGCTCGCGAGCATCCG
Source organism: Arthrobacter sp. YAF34 (assembly GCF_052113245.1). Lineage (NCBI taxonomy): Bacteria > Bacillati > Actinomycetota > Actinomycetes > Micrococcales > Micrococcaceae > Arthrobacter > Arthrobacter sp. YAF34. The sequence goes on from NZ_JBFRCV010000001.1 coordinate 79,503, forward strand.
CACCAAAGACACGTCCTTCGTGGAACAGGTCCGGGCCCTGGGCGTCAGCAACGAACTGCTGGAGGAGGGCCTGAGCGAACTGGAGCAGGTCATTGCGGCCGCGATTCAGCGTGCGCCCGGCCGTGTGGTCGCGGACCTCAGCATCGCCCGGGGGCTCGACTACTACACCGGCACCGTGGTCGAAACCGTGCTGGTGGGCCACGAACAGCTGGGCTCGATCTGCTCCGGCGGACGCTACGACGCCCTGGCCAGCAAGGGCAACCGCAAGTTCCCCGGCGTCGGCCTCTCGATCGGCGTGACCCGCCTGGTGTCACGGATCCTGAGCCAGGACCTGGCCAAGGCCTCCCGCTCGGTTCCGACCGCCGTCCTGGTGACGCTCAACAACGACGACAGCTGGAGTGCGGCGCAGGACGTCGCGGCGCAGCTGCGCAGCCGCGGGATCGCGACGGAGGTGGCCGCCAAGGCCGAGAAGTTCGGCAAGCAGATCAAGTTCGCCGACCGGCGCGGCATTCCGTTTGTCTGGTTCACTGACGACGAGGGCAAGCACCAGGTCAAAGACATCCGCTCAGGCGAGCAGTACGACGCCGACCCGGCCACGTGGACACCCGCCGAGGAGGACCTGCACGTGCGGGTTACCGCCGCGGGCTAGTGCCGCCCGTTATTTCCCTTTGAACGGACTCTCTTGAACGGCCTGTCCGGCCGGGGGAGTCCTGCGCAGCTTCAGGACAAGGAACCGCCCGGCCACCCCGACGGCCAGCACTGCCGCCATGACCAGCATCGACGCCGGCGGCAGGGTCACGGCCAGGACCAGGCAGCCGAGGAAGCCCAGCACGTTCAGCCAGCGCGGCGCATGCCAGGGCCGGCCGGCCAGGGTGAAGGCCGCGGCGTTGGTCACGGCGTAGTAGATCAGCACCCCGAAGCTGGAGAATCCGACAACGGTCATCACGTTGGTGCTCAGCAGCAGGACCACGACGACGGCGGCGACCGCCAGTTCCGCGACGAACGGGACCGTGTGGGTGCCTCCCACCCGGGCCAGCGGGGAGGGCAGGTCGCGCTCCCGGGCCATCGCCAGGGTGGTCCTGCCCACACCGGTGATCAGGGCCAGCAGCGCGCCCAGGCACGCGGCCGCAGCCCCGGCCTGGACGAAGGGCACACCGGCGCTGAACTGTGAGACCGCCACCGCGTCCAGCAGCGGCGCCGTCGAACTCGCGAGCTGCTGAGGGGGCAGGTGCCACTGCAGCAGCAGGGCCAGGCCAAGGTAGACCACGAAGGCGCCGGCCAGCGCGGCCAAAATGGCCCGGGGGATGGTGCGGGTTGGGTCCTTGACTTCCTCGCCGAGGGTGGCGATCCGCGCGTAGCCGGCGAACGCGAAGAACATCAGCCCGGCCGCCGGAAGGACGCCCCAGCCGCCGCCGGCTGCGGTCGCAGGATAGGCCGGCGCCGCCGACACCGCCGGGGCGCCGTCCGGGTGCGGGCCCAGCAGGGACGCCACGGCAACGAAGACGAGCGTGGCCAGCACCACGGCCAGCAGGATCCGGGTCAGCAGCGCGGTGCGGGTAATGCCGAGCAGGTTGACGCCGGTGAGGACCACGACGGCGGCGACCGCCAGCGGCGTGGCGTAGGCCGGCGCCACGTAGTGCCCGAACGTGAGTGCCATCGCCGCGCACGACGCCGTCTTGCCCGTCACGAAGCCCCAGCCCGCCAGGAAACCGGGCCACTCGCCCAGCTGCCGGCGGCCATAGACATACGTCCCGCCGCTGGCGGGGTACCTGGCGGCCAGCTGCGCCGACGCGACGGCGTTGCAGTAAGCAATGACGCCGGCGACCACCACGGCGAGAGCCAGCAGGGGACCGGCCAGGGCGGCGGCGGGGGCAAAAACGACGAACACGCCGGCGCCAAGCATGGAACCGAGCCCGATTGCCGTCGAATCGACAACGCCGAGCCGGCGCTGCAGCCGCTGCTGGCCGGGCGGCTCGCCTGGGCGGGTTCCGTGCTGCCGACTTGCCATGGCGGGAGGGGCCTTTCCAACGGGTAAACTCGAACGGGATCGTTCCTGTAGCGATCCCATTGAACACCACTTTTGAACACGATTTTTTGTGAATACGACTCTTGTTTTCCGCTGAAAGGAATGCTGTGCTGCGCACACATGACCTCGGATCCCTTCGCTCCGAGCACATTGGACAAACCGTAACCCTCGCCGGCTGGGTCGGCCGGCGTCGTGACCACGGTGGTGTCGCATTCGTTGACCTGCGCGACGCGTCCGGCGTCGCCCAGGTGGTGGTCCGCGAGGAAGAGGTCTTCCACGGCCTGCGCAACGAGTACGTGCTGCAGATTGTCGGCACGGTGTCCCAGCGCCCCCAGGGCAACGAGAACCCGGCACTGCCCACCGGCGAGATTGAGGTCATGGCCGAGAAGGTCACCGTCCTCAACACCTCGGACCCGCTGCCGTTCCAGATCGACGAGCACGTTGAAGTGGGCGAGGAAGCCCGGCTGAAGCACCGCTACCTGGACCTGCGCCGCCCCGGCCCCGCCCGCAACATGCGCCTGCGCTCGGAGGCCAACCGGGTGGCCCGCGAGCTGCTCCACCAGGACGGCTACGTGGAGATCGAGACCCCCACGCTGACCCGTTCGACGCCGGAAGGCGCCCGCGACTTCGTGGTCCCGGCACGCCTGGCGCCGGGCTCCTGGTACGCGCTGCCGCAGTCCCCGCAGCTGTTCAAGCAGCTGCTGCAGGTCGGCGGCTTCGAAAAGTACTACCAGATCGCCCGCTGCTACCGCGATGAGGACTTCCGCGCCGACCGCCAGCCGGAATTCACGCAGCTGGACATCGAGGCCAGCTTCGTGGACCAGGACGACATCATCAGTCTCGGCGAGAACATCGTCAAGGCGCTGTGGAAGCTGATCGACGTCGAGATCCCGACGCCGATCCAGCGCATCACCTACCACGACGCCATGGCCCGCTACGGCTCGGACAAGCCGGACCTGCGCTTCGGACTCGAGCTCACCGAGCTGACCGAGTTCTTCAAGGACACCAACTTCGGCGTCTTCAAGGCTCCCTACGTCGGTGCCGTGGTCATGCCCGGCGGCGCCTCCCAGGCCCGCCGCGCCCTCGACGCCTGGCAGGAATGGGCCAAGCAGCGCGGCGCCAAGGGCCTGGCCTACGTCCTCTACAAGGAAGACGGCGAACTCGCCGGCCCCGTCGCCAAGAACCTCACCGACACCGAGCGCGCCGGCCTGGCCGACGCCGTCGGCGCCAAGCCCGGTGACTGCATCTTCTTCGCCGCCGGCGAGAAGACCCCGTCCCGTGCCCTCCTCGGCGCGGCCCGCGTGGAGATCGGCCACCGTACCGGCCTGATCAACCCCTCCGACTGGGCGTTCTGCTGGGTGGTTGACGCGCCGATGTTCGAGCCTGCCGCCGCAGCGGTCGCGTCCGGTGACGTCGCGGTCGGCGCCGGCAAATGGACCGCCGTGCACCACGCCTTCACCTCGCCCAAGCCCGAGTTCATGGACTCGTTCGACCAGGATCCCGAGTCGGCGCTGTCCTATGCCTACGACATCGTCTGCAACGGCAACGAAATCGGCGGCGGCTCGATCCGTATCCACGAGCGCGACGTCCAGGAGCGCGTTTTTGAGCTCATGGGCCTGGACAAGGCAGACGCCCAGACCAAGTTCGGATTCCTCCTGGAGGGCTTCAAGTTCGGCGCCCCTCCGCACGGCGGCATCGCCTTCGGCTGGGACCGGGTTGTCGCCCTGCTGGCCGGCGTGGAGTCCATCCGCGACGTCATCGCGTTCCCGAAGTCCGGCGGCGGCTACGACCCCCTGACCCAGGCCCCTGCCCCCATCACGGCGCAGCAGCGCAAGGAAGCCGGCGTCGATTTCAAGCCCGAGGCCAAGAAGCCTGAAGAGGGCAAGAACTAAGCTGGACGCATCAGCATGAGCAGCAGGGGCTTCCCGGGCAACCGGGGAGCCCCTGCTGCTGTCATGATCAGCCGCATTTTTTCCGGACGGAGAGAACCTCGATGGACCTGATCCCGCACCCCGCAACGGCCGTCGACGTAGATCACAAAGCCATCCCGGCGCTCGAGGCGCTGATGGATAGCGCGTGGCCCGCCGCCGACCGGGAGGAATCCGGCGGCTGGGTCCTGCGGGCCGCGGCCGGCGTGACCCAGCGCGCCAACTCGGTCTGGCCGCGGGATCCCGGCGAGGACCCGCACCGGCTGATCGCTTCGCTCCGGGAGGCGCGGCTTTGGTACCGGAAGCGCCGGCTTCCCGTGATCTTCCAGATCTTTGACGCCCCGCGCTGCGCTGCGCTCAGCGCGCTGCTCGATGCCGAAGGGTTCACCCGGCAGTCGGAAACCCTGGTCTTGGTCCATCAACCCGGGGCGGGGCCCGTCGCGGACTCCGGCGACCCGGACCCCGCCGTGGAAATCTCGGCCGAGCCGTCGGCGGAGTGGCTGGAGCTGTGGTGGAGCGTCGACGGCCGCGGAGGAGCGGCCGAGCTCGCCGTGGCCCGCGGCATCCTGGCAGGGTGCCCGGCCGCGTACGCGCTGATCCGGGACGACGACGGTGTGCCTGCCGCCGTCGCACGGCTCGCGTTGCCCGGCGCCGAGCACGGCGGCACCGGCTGGGGTGGCCTGTACTGCATGGCGACGCGGCAGGATGCCAGGCGGCGTGGCTACGGCGGCCGGATTGTCCGGGCGCTTCTCCGTGAGGGCGAGGCTCGGGGCGTGACGGGGTACTGGCTGCTGGTGCTGGCGTCCAACGCCGGGGCCCGTGAGCTGTACGCACGCGCCGGATTCCGCGAAGCTTGCCGGTACCTCTACCGTCAGGAACGGCCGAAGCGGCACCTGACCGGCTGTTGAAGGTTGTGGCCGTCGACAGAATGGCTCCGGCCCGGCACCTAGGAACTGGCGCCTGATGCGCGTCTCGGGACGCTTCCGGGACGGGCCCGGAGGCTACGGTGCTGGATCCGTCACGAGAATCCGCACCGAGCACAGCTCCGCGGCCGCCCTCTTGAGGACCGCGGCGCGCGGATCCGGGACGTCCAGGAACGCCAGCCGGGGCAGGCCGGCGTAGCGCTTCAGTACCGGCTCGGCGAGTACCTGATCGGCCAGCGTCCGGTCCCCGCCCGGCGCCAGGTATTCGATCCGGTGCTCTGCGAAGATCCTGCCGGCGTGCTCCGCGACCGCTTCCACCAGGGCATCGGCCTGGTTGGCCCGTCGCCGGGCGAAACGCTGCTGGGACCAGCCCCCGGCGGCCGTCCGTGACTGGACGTGGCGCGTGCCGGTCTTGGACGCGAGCACCGCGCCGCCGCGGACTACGGCCACCGAATAGCCGCCGCGGCGGACCAGCACTGCACCGACGGTCCGCGGCTGCCCGGCCAGGGCGGCCAGCCGCGACACCGCGTCGCTGCCGCGCCCGGGCCGGCCGTCGACGGGCCAGGGCGCCTGCAGCAGCGCCGTTGCACCGTCCGCGGCGCTCAGCTGCAATCCGGCGTTGAGCTCATCTTCCCGCAGGGCGCCATGGCTTGCGGCGAAGCGCTCCACCCACCCGGGCAGCCGGGCGCCGGAGACGAAGGCCACACGGGACTCGGGGCTGGGCATGGCGGGCTCTCCGTTGCGGGGGTGAGGGTGTCAGGGCGGACAGGAACTAGAAGTAGCCTATCTATGTGGATGATCTCTTTGGCGCAGGGCGGGACGATGCCGACGGAAGCGACGACGTCGGCGGAAACGGCGACGGCGGCGCCGACCACTCCGGCAGCGCCCGGTCCGCGGCCGGCGAGGCGTCGCCGCGGAGTCCGCTCGCCGTCCGGATGCGGCCGCGCACCCTGGATGACGTGGTGGGCCAGCAGCACCTGCTCGGCCAGGGCTCCCCGCTGCGGCAACTGGCCGCCGGCTCCGACGCGACCGGCCCGGCCGGGCCGAGTTCGGTGATCCTGTGGGGTCCCCCCGGCACCGGCAAGACCACCCTTGCCCACGTGATCGCCAAGGGTCCCGGCCGCAAGTTCGTCGAACTGTCCGCCATCACCGCCGGCGTCAAGGACGTCCGCCGGGTGATGGACCAGGCCCTGACCGCGCGGGATCTGTTCAAGACCACCACCGTCCTGTTCCTCGATGAGATCCACCGCTTCAACAAGGCCCAGCAGGACGCGCTGCTGCCCGGCGTCGAGAACCGCTGGGTGGTCCTCGTGGCGGCCACCACGGAAAACCCCTCGTTCTCCGTGGTGTCCCCGCTGCTGTCCCGCTCCCTGCTGCTGACGCTCAAGCCGCTGACCGACGCCGACGTCGAGGGCCTTCTCCAGCGGGCCGTCACGGATGTCCGCGGTCTGAACGGCAAAGCCGAGCTCAGCCCCGAAGCGCTGGCACACCTTGTCCGGCTCTCCGGCGGTGACGCCCGCCGTGCGCTGACGGCCCTCGAGGCGGCCGCCGGCGTCGCCTTCGGGGACGCGGACGACATTGACGCAACCGACACCGCCGCAGCCGACACCGCCGCAGCCGAGTCAGCCGCCGGCGCTGGAGCGCAGAAGCCCGTCATGATCCAGTTGCGGCACACGGAGCGGGCCCTGGATGTCGCGTCGGTCCGCTACGACCGGGCCGGGGATCAGCACTACGACGTCGCGAGTGCGTTCATCAAGTCGATCCGGGGCTCGGACGTCGACGCCGCGCTCCACTATTTGGCCCGCATGCTCGAGGCCGGGGAGGACCCGCGGTTCGTGGCCCGCCGGATCGTGATCTCCGCAGCCGAGGACGTCGGCATGGCGGACCCGACGGCGCTCCAGACCGCCGTCGCTGCGGCCCAAGCCGTCCAACTGATCGGCATGCCGGAAGGCCGGATCATCCTCGCCGAGGCTGTGGTGCACCTGGCCACCGCGCCGAAGTCCAACGCCGCGTATATGGGAATCAACCAGGCGATCGCCGACGTCCGGGCCGGGCTCGGGAACGGGATCCCGGCCCACCTGCGCGACGCCCACTACCCGGGCTCAAAACAGTTGGGTCATGGCCAGGGTTACAAATACGCCCACGACGCGCCGCACGCCGTCGCCACCCAGCAGTACCCGCCGGACGACCTCGTGGGCCGCAACTACTACGAACCCACTGCCAACGGCGCCGAACGCGACATCTCCACCCGGCTCGAGCGGCTCAGGAAAATCATCCGCGGCACGTGAGCTCCGCCTGATTTTCTGCCCCGATTGCCCCCGACCTGCGGCGGGTCCGCCGCGGTCCCATGGTGCCGGAACCTGCCGTTGACACGCGGGCCAAGAGGTCTAACGTGGAAAGAGAAACTTTGGCCAGCACGGATCTGCTGGCTGTTCGTGCGGCGCAGGGGACAGCGCGGCTCACCCCGCCGGCTCACGTACCCGGACCCCGCAACGGCAGCCGGCTTCGCTTCATCCCAGGTTCTCCAGCGCGAGCATCCCCGCCCCGTCCTCAGGTAGTGTCCCATGACCATCAATTGCGTTACCGCCATGGCAGTCAAGTCCTTCGATGTGCCGGACAGGAAACGGTGCCCGGACAAGGCTGAATTCGATCTGTGCACCGTGAACGACTACTCGGTCGCCAGACTGATCCTCGGCCCGGGCTGGCGGTGGTCTGCGGACACGAAACCGTACGAGCAGACCGACGTTTGCCTGCACCATCATTTGGGCTTTTGCGTTTCGGGTGCGATGGAAGTCGAGACATCCGAAGGGCTGCGCTCCATGATCCACGCCAATGACACCTACGCGATTCCGCCGGGCCACGACGAATGGGTCGTGGGCGAGGAGCCGTTCGTGGCCGTGGAATTCCTGGGCGCGGCGTCATTCGTGCGCAGGGCCGGCCGGGGCGTGCACGCACGCATCTGACGGGGCCGTCCGCCGGATCATGGTAGGCTAGTTCGTTGTCTGGCAAGGCACGGACGCACAATCCATTGAAACTTCTGATTCGATGAGGGTTGCCCTGTGCCCAGTAGCAAAAGGCAGCGGTTGGCCGATGCTCTCCATCGTGGAGGCCAGTAACACTGACACACCGCAGATATTGGAAGGACACAAGTGGCTAACAACACTCGTGCTCGCCGTACCGCACGCCTCTCGCGTGCACTCGGCATTGCTCTGACCCCCAAGGCCGCCAAGTACATGGAGCGCCGCCCGTACGGCCCCGGTGAGCATGGCCGTGCCCGCAAGAAGCAGGACTCCGACTACGCCGTACGTCTGCGCGAAAAGCAGCGTCTGCGCGCCCAGTACGGCATCCGCGAAGCCCAGATGACCCGTGCCTTCGAAGAAGCACGCCGCACCAAGGGCCTGACCGGTGAAAACCTGATCGAACTGCTCGAAATGCGTCTCGACGCCCTCGTGCTGCGTGCCGGCTTCGCCCGCACCATCGCCCAGGCCCGCCAGCTGGTTGTGCACCGCCACATCCTCGTTGACGGCATCCGCGTTGACCGCCCGTCTTTCCGCGTCGGTGAGGGCCAGCTGGTCCACGTTCACAGCCGCAGCGAGACCATGCCTCCGTTCCAGGTTGCAGCAGCCGGCGCTCACCGCGACGTCCTGCCGATGGTTCCGGCCTACCTGGACGTCAAGCTTGACGCCCTGCAGGCCCGCCTGGTGCGCCGCCCCAAGCGTTCCGAGATCCCCGTGACCTGCGAAGAGCAGCTCGTCGTGGAATTCTACGCACGCTAATCAAAGGCAACACCTCCAAAGAAGCCCGTGGCAAGCGCCGCGGGCTTCTTTGTATGTAAGGTACTTGGGGGAGTTCCCCGTAAGCAGGCTCTGCTTGCCGGATTCAACTACCGGCGAAAACCGTCGGAACCCGACGCAACGAGCAGGTATCACCTGCAGTTCAAGGAGATGAGTGTCTATGTCTGGTGGCGATATTGCCGGCCTGATCGCGGCTGGAGTGTTTGCACTGCTGGTCCTGCTGCTCGCCGTGCCGATCCTGAAGCTCGGGGGAGTGTTTGACGAAGTGCGGACCTCCATCCGCTCGATCAGCGACGGCGCCACGCCGCTCATGGACGAAGTGACGGCCACGGTGTCCACCACCAACGAGCAACTGAAGAAGGTCGACGGCATCGCCTCCAACGTCTCGGACGCCTCCGCCAACATTTCGGCACTGTCCTCGCTCATGGCCGCCACCATGGGCTCGCCGCTGATCAAGGTGGCTGCCTTCAGCTACGGCATACGATCCGCTTTCGCCGGCCGCAAAAAGCCCGCCACCGGCCGCCGCAGCCGCTAAGCCCTCCGGGAGAACCTGATCATGAACAGAATCATTTGGATGGGAATCGGCGTCGCAATCGGCGTCATCGCGTTCCGCAAGATCACCGACGCCCAGTCCGCCCTGGGTCCTGAGGGACTCAACCGGGCCGTGGGACGGCTCGCGGACGGCGTGTACGATTTCGCGGACGCCGTCCGGGAAGGCATGGGGGAGCGGGAAGCCGAACTCCGCGCGGCCCTCGGCATCGACACGACCATCGAGGCAGGTGCCGGCGGCATGCTGGCCCGCCGGGATGCAGTCCGGCGCTAGCCGGGAGAGAATTAGTAAGTACGGTGCCCTTCACGGGCGCCGGCATGTCGGCACCTCCCCACAAGAGTCCTGGAATGACAGGGCCGGAGCGGTGCCGGACCTCAGCTTGTTCCGCGCGGTACAGACGCGGGACCCACAACGCAGTGCATATTGAAGGGTAAGAAATCAGCTCATGAAGTCGCAGGAGATCACCAAGCGCTGGATCGACTTTTTCGTCAGCAAGGGACACACCGCCGTGCCCTCCGCCTCCCTGGTCTCCAGCGACCCCTCCCTGCTGTTTACAGTGGCCGGCATGGTCCCGTTCATCCCGTACCTCACCGCCCGTGAAGAGGCCCCTTACCTGCGGGCCACCAGCGTGCAGAAGTGCATCCGCACCGGTGACATCGAGGAAGTCGGCAAGACCGCCCGGCACGGCACCTTCTTCCAGATGTGCGGCAACTTCTCCTTCGGCGACTACTTCAAGGAAGACGCCATCAAGTTCGCGTGGGAGCTCCTCACCACGAGCGTGGACGACGGCGGCTACGGACTGGCGCCTGAGCGGCTCTGGGTCACCGTCTACGAAGAGGACGACGAAGCCAAAGAGCTGTGGTTGAAGAACACCGGGGTCCCCGCCGAACGCATCCAGAGGATGGGCAAGGCGGACAACTACTGGTCCACCGGCCAGCCCGGGCCGGCCGGGCCGTGCTCGGAGATCTACTATGACCGGGGTCCCGCCTACGGCATTGAGGGCGGCCCGCTCGCTGACGAGACCCGTTACATCGAGATCTGGAACCTCGTCTTCATGCAGTACCAGATCGACAACGTCCGGTCCAAGGTGGACTTCGACATCACCGGCGAGCTGCCCAAGAAGAACATCGACACGGGCCTCGGCATGGAACGGCTCGCGATGATCCTGCAGGGCGTCGAGAACATGTATGAGACCGACCAGGTGCGGCCCGTCATCGACAAGGCCGCCGCACTCTCGGGCAGGGAATACACCTCGGCCGAGACGCCCGAGGACCCGCACCACACCGATGATGTGCGCATGCGGGTCGTGGCTGACCACATCCGTTCGGCCCTGATGCTGATCGCCGACGGCGTCACCCCCTCCAACGAGGGCCGCGGCTACGTGCTGCGCCGCCTGATCCGCCGTGCCGTGCGCTCCATGCGCCTGCTCGGCGTCGAAAAAGCGTGCCTGCCGGACCTGCTGCCCGCCTCCCGGGACGCCATGAAGGGCGTCTACCCGATCGTGGAAACCGACTTCGAGCGCATCAGCCGGATCGCCTACGCCGAAGAGAAGGCCTTCCTGCGCACCATCGCCTCCGGCACCGCGCGGCTGGAGGACGCCGTCAAGGAATCCAAGTCCGCCGGCCAGCCGCTCTCCGGCACCGACGCCTTCGCCCTCCACGACACCTACGGCTTCCCGATCGACCTCACGCTGGAAATGGCCGAGGAGGCCGGGCTGAAAGTTGACGAGCCCGAGTTCCGCAAGCTCATGCTCGAACAGCGCCAGCGTGCCCAGGCCGATGCCAAGGGCAAGAAGGGCGCCCACGCCGACCTCAGCGCGTTCCAGGAGCTCCTGGCCCAGGGCGAGACCGTCTTCACCGGTTACACCGAGCTGCAGGGCGAGTCCAAGGTCCGCGGCATCCTGGCCGGGGGCCGGAAGGTCGCACAGGCCTCCACGGGCGAGGAAATCGAACTGGTCCTGGCCGAGACACCGTTCTACGCGGAGGCCGGCGGGCAGGCGGCCGATACCGGGCTCATCACCGGCGACGGCTTCGTCGTCGAGGTCCTGGACGTGCAGCGTCCCGTCAAGGGCCTGAGCGTGCACAAGGCGATTGTCCGCGAAGGCGAAATCGGTGCTGACTCCCTCGTCCAGGCCGCCGTCGACCGCGAACGCCGCCACGCGGCCGAACAGGCGCACACCGGCACGCACATCGTGCACGCGGCCCTGCACCAGATCCTCGGCCCGGAGGCCCTGCAGCGCGGCTCCTTCAACAAGGCCGGCTACCTGCGCTTCGACTTCGCCTGGGGCGAGGGCCTGAGCGCCGCCACCCGGTCCGAGATCGAGGAAGTCTCCAACATCGCCATCCGCAATAACTTCCGGGTGGAGACCAAACTCATGGGGCTCGCCGAGGCCAAGGCCCTCGGCGCCATGGCCCTGTTCGGCGAGAACTACGGCAACGAGGTACGGGTCGTGGAGATCGACGGCGCCTGGTCACGCGAGCTCTGCGGCGGCACCCACGTCGAAAACACCTCGCTGATCGGCAGCCTGTCCCTGCTGGGCGAACAGTCCGTGGGTTCGGGAAACCGCCGCGTCGAAGCCTTCGTGGGCATGGACGCCTTCCGGCACCTCGCCGCGGAGCGCGCCCTGGTCACCGAACTCACCGAAATGCTCAAGGTTCCCTCCGGGCTCCTCTCGGAACGGATCGCCAGCACGCTGACCAAGCTCAAGACCGCGGAAAAGGAGCTTGAGCGCCTGCGCAAGGCCCAGCTGACGGCTGCCGCCGCCCAGCTGGCGGGAACGGCCAAGGATGCCGCCGGCGTGAAAGTCATTGCCCACGACGCCGGCCAGGTCAGCGGCGCGGATGACCTGCGCAGCCTGGCCCTGGACCTGCGGACCCGGCTCGGCTCCGAGGCCGCCGCCGTCGCCGTCGCAGGCGTCAGCAACGACCGTCCTGTGATCCTGATCGCCACCAACGAAGCGGCACGGGCCGCCGGGGTGAAGGCCGGTGCACTGGTCCGCCTGGCGGCCGGTGTGCTCGGCGGCGGAGGCGGCGGCAAGGACGACGTTGCCCAGGGCGGCGGCACGGATGCCGCCAAGGTCGGTGCTGCCCTGAGCGCCGTCGTGGACGCCATTACCCGGCGATAAGCGGATCCTCCATGACTGAAGGTGCTGTATGACTGACGGTGCTGTGGCCGGCGTCTATCCCCGGGGTGTGAAGCTCGGGGTGGACGTCGGCACCGTCCGCGTGGGTGTTGCCCTCAGCGACCCCGACGGAATCCTGGCGACCCCGCTGCGCACGCTGCAGCGGAACGTGAAGAAAAACACTGATGTGCGTATCCTGGCCGCGTTGGCCGCCGAGCTGCACGCGGTAGAGATCTTCGTGGGCCTGCCGCGCACCATGAAGGGTGAAGAGCACGCCTCGGCGCGGATGGCTGCGGACTACGCCCTCCTGCTGGTCCGGTCGTTGCAGGACGCCGGAAGCGACGTGCCGGTGCGTCTGATTGACGAGCGGCTTAGCACAGTGACGGCACACCGCAACTTGCACGAAGCTGGCATGAGCAGCAGGAATCACCGTACAGTAGTTGATCAGGTTGCGGCGGCAGGTATTCTGCAGCATGCGATTGATATGCAAAAGGCCAGGGGAACGGAGGTCGGAAACCGCGTGTACGCGGAGTCTGCGCCGGGGCCGACCGGAGGCGGCGCACAGACCGGCCCGGCAGTACAGACGCACTCTTCAGAAGATGGAAGGCTACAGTGAGCCCGGTCAACAGTGACGACTCCTCCGGTGATGCCCTTAGTGGTGCCGGCCGACCGCTGACGCGCAAAGAGATCCGGGCCCGGGAAAAACTCCTGGCGACGCAGGGACACAGCGTGATCCCGCCGCAGGCATTCGAGACGGGACAGGATGTTCCGACGGCGGACCCCGCCCCCGCCCCGGCACCGGGGCCCGCTGGCAGCGACTTGCCGCAGGCCGCACCGGAACGCCCCGAAACGGCCCCCGAACTCCCCGAGGCTGCCCCGACTGTGCACGAGGACCCCGAGGAAACCGTGCAGGACGTCGCCGCCGCCGACGAGCCGGCCCGCGACGACTTCACCCAGATCATCCCTCGCCACGACGAGCCGGTCCACGACGAGCCGGTCCACCAGGAGCCGGTCCACGACGAGCCGGTCCACCAGGAGCCGGTCCATGATGACTTGGCCCATCAGGAGCCGGTCCACGATGACGCCGTCTACGCGGCGGCAGGCCATCACAGCTATGCAGCCGCTAACCGCGGGGCTGCGCACGGTGCCGCCCCGCACGAGGGCTACGCACTGCACTCCGATGCATTGCATGCTGATGCACTGCACCCCGATGCACTGCACCCCGATGACCAGGCCCACGAACTTTACGAGGACGCCGGGGACCACCACGTCCTGGCGCACCCGGAGGCCGAATACCACGACGAACCCAGCCACGAACTGATGGCCGGAGCCGTCCGCTATGACAAGGGTCCCTCCAAGAAGACCCGGCGCCGCCGCCGCTTCCTGGCCTTGGTGCTGACGCTGACCGTGTTCGTCGTAGCCGTCGCCGTGGGCGCACAGTTCCTCAAGCCCCTCCTGGGCGGGGACAAGCTGGCCGACTATCCGGGCCCGGGTACAGGGGATGTCACCATCACGGTGGAACCCGGAGCGGGACCGAAGTCCGTGGCCACCGAGCTGGAATCCAAGAAGGTGGTGGCCAACGCGGACACGTTCCTCAAGGAATTTGCCGCCTCCGGCGGAGACCTCAGCCCGGGCAGCTTCACGATGCGCCAGGAAATGAAGAACTCCGATGCGGTGGCCATCCTGCTGAACAAGGACAAGGCCAAGGTCATGTACTTTGCGCTCAGCGCCGGGCTCCGGATCAGCGAATCCCTGCAGGCAATTTCGGACGGCACCGGAATCTCGGCTTCCGATCTGAAGGCGCTCAGCGATAAGCCCGCTCAGTTCGGCCTCCCGGCCAAGGCCAAGAACCTTGAGGGCTACCTGGCCCCGGGGGAATACCGGTTCCCGCTAGGGTCTTCCGCCAAGGACATTCTGCAGAAGCTTGTCGGCACCACCCTGGGTGAACTCAAGGCCCAGGGCGTCAGCGACCCCGCGAAGCAATACGACATCGTCACGGTCGCCAGCATCGTCCAGGCAGAGGGCGGCCAGGCCGACTACGGCGATGTGGCCGGCGCGATTTACAACCGCCTCAAGCCCAACAACACCGAGACCAACGGGCTCATCCAGTCCGATGCCACGGTCACCTACGGCCTGGGCATCCACAGTTTCCACATCGACGACGCACAAAAGGCTGACAAGTCGAACCCGTACAACACATACGCCAACAAGGGCCTGCCCGCCGGACCCATCGGTTCGCCCGGCAAGACGGCCATCGATGCCGCCGCCAAGCCCAAGACCAACAGCTACCTCTACTGGGTCACCATCAACCTGGACACCAAGGAGACCAAGTTCTCCAAGACCTTGGCTGAACACCTCGGCTACGTGGAGCAGTACAACGCGTGGTGCGCGGCCAACCCCGGACGCTGCGTATGACGCTGCGGGCTGCCGTGCTCGGGCATCCCATCAGCCATTCGAAGTCGCCAGCGCTGCACCGCGCCGCCTACGCGCACTTGGGCGTGGACATCGCCTACTCCGCGGTCGACGTCACGGAGGCCGCACTGCCGGCATTCATGCAGCAGGTCCGGAACGAGGCGCGCACGGACGGGTCCTGGCGGGGGCTGTCGGTGACCATGCCGCTCAAGTCCGCCATGGTCGCTGAGGTGGACCAGGTCCGTGGGGTGGCCCGCGCGCTCGGGGTCGTCAACACGGTTGCTTTCGAATCCGACGGCAACACTGGTGACCACACCCGGCTGGTCGCGTACAACACGGACGTGGCCGGCATCGTCAACGCACTCCGGCACGCGGGAGCTGGCTCGGCGCCCACTGCGGCGGTCCTCGGCGGGGGCGGAACGGCGGCGGCCGCCGTCGCTGCCCTCAAGGAACTCGGTGCCGTGTCCGCGGACGTGTTCGTCCGCGATGTCAGCCGCGCCGCGGAGGCCCGCGCGGCCTCCGCGGCCGTGGGTTTGCCCGTCCGCGTGTTGCCCCTGGCCGGCGCGGCAGCCGCCGTCGCCGCGGCCGACGTCGTCATCTCCACGCTGCCGCCACGCGCGGCAGACGCCCTTGCCGGGGAACTTGCGAGCGAACTGGCGGTGATGCCTTCAATTGCAATGCCCCCGGATTTCCGCGCGCGAGGGCTGGAGACGCCAACTGTCTGCATCCCGGGCGTGCTCCTGGACGTCGCCTACGATCCCTGGCCCAGCCGGATCGCCGGCGTCTGGCAGGAAGCGGGCGGAACCGTGGTTCCGGGACTTGAAATGCTGCTCTACCAGGCGGTGGAGCAGGTGCGGCTCTTCACCGGACTCGGCGAGGCCCTGCCCGCCGAAGTCATAGATGTGATGTGTGACGCAGTCGGGGCGCCCCGACGGGTGTTCTAAGCTCCCGACATGGCAGGATGGAATGTATGTTGCGTTGGTTGACTGCCGGAGAATCCCATGGCCCGGCACTGGTCGGAATTATCGAAGGCGTGCCCGCCGGTGTGGAACTCACCAGCGACGACATCAGCGAGGCCCTGGCCCGCCGGCGGCTCGGGTATGGCCGCGGCGCCCGCATGAAGTTCGAGCAGGACGTGGTCACGATCCTCGGCGGCGTCCGCCACGGCCTGACCCAGGGCGGCCCCGTCGCCATCCAGGTCGGCAACACCGAGTGGCCGAAGTGGGAACAGATCATGTCCTCCGATCCCGTCGCCCCGGAAATCCTGGCCGACCAGGCCCGGAATGCCCCGCTCACCCGGCCCAGGCCCGGCCACGCCGATTTCACCGGCATGCAGAAATACGGCTTCGACGAGGCCCGCCCGGTCCTGGAGCGCGCCAGCGCCCGCGAGACGGCAACCCGGGTTGCCCTGGGCACGGTCGCCGCAGCGTTCCTCAAACAGCTTGGAATCGAACTCGTCTCGCACACCGTGTCCATCGCAAGTGTCGCCGTGCCGGAAGGCCGGCCCTTGCCGGTACCGGACAACGTCCTGGCCCTCGACGCCGATCCGCTGCGCTGCTTTGACCGCGAAACCTCGGACGCGATGGTGGCTGAGGTCGATGTGGCCCACAAGGAAGGCGAAACGCTCGGCGGGGTCGTCGAGGTGCTCGCCTACGGCCTCCCGCCGGGACTCGGCAGCTACGTCCACTGGGACCGGCGGCTCGACTCGCGCCTGGCCGCGGCCCTCATGGGCATCCAGGCCATCAAGGGCGTTGAGGTTGGCGACGGCTTCCTCACGGCTGCCCGCCGCGGCTCGGCCGCCCACGACGAAATCGTCAAGGATTCGAACGGCAAGATCATCCGCACGTCCAACCGCGCGGGCGGGATCGAGGGCGGCATGAGCATTGGCGATGTCCTGCGGGTCCGGGCCGCCATGAAGCCGATCGCCACGGTGCCGCGCGCCCTCAGGACCGTTGACGTCAGCACCGGGGAGGCCGCCAAGGCACACCACCAGCGCTCTGACGTCTGTGCGGTCCCGGCCGCCGGAGTGGTGGCCGAAGCCATGGTGGCCCTGGTGCTGGCCGAAGCGGTCACGGAAAAATTCGGCGGTGACTCCGTGCAGGAGACCGCACGCAACATCAAGGGTTACCTGGACAATATTCCGGCGTCCCTGGACTCGATCGGCCAGTAGTGCCGGCCGGGAACAACGAAGAGCCCTCCGCGGCGGCGACGCCCGCAGCAAGGCCCGCGACGGCGACGCCCGCGGCGGAGCCCGCCGTCATGCCCGCGGCAGTAGACCTCGGCCCCATCGTCCTGATCGGCCCGATGGCCGTGGGTAAATCGGCGATCGGCCAGCAGCTCGCGCAGCATCTGGGCTGCACTTTCGTGGACACCGACGCCGTCGTGGTGGCACAGCACGGGACAATCGCCGAGATCTTCGCGAGCCGGGGCGAACATGCCTTCCGTGAGATGGAGGCCCGCGCCGTCGCGCAGGCCATCGAAGGGGATCAACGCGGCCACGCCGTCATCTCGCTCGGCGGCGGGGCCGTCCTCGACTCCGGTACACAGCAGCTCTTGGCCCGATGTACCGTGGTGTACCTCGAATGCGACGCCGACACCGTGGCGGAGCGCATCGCCAGGAACTCGGGCCGGCCGCTGCTGGCCGGCGACGCCATGGGCCGGTGGCGGAGCCTGTTCGCCACCCGGCAGCCGGTCTACGAACGGCTCGCGGACCTCGTTCTCGATGTCCGGAGCGGCAGCGTTCCGGAATTGGCCCACCGGCTGGAAGATGCGCTGGGGGAGTATGCCGCGGCGAAAACCGCTGCCGTGCCCGCGCCAGCGGCGACAAAGGAAGTTGAATAGTGAGTACCGAATCAACCGTCATCAAAGTCACCGGGCAGACGCCCGTTGAGAACTACGACGTCGTGGTGGGCCGCGGCCTCCTGGCAAGCCTGCCGGGCCTGCTGGGCGAACGCGTCAAGCGCGTCCTGGTCATCCATCCCCGCGCGCTCCGGCTCACCGGAGACACCGTCCGGGAAGAGCTGGCCGCTGCCGGTTTCACCGCCCTGACCGCGGAGATCCCCGACGCCGAAGAAGGCAAGCACATCGAGGTGGCGTCCTTCTGCTGGCAGGTCCTGGGGCAGAACGATTTCACCCGCTCCGACGCGATCGTCGCCGTCGGCGGCGGCGCGGTGACGGACCTCGCCGGCTTTGTTGCCGCGACGTGGCTGCGCGGGGTCAAAGTCGTGCACATGCCCACGAGCCTACTCGGCATGGTCGACGCCTCAGTGGGCGGCAAGACCGGCATCAACACGGCGGAGGGCAAGAACCTGGTGGGCGCGTTCCACCCGCCCGCGGGCGTCCTCGTGGACCTCGACACGCTGGAAACCCTGCCGAAGAACGAGATCATCTCCGGCATGGCCGAGGTCATCAAGTGCGGCTTCATCGCCGACCCGGCCATCCTCGAGCTGATCGAAAAAGACCCGTCCGCGGTCTCCGATCCCCGCTCCGACGTGCTCCGGGAACTGATCGAACGCGCCATCAGCGTCAAGGCCCGGGTGGTCTCCGAGGACCTGAAAGAGACCGGCCAGCGCGAGATCCTGAACTACGGCCACACCCTGGGGCACGCGATCGAACTCGCCGAGCGTTATTCCTGGCGGCACGGTGCGGCCGTCTCCGTGGGCATGATGTTCGCGGCCGAGCTTGCCCGCAGCGTCGGCCGGCTCAGTGATGCCGACGCCGACAGGCACCGCAGCATCCTTGAAAGCCTGGGGCTGCCCATCACCTACCGCCGTGATCGCTGGCAGGCCCTCCTGGACGGCATGCGCCGGGACAAGAAGTCCCGCGGTGACCTCCTGCGCTTCGTGGTGCTCGACGGCGTCGGCCGTCCCGGCATCCTCGATGTCCCCGACACGTCGCTGCTCTTTGCGGCCTACCAGGAGATTGCCTCCTGATGAACATGGTCAAGGGCGGCACGAGCGAGTGGCCGGACGCGGGATTTCCCGGGGTCCGGATCAACCCGCAGAGCCTCATGCCCCAGATCGTCAACGACGAGGTTGTGGCCGAGGCGTTGGCGGCCTCCACGGACCCCGGGGACCTGATCCTGGTCCGCCTCGTCGAAGGGCACGCGGCCGAAGCCGCCGAGCTCCTCGCCGAGGCCCGCTACAAGGATCCCGATTCGCTGCGGCTGCGCATCTTCGAGGCGGACGTGCTGCGCGTTTCGAACCGCTTCGACCGTGCTGTCGAGGTCTTTCGCCAGCTCCTCGCCGAAACCCAAGGCACCCTGGAGGAGGCGGCCGTCCGCCAGCACCTTGGCCGGTCCTACTTCGCCGGCGGCAACGTGGCTGCCGCCGTCGAGTCCTTCGCAAAGGCCCTGGACCTGCGCGTGGCCGGCGCCGCCGACGCGGCCCTCATCTACGCCTCCGCGGTGGCGCTGCAGCGGGCCCGGGAAGTGCTGGAGCAGCAGTCCTGAGCCCCCGTCAGCGAGCTCTCCGCGGAAACCGGTAGAATAGAACTTGGATTTTTGACAAACACGCGCTGGCGGGCCGATCGGCATGCCGGCCCGGCATATGGCGTCAGGTCGATAGCACCGGCCGAACGAATCAGATAGAAACGAAGAGGATACTGTGGCAACCACGAACGACATCAAGAACGGAACCGTCCTCAAGCTTGAGGGCCAGCTTTGGAACATCATCGAGTTCCAGCACGTCAAGCCCGGCAAGGGCGGCGCGTTCGTGCGCACCAAGATGCGCAACGTGATGTCCGGCAAGGTGGTCGACAAGACCTTCAACGCCGGACTGAAGATCGAGACCGCTACGGTGGACCGCCGCGACTACCAGTACCTGTACCAGGACGGCGCAGACTTCGTCTTCATGGACACCTCGGACTTTGACCAGCTCACCGTCCCGGCCGCCACCGTCGGCGACGCCACCAACTTCATGCTCGAAAACCAGATGGTCAACATCGCCATCCACGAGGGCAACCCGCTCTACATCGAGCTGCCCCCGAGTGTCGTTCTCGAGATCACCTACACGGAGCCGGGCCTGCAGGGCGACCGCTCCTCGGCCGGCACCAAGCCCGCCACCCTCGAAACCGGCTACGAGATCCAGGTGCCGCTCTTCGTGGAGAACAACACCAAGGTCAAGGTCGACACCCGCGACGGCAGCTACCTCGGCCGGGTCAACGACTAGTGAGTGCCCGCGGTAAGGCCCGGAACCGGGCCCTCGATGTCCTCTTTGAAGCCGAGCAGCGCTCGGCCTCGGCCTTCGACGTACTGAAGTCCCGCCGCGAGCAGACAGACCAGATCGTCAACCCGTACACCCTCGAAATCGTCGAGGGCGTGGTGTCGCACCAGGCCGCGATCGACGAATTCCTGGAGACGTATTCGCAGGGCTGGACCCTGGAGCGCATGCCCTCCGTGGACCGCATCATCCTGCGGATCGGCACGTGGGAACTGCTCTACAACGACGACGTCCCGGACGGGGTGGCCGTCAGTGAGGCCGTGGCCCTGGCCAAGACGCTCTCCACGGATGAGTCACCGGCGTTCATCAACGGACTGCTCGGCCGGCTGCAGCAGCTGAAGCCCTCGCTGCTGGCCTGAGCCCGGTCAGCAACCATGTTCCGCACAAGGACCGCCCCCGCCGCACGGCGGAGGCGGTCCTTTTGTGTGGAGTCCGGTTATGCCGGGCTGTGACGCACAACGCCCCGTCCCGGGACGGGTCACGGGTGGCGCTGTGGTAATTTGAAAGAGCAAATAATCCTTTTTTAATTCCGTCCCGTGAGGCGGGGAAAGGGGAGACGAGCCTTGACTTCTGTGCCCTCCGCACCGGATCCGGCGACGGTTGTGCTCACCCGGGTTGTCCTCAACCAGGCTGACATTGACCGTGCGCTTACTCGTATCGCCCATGAAATTCTTGAGGCCAACAAGGGCTCCCAGGACCTGGTCCTGCTGGGCATCCCGCGGCGGGGCTACCCCCTCGCCGTCCGCCTCGCCGCCAAGATCGCCGCCGCGGATCCCAGCGTGGACGCCGCCGCGATCGTCGGCCAGCTCGACGTCACGATGTTCCGCGATGACCTCTCGCACCAGCCCACCCGTCCGCCGTACCCCACCCAGCTGCCGCGCACCGGGATCGACAACAAAGTGGTGGTGCTGATCGACGACGTCCTGTACTCAGGCCGGACCATCCGCGCCGCCCTGGACGCCCTGATCGACCTCGGCCGGCCGCGGATCGTCCGGCTCGCTGTCCTGATTGACCGCGGCCACCGTGAACTGCCGATCCGCGCAGACCATGTGGGGAAGAACCTGCCCACCTCGTCGGCCGAAAAGGTCCGCGTCCGGCTCGAGGAAACGGATTCCGCCGGCGGCGGGGAAACAGGCGGCGTCCCCGTCAATGAAGTGGTCATCGAGGCCACCGCATGAGGCACCTGCTCTCCACCGAAGACCTGAGCCTGCCCAACGCCATCCGCATTCTCGACACCGCCGAGGAAATGGCGGCCGTGGGGGAGCGGGAGGTCAAGAAGCTCCCGGCCCTGCGCGGCCGGACCGTGGTCAACCTCTTCTTCGAGGACTCCACCCGCACCCGGATCTCCTTCGAAGCCGCGGCCAAACGGCTCTCCGCCGACGTCATCAACTTCGCCGCCAAGGGCTCCTCCGTCTCCAAGGGCGAGTCGCTCAAGGACACCGCCCAGACGCTCGCCGCCATGGGCGCCGACGCCGTCGTCATCCGGCACTGGGCCTCCGGCGCCCCGCACCGGCTGGCTGCGACCGACTGGATCGACGCCGCCGTCATCAACGCCGGTGACGGCACCCACGAACACCCCACTCAGGCCCTGCTGGACGCTTTCACCATGCGACGGCACTGGTCCAAACTTGCCGGGACGCCGTCCACGGGGGCCGACCTCAAAGGCATGCGCGTCGCCATCGCCGGGGACGTCCTGCACTCGCGGGTGGCCCGTTCCAACGTCTGGCTGCTGCGCACCCTCGGCGCCGAGGTCACGCTCGTCGCGCCGCCCACCCTGCTGCCCATCGGCGTCGAAACATGGCCCTGCGCCGTCAGCTACGACCTCGACGAGACCCTCGCGAAGGGCGTGGACGCCATGATGATGCTCCGGGTCCAGGGCGAACGGATGAACGCATCCTTTTTCCCCACCACCCGCGAGTACTCACGCCGCTGGGGCTTCGACGACAACCGGCTCCGCGCCCTGGACAGCCTGGGGCTCAAGGACACCATCATCATGCACCCGGGTCCCATGAACCGCGGCCTGGAAATCTCCGCCGCCGCGGCGGACTCACCCCGCTCCACCGTGCTGGCGCAGGTCCGCAACGGTGTCTCCATCCGCATGGCGGCGCTGTACCTGCTGCTGTCCGGGGAGACGCGCGAACCGGCGGCTCCCCCTGCGGCCGTGTTCTCAGCCGCCACCTCCCACGCCGCCCGTCCGAACGCACCCTATTCCCACCAGGAGAGCCACTGATGGCCGAACAGCAGCACCATGCAAGCAACAGCGGCGCCTACCTCATCCGCGGCGCCGCGATCCTGGGCGGAGCAGCCGAGGACCTCCTGATCCGTGACGGCATCATCGCCGCCCGCGGCCCGCAACTGGACGCCGACTCCGCCGCTGCGGCCGGCGCCACGGTGATTGACGCCGCCGGCCTCGTCGCACTCCCCGGCATGGTGGACATCCACACCCACCTGCGCGAACCCGGCCGCGAAGACGCCGAAACCGTGGAAACCGGCACCCGCGCCGCCGCCCTGGGCGGCTACACGGCCGTGCACGCGATGGCCAACAGCACCCCGGTGGCGGACACCGCCGGCGTCGTCGAACAGGTGCTCACCCTGGGCCGCACCGCCGGCTGGGTGGACGTCCGCCCGGTCGGCGCGGTCACCGTCGGCCTGGCGGGGGAGCAGCTCGCCGAACTCGGTGCCATGGCCGACTCCCGTGCACACGTGCGGGTGTTCTCCGACGACGGCATCTGCGTGCACGACCCGGTGCTGATGCGCCGCGCCCTGGAGTACGTCAAGGCGTTCGACGGCGTCGTGGCCCAGCACGCGCAGGAGCCCCGCCTCACCGCCGGCGCCCAGATGAACGAGGGCGAGGTCTCCGCCGTCCTCGGCCTGGCCGGCTGGCCCGCCGTGGCCGAGGAAAGCATCATCGCCCGCGACGTGCTGCTGGCCCAGCACGTCGGGTCCCGCCTGCACGTCTGCCACGTCTCCACGGCCGGTTCCGTGGAAATCATCCGCTGGGCCAAGTCCCGCGGCGTCAACGTGACGGCCGAGGTCACCCCGCACCACCTGTGGCTCACCGACGAGCTCGCCCGCAGCTACGACCCCGTCTACAAGGTCAACCCGCCGCTGCGCACCGACGCCGACGTCCAGGCGCTCCGCGCCGCGCTGGCCGACGGCACGATCGACGTCGTCGGCACCGACCACGCCCCGCACCCGAGCGAGCACAAGGAATGCGAATGGGCCCAGGCGGCCATGGGCATGACCGGCCTGGAAACGGCGCTGTCCGTGGTCCAGCACACCATGATCGAAACCGGCCTGATGGGCTGGGCCGACTTCGCCCGCGTCACGTCCACCGCCCCGGCCGCCATCGGCCGGCTCCAGGACCAGGGCCGGCCGCTCGAAACCGGCGAACCCGCCAACGTCATACTCGTGGACCCGGCTGCGCGCTGGACCGTGGACCCTTCTAAGATGGCAACCATGGGCCGTAACTCTCCGTTTGCCGGCCGGG
Source organism: Arthrobacter sp. YAF34 (assembly GCF_052113245.1). Classification (NCBI taxonomy): domain Bacteria; kingdom Bacillati; phylum Actinomycetota; class Actinomycetes; order Micrococcales; family Micrococcaceae; genus Arthrobacter; species Arthrobacter sp. YAF34. The sequence goes on from NZ_JBFRCV010000001.1 coordinate 102,966, forward strand.
AGCTTCCCGGCAGGGTGGTGGCGACGTTCTTCAAGGGCCACCCGACGGTTCTCGACGGCAAACTCAACACCCCGTACCGGTGGCCGGCCGACGCCGCGGACGCCGCACCGGCGGGCCGGCCCTGATGGACAGGCTGCTCGTCCTCGGCATTGCCACGGCAGTGCTCCTCGTTGTGGCGTTTGTGCTCCTGGCGCTCGGCTGGCGCAACCGCCTGCGCCGCCAGTCCGACGTCGACCCGCTTCCCGAGGTCCCCGCCGACCTCGGTGCCCCCCTGGCCGCCGCCGACGGCCAGTACGTCGCCTCCACCACCGCCGGTGACTGGCTGGACCGGATCGCCGTGCAGAATCTGGGCCTTCGCACCAACGCCGAGCTCAGCGTGCACCCCGAAGGGGCGCTGTTCGAGCGCGCCGGTGCGGGCCCGGTGTTCATCCCGGCGGGACGCCTCACCGGTGTGCGGCTGGAGAGCGGCATGGCCGGAAAATTCGTGGAAAAGGACGGCCTGCTGGTGCTCAGCTGGATGCTCGGCTCCCGCGAACTGGACACCGGCTTCCGGACCCGGCACGCCGGCGACAAGGCCCTGCTCCTCACCACCCTCCAAGATTTGATCTCCGCAGCCCCTCAGGCAGAAGCCGATAGTGGAAAGTAACGACGTGACGGAATCCCACGCAGTGTCAGAAACAGCAGTGTCAGAAGAAACAGGGATTGAAAATACAGTGACAGCATCCACCCCCGCAGTCCTCGTGCTCGAAGACGGCCGGATATTCCGCGGAACCAGCTATGGCGCCACCGGAACCGCCCTCGGCGAGGCAGTCTTCGCGACCGGCATGACCGGCTACCAGGAGACCATCACCGACCCCTCGTACGCCCGCCAGCTCGTGGTCCAGACCGCGCCGCACATCGGCAACACCGGCGTCAACACCGACGACGCCGAGTCCCGCCGCATCTGGGTGGCCGGCTACATCGTCCGCGACGCCGCCCGCCGGCCCTCGAACTGGCGCTCCGAGCGTTCCCTGGACGACGAACTCGTCGAGCAGGGGATCGTCGGGATCCAGGGAGTGGACACCCGCGCCATCACCCGGCACCTGCGCGAACACAAGACCATGCGCGCCGGAATTTTCTCCGGCGACGCCGCCCGTGCCACGGACAAGGAACTGACCGACGCCGTCCTGGCCAGCGCGCCGATGGAAGGCTCCCGGCTCGCCGAGGAAGTCAGCGTGGACGCCGCCTACACGGTCGAGCCCAAGGACTTCGGCTGGGAAGGCGAGCCGCGGTTCAGCATTGCCGCGATCGATCTGGGCATCAAGCGGATGACCCCCGTCCGGTTCGCCGAGCGCGGCGTCCGGGTGCACGTGCTGCCCGCCACGGCGACCCTCGCCGATGTCCAGGCCGTCAACCCCGACGGCTTCTTCATGTCCAACGGCCCGGGCGACCCCGCCACCGCGGACAACCAGGTGGCGCTGCTGCGCTCCGTACTTGATGAGAAGATCCCGTACTTCGGCATCTGCTTCGGCAACCAGATCCTGGGCCGCGCCCTGGGCTTCGGCACCTACAAGCTGCGCTACGGCCACCGCGGCCTCAACCAGCCGGTCATGGACCGCCGCACTGGCAAGGTCGAAATCACCTCGCAGAACCACGGCTTCGCCGTCGACGCCCCGCTCAACGGCGCCACCCGGGCGCCCGAGGAACGCTACGGCCGCGTCGAGGTCAGCCATGTGAGCCTCAACGACGACGTCGTCGAAGGGCTCGCCTGCCTCGACATCCCGGCGTTCTCTGTGCAGTACCACCCCGAAGCGGCTGCCGGGCCGCATGACGCCGCCTACCTCTTCGACCGCTTCATCGAGCTGATGGCGGATACCAAGACAAACGCAGGAGGCGCGACCGGCGCGGATGCCGACACAAAGACTGCCACCGATTCCAAGACTGAGGACAAGAAGTAATGCCCAAGAGAACCGACCTCAAGAGCGTCATGGTCATCGGGTCCGGCCCGATCGTGATTGGCCAGGCGGCCGAATTCGACTACTCCGGCACCCAGGCGCTGCGCGTCCTCAAGGAGGAGGGCCTGCGGGTCATCCTCGTCAACTCCAACCCGGCCACCATCATGACGGACCCCGAGTTCGCCGACGCCACGTACGTGGAGCCGATCACCCCCGAAGTCGTGGAGAAAATCATCGCGAAGGAACGCCCCGACGCGCTCCTGCCCACCCTGGGCGGCCAGACGGCCCTCAACACGGCCATCGCGCTGGACAAGAACGGCGTCCTGGAGAAGTACAACGTCGAGCTGATCGGCGCCAACATCGCCGCGATCGAGCTGGGCGAGGACCGTGAGAAGTTCAAGGGCGTGGTGGAGCGCTGCGGCGCCGAATCGGCGCGCAGCCACATCATCCACACCATGGACGAGGCCATCGCCGCGGCCGAGGACCTCGGCTACCCGATGGTCGTCCGGCCCTCCTTCACCATGGGCGGCCTCGGCTCCGGCCTGGCCTACGACGAAGGGGACCTTCGCCGGATCGTCGGCCAGGGCCTGCAGTACAGCCCCACATCCGAGGTGCTGCTCGAAGAGAGCATCCTCGGCTGGAAGGAATACGAGCTCGAGATGATGCGAGACAAGAACGACAACGTCGTGGTGGTCTGCTCGATCGAGAACTTCGACCCCGTCGGCGTCCACACTGGCGACTCCATCACGGTCGCCCCCGCCCTGACCCTCACAGACCGCGAATACCAGCGGCTGCGTGACATCTCCATCGCCGTCATCCGTGAGGTCGGCGTCGACACCGGCGGCTGCAACATCCAGTTCGCCGTCGAACCCGACACCGGCCGCGTCGTCGTGATCGAAATGAACCCGCGCGTCTCCCGGTCCTCGGCGCTGGCCTCCAAGGCCACCGGCTTCGCAATCGCCAAGATCGCCACCAAGCTCTCCCTCGGCTACACCCTGGACGAGATCCCCAACGACATCACGCAGAAGACCCCGGCGTCCTTCGAGCCGACCCTGGACTACGTCGTGGTCAAGGTCCCACGGTTCGCGTTCGAGAAGTTCCCGGCGGCAGACCCCACCCTGACCACCACCATGAAGTCGGTGGGCGAGGCCATGGCCATGGGCCGGAACTTCACCGAGGCCCTGCAGAAGGCCCTGCGCTCCCTGGAGCAGAAGGGCTCCCAGCTGGACTTCAGCCACGTCCCGGAATGGGAAGTCGCCGAGCTGATCGAGAAGGCCAAGCGCCCCACCACCGAGCGACTGCACCAGGTCCAGCGCGCCCTGCTCGGCGGCGCCACCGTGGAGCAGCTGTTCGAGGCCACCAAGATCGACCCCTGGTACCTGGACCAGCTCCAGCTGCTCAACGAGATCTCCCAAGAGATCCGCACGTCCAGCGCCCTGACCCACGAGATGCTCCAGCGCGCCAAGCGCCACGGCTTCTCCGACGAACAGATCGGCGCCCTGACGCACAACTCCGAGGCCGTCGTCCGCGGCGTCCGGCAGGCCCTGGGCATCCGCCCCGTCTACAAGACCGTGGACACCTGCGCCGCCGAGTTCGCCGCGTACACCCCGTACCACTACTCCTCCTATGACCAGGAGGACGAGGTCGCGCTGCACGCGAAACCCTCCATCATCATCCTCGGCTCCGGGCCGAACCGGATCGGCCAGGGCATCGAGTTCGACTACTCCTGCGTTCACGCCTCCATGGCGCTGCGCAAGGCCGGCTACGAGACCGTCATGGTCAACTGCAACCCCGAGACCGTCTCCACCGACTACGACGTCTCCACCCGCCTGTACTTCGAACCGCTCACCCTCGAGGACGTCCTCGAGGTCATCGCGGCCGAGGAGCGCACCGGCGGCGTCATGGGCGTGTTCGTCCAGCTCGGCGGCCAGACCCCGCTCAAGCTGGCCCAGCAGCTCGCCGACGCCGGCGTGCCGATCCTGGGCACGTCCCCGGAAGCGATCGACCTCGCCGAACACCGCGGCGCCTTCTCCCAGGTGCTCGACAAGGCCGGGCTCATCTCGCCGAAGAACGGCACCGCCGTGTCTTTCGAGGACGCCAAGAAGATCGCTGACGAGATCGGCTACCCCGTCCTGGTGCGCCCGTCCTACGTCCTGGGCGGCCGCGGCATGGAAATCGTCTACGACGAGTCCAACCTCTCCCGCTACATCGCGAACGCCACGGAAATCACCCCGGAGCACCCGGTCCTGATCGACCGCTTCCTGGAGGACGCCGTCGAGATCGACGTCGACGCCCTGTACGACGGCACGGAGATGTACCTCGGCGGCATCATGGAACACATCGAGGAAGCCGGCATCCACTCCGGCGACTCCGCCTGTGTGCTGCCGCCTATCACGCTCGGGAACAACGTCCTGGAACGGGTCCGCACCGCCACCCTCGCCATCGCCGAAGGCGTGGGGGTCCGCGGCTTGATCAACATCCAGTTCGCCCTCGCCTCCGACGTCCTCTACGTCCTGGAAGCCAACCCGCGCGCCTCCCGCACCGTGCCGTTCGTCTCCAAGGCCACCGGTGTCCAGATGGCGAAGGCCGCGGCCCTGATCGGCACCGGCGTCACCATCAACCAGCTCCGCAGCGCCTACAAGATGCTGCCGGAGACCGGCGACGGCTCCACGCTGCCGCTGGACGCGCCCGTCTCGGTCAAGGAAGCCGTGCTGCCCTTCAGCCGCTTCCGGACCCCCGAGGGCAAGGTCGTGGACTCCCTGCTCGGGCCGGAAATGCGCTCCACCGGCGAGGTCATGGGCATCGACAAGCACTTCGACACCGCCTTCGCCAAGAGCCAGGCCGCCGCGAACAACGCCCTGCCCACGGAAGGCAAGATCTTCGTCTCCGTGGCGAACCGGGACAAGCGCTCGGTCATCATGGGCGTCAAGCGGCTCTCCGACCTCGGCTTCGAGATCGTCTCCACCGGCGGCACGGCCGATGTCCTGCGCCGCAACGGCATCCAGGCCACCCCCGTGCGGAAGGTCGCCGAGGGCTCCAGCGCCGAGGGCGAAGGCACCATCGCCGACCTCATCGTCGCCGGCCAGATCGACATGGTCTTCAACACGCCCTCCGGCGGGGAGGCCCGCAGTGACGGCTATGAACTGCGGGCGGCGGCAACGTCCATCGGCATTCCCTGCATCACCACCGTGGCCGAATTCAACGCCGCGGTGCAGGCCATCGAGGCGTTGCGCACCTACGAATGGTCCGTCACGAGCCTGCAGGAGCACGCCGCGTACCTGAAGGCCCTGCAGGATGCCTGAGGCACGTACCGCGGAACCGGCCGGCCGGGAGTCCTTCGGCTCCCGGCTGGGCCGGGCCATGGCGGACCGCGGTCCGCTGTGCGTCGGGATCGATCCGCACCCGGCCCTGCTGCAGCGCTGGGGCCTGACGGACGACGCCGCCGGGCTGGAACGCTTCTCGCTGACTGTCCTGGAGGCCGTGGCCTCCCTCGCTGCCGCGGTCAAGCCGCAGGTGGCCCTGTACGAGCGGCACGGCTCCGCCGGGATCGCCGTGCTCGAACGCACCCTGGCGGCCGCCGCTGACGCGTCCGTGCTGACCATCGCGGACGCCAAACGCGGCGACATCGGCTCCACGATGGCCGCCTACGCCGACGCCTGGCTGCGGGACGGCTCCGCGCTGGCCGCGGACTCGGTCACGCTGAGCCCGTACCTGGGCTTTGAGTCGCTCCGGCCCGCCCTGGACCTGGCGGCCGAGAGTGGACGCGGCGTGTTCGTGCTCGCACTCACCTCGAACCCGGAAGGCGCTTCCGTCCAGCACGTCGGCGGGGCGGACTCGGTCGCGCGGCGGATCACCGAGGCGGCCGCCGCGGAGAACCGGCGCTACGGCGGTCCGCTCGGTTCCGTGGGCTTGGTGGTGGGCGCCACCGTGGGGTCCGCCCTCACCGCATTGGATCTTGATCTCGCGGCGGTCCGCGGGCCCATCCTGGCCCCCGGCCTGGGCGCCCAAGGGGCCACGGCCGCGGACCTGCGGCGCACGTTCGGTGCGGCGTATCCCCAGGTCCTGGCCACCTCGAGCCGGGACATCCTCGGCGCCGGGCCCAAGGCGGCCGCCCTGCGGGATGCCGCACGGCGCACGCTCGACGAACTCCTCTCAGCCTGACGGAAACGCCCGGGCCGTCCCGGACCGGCTGCCGCCGGTCCGTCCCGGACCGGCTGCCGCCGGTCCGGGACACGAGCCTTCCGGGTTCGCCCGGGAGCGTTCCGGCGCCCGGAGCGGGCTCCCGGTTGCGGCGCCGGCCGCAGTTTTCCATTGATTTCTGCCGCCGCGAGACGGTAGGTTCAGGGCAAGGGCATGAGTGCCCCGTCCGTCCATGCAGGGAGGACTTCCGTGAGTTTGAGACCCCTCACTCCGCAGGAGCGTTCCGACGCCCTCCGCAAGGCCGCTGCCGCAAGGGCCACTAGGGCCGAGGCCAAGGAGCGCCTCAAGACGGGAGAACTGACCATCGCCAAAGTCATCAGTGCCGCCGAAACCGACGACGCCATTGCCCGCATGAGAATCGTGGAACTGCTCGAAGCCCTGCCCGGGATCGGCAGGGTCCGGGCGGCGGCCATCATGGACCAACTCGGCATTGCACAATCGCGGCGGGTCCGGGGCCTGGGAATCCATCAGCGCCGGGCGCTGGTAGATTTTATTGACGACAAATAGTTCGCTCCGCCGAGCTGCCCCACCGCCCAAAGGAATATGTGAGCAAGAAACCGGGACTGACAGTCCTCGCCGGCCCGACGGCTGTTGGCAAAGGCACCGTCTCCACCTACATCCGGGACAACTACCCCGGCGTCTGGCTGTCCGTATCGGCCACCACGCGCCCGCCGCGGCCGGGGGAGCAGGACGGTATCCACTACTTCTTCAAGTCGGCCGAAGAATTCGATTCCCTGGTCAAAAACGGCGACCTGCTCGAATGGGCCGTGGTCCACGGCCGGAACCGCTACGGCACGCTGCGCAGCACGGTGGACGCCGCCATCGCCGAGGGCCGTTCGGTCCTGCTGGAGATTGACCTGCAGGGCGCCCGGCAGGTCAAGGAGGCCGTCCCGGACGCCCAGTTTGTGTTCCTGGCGCCCCCGAGCTGGGACGAAATGGTCCGCCGGCTGGTCGGCCGCGGCACGGAAAGTGCCGAAGAACAGCAGCAGAGGCTGGAAACCGCTAAACTAGAACTTGCCGCTGAACCGGAGTTCGACCACACCGTCATCAATGATGACGTTCGTCGGGCAGCGGACGAGCTTGTTTCACTCATGGGGCTGACCCCGAACCAGCGCTAGGCGCCGGGACGTACCGGCCCGTTAGAATTTGGAGAATTCGTGTCCACGAACCTTGAAGGCATCATCAACCCGCCGATCGACGAGCTGCTGAAGGCCGCCGACTCGAAGTACGGACTGGTGATTTTCGGTGCCAAGCGCGCACGCCAGATCAACGCGTACTACGCCCAGCTTCACGAGGGCCTGTTCGAGTACGTCGGCCCGCTGGTCGACACCAAGCTGAACGAGAAGTCCCTCTCGATCGCCCTGCGCGAAATCAACGAAGGCAAGCTCGTTTCCACGCCGATCGAAGCCGCAGAGTAGTTCCCTTCGCGGGAAGTGCAAAGTAAACAGACTGCCTGCTGACGGAGATCACGTGCGCATAGTCCTCGGAGTCGGGGGAGGGATTGCCGCCTACAAGGTGGCGTCGCTCCTCCGGCTTTTTACTGAAACCGGCCATGACGTCACGGTCATCCCCACCGAGGCGGCCACCCGGTTCGTCGGCGTTGCCACGTGGGAGGCCCTTTCCGGCCACCCGGTCAGCAACAGCGTGTTCGACGCCGTCCACACCGTCAACCATGTCCGCCTCGGGCACGAGGCCGAACTGATCGTCGTGGCTCCGGCCACCGCCGATCTCCTGGCCCGCGCGGCCGCCGGCCAGGCCGATGACCTCCTCACCAACACCCTGCTCATGGCCGGCGACTGTCCCGTGCTCATGGCCCCGGCGATGCACACGGAAATGTGGCAGCACCCGGCCACCCAGGCCAACGTCGAGACCCTGCGCAGCCGGGGCGTCACCGTCCTCGAACCCGCCAGCGGACGGCTGACAGGCGCCGACTCCGGTCCCGGCCGGTTGCCCGACCCCGAAGCGATCTTCACTGCCGCCGTGGCCCTCGCCGGGGCATCCGCCGCCCAGCCAGCCCCGCCCGCGGGCCTGGAGACGGCCCAGACGGACCCGGACCAGACGGACACGGACCGTGCGGACCCTGACCTTGCGGACGCAGACCAGACGGACGCCGGACCCGCCGCCGCCCGGCCCCTGGCCGGGCTCACCGTCACCATCAGTGCCGGCGGGACCCGCGAACCGCTGGACCCTGTGCGGTTCCTCGGCAACCGTTCCTCCGGCAAGCAGGGCGTGGCCCTCGCCGCCGCCGCCCGCAACGCCGGCGCCCGCGTCCGGCTGCTTGCCGCCCACATGGAGGTCCCGGCGCCCGACGGCGTCGAACTCATCCGCGTCGAAACGGCCCTGGAACTGCGGAAGGCCGCGCTGCACGCGGCCGCCGACTCCGACGTCGTCATCATGGCCGCCGCCGTCGCGGACTTCCGCCCCGCGGACGTCTCCGGCACCAAGATCAAGAAGCGCGACGACGTCGCCGACCCCGTGATCAACCTCGTGCGCAACCCCGATATCCTGCGTGAGCTCGTCGAGGTCCGCGAAGCCGCGTCCCGGAATCAGCTGATCGTCGGCTTCGCGGCCGAGACCGGCGATGCCGGCGGCGACGTCCTGGACTATGCCCGGGACAAGCTCCGCAGGAAAGCCTGTGACCTGCTGGTGGTCAACCAGGTGGGCCGGGACAAGGTCTTTGGCGAAGACACCAATTCCGTAGTCATCCTTTCCCGCACCGGCTCCGAACCCCAAGAGGCGTCGGGTTCCAAATCCGACGTCGCGGCTGCGGTGATCGACCGGATCAGCGCCGAGCTGAGCCGGGTTGTCCCGCCCGCATAGGCTCGGCGTAACCAACGTCTCCTTAGCATGGGGACACACGCCGCCGGACGTCCGTTTTCCAACCAGTAAGGTAGTTGAGTGACTTTACCGCTGCACATCCCCGACTTCCACGGGTCCACGCCCGCCGCGCTCCGGCTCTTCACGTCCGAGTCGGTGACTGAAGGCCACCCCGACAAGATCTGCGACCAGATCAGCGACTCGATCCTCGACGCTCTGCTCGCCAAGGACCCGGAGTCCCGGGTGGCCGTGGAGACGCTGGCCACCACCGGCCTGGTGCACGTGGCCGGCGAGGTCACCACCGACGCCTACGTCGAGATCCCGCAGATTGTCCGGGAGACCATCCTGGGCATCGGGTACGATTCGTCGGCCAACGGCTTTGACGGCGCCCGGTGCGGCGTTTCGGTGTCCATCGGCCAGCAGTCCAACGACATCGCCGGCGGCGTCTTCAACTCGCTCGAGGCCCGCGAAGGCCGCCAGGAAGACGACTACGACCTCCAGGGCGCGGGCGACCAGGGCCTCATGTTCGGCTACGCCAGCGACGAGACCCCGTCCTACATGCCCGTGCCGATCTGGCTCGCGCACCGGCTCTCCGAGCGCCTGACCGAGGTCCGCAAGAACGGCGAACTCGCCTACCTGCGCCCGGACGGCAAGACCCAGGTCACGGTGGGCTACGACGGCGACCGCCCGGTCTCGGTCGAGACCGTGGTCATCTCCAGCCAGCACGCCGACGGCGCCAGCCTCGATCAGCTCCGGGCCGACCTCGCCACACACGTGGTGGATCCGGTCATGGCGCTGTCCAACCTGGACACCTCACGGACCCGCAACATCCTGAACCCCGCCGGCGCGTTCGTCATTGGCGGCCCGGTGGGCGACGCCGGCCTCACCGGCCGCAAGATCATCGTCGACACCTACGGCGGTATGGCCCGCCACGGCGGCGGCGCGTTCTCCGGCAAGGACCCGTCCAAGGTGGACCGCTCGGCTGCCTACGCCATGCGCTGGGTCGCCAAGAATGTGGTGGCGGCCGGCCTCGCCAAGCGCGCCGAAATCCAGATCGCCTACGCGATCGGACAGGCCCGCCCGGTGGGAACCTATGTTGAAACGTTCGGCACCGAAACCGTCGACCCGGCGCGGATCAGCGCGGCGATCGCCGAGATCTTCGACCTCCGCCCGCGGGCCATCATCGACGCTCTCGATCTCAAGCGGCCGATCTACGCGAAGACCGCGGCCCACGGGCACTTCGGCCGCGAGGACCCGGACTTCACCTGGGAACGCCTGGACCGGGTGGACGAGCTGAAGGCGTTCTTCAACGCCTAAAGCCCGGGTCCGCACCGGCGTCGTGGGACGTTTGTCAGTGCCTTGTGATCTGCTGTAGCCAGGCCGCCTCCCGGTGGCCTGGCTACACGCTTTTAGGTGCACTGCTTTTAGGTGTTCGGCTTTTCGGGTGCACTGCTTTAGGTGCACCGCATTTGAGTTCCGTCAGTAAGCGGTTGTCGAAACAATTCGGAGAGGAGGTGCCAGCGTGATTCCGCAGCGTGCCGGTAGCGTGGCCGGCGAACCCCAGCAGCTTTCGTTGCTCCAGGGCTTTCCCTCCTCCACCGCACAGGTGTCCGGGCCGGCCCTTGCCGAAAACCTTCCGGTGGCCCGGGTGCTGATTGAATCCTCGCTGCCGCACCTGGACAGGCCGTTTGACTACAGCGTGCCCGCTGGCCTCGACGCCGAAGCCCAGCCCGGCGTCCGGGTCAAGGTCAAGTTCAACGGCCAGGAACTGGCGGGATACCTGCTGGAACGAGCGTCCGCATCCGACGCCGGCCACCCTCTCGTGCCGCTGCACAAAGTGATCTCGCCCGTCCCGGTTCTCACCCCCGCGGTGGCCGACCTTGCCGGCCGGGTCGCCGCGCGCTACGCCGGAACCGTCAGCGATGTCCTGCGCGTTGCCGTGCCGCCGCGCATGGCAAAACTCGAAAAAGAGTTCGCCCCGAGCGGCCGGCTCGACCCGGACCTGTTTGGTCCCGAGCCGTCCGGTACTGAGCCGTCCGGTACTGAGCCGTCCGGTGCTGAGCCGTCCGGTGCTGAGCCGTCCGGTCCTGAGCCGTCCGGACCTGCGACCGCCGCCTCGATTCAGCAGGCCGGGGCGGGCAGCGTGTGGCGTTCGTACCGCAACGGACCGGCCTTCCTCGCCCACCTCGGCGCGGGGGAGTCCCCCCGGGCCGTCCTGAGCGCCCTGCAGGGGTACGGGCCCGGCGGCTGGCCGCGAATGGTCGCGGAGGCAGTGGCCGCGGTACGGCTCTCCGGACGCGGCGCCGTCGTGGTGGTCCCGGACTACCGTGACCTCGACCGCGTGGAGTCTGCGCTTCTGGACGTCCTGCCGGCCGGCGATGTCGCCCGGCTCACCGCGGACGACGGCCAGACCCCGCGTTACCGCAGTTTCCTGCGCCTGCTCAGCGGCGCCGCCGGCGTCGCGGTGGGCACCCGGTCCGCGGCCTACGCACCGGTGCAAAACCTCGGGCTCGTGGTCTGCTGGGACGACGGCGACGACCTCCACATCGAGCAGCGGTCCCCGTACGCGCACTCCCGCGAAGTCCTCCTGCTCCGCGCGGGCCAGGAGGGAGCCGCATGCCTGCTCGCCGCCCACTCGCGCAGCACCGAATCCGAGCGGCTGGTGGCCTCGGGCTGGGCGCGGGCCGTGGAAGCTGAACGGACAGTCGTGCGGCGGACGGTGCCGCGGGTGCTGAACACGGCTGACAGTTTTGAACTCGAACATGACCCGCTGGCCCGCATCGCCCGCCTGCCGGGCGCCGCCTGGCGGGCCGCCAAAGAGGGCCTGGAGCGCGGTCCGGTCTTGGTCCAGGTGGCCCGTGCCGGGTATGCCCCCTCGCTGGTGTGTGAAACGTGCCGGGAACCGGCGCGCTGTGCCGCCTGCAGCGGACCCCTGGCCATTGCCGGTCCGGGCAGCGGCAGCTCCGCCGTGCCGCAGTGCCGCTGGTGCTCGGTGCCGGCCCCGGCGTGGCGCTGCGGCACCTGCAACGGCGTGCGGCTTCGACGCGGCTCCACGGGAGCCCTGCGCACGGCGGAGGAGCTCGGCCGGGCTTTTCCGGGAAAGCCGGTCATCACCTCCTCCGGGGACCAGGTCAAGGCCACCGTGCCGGATTCGAAGGCCCTGGTGGTAGCGACCGTCGGCGCCGAACCGGTGGCCCCCCGGGGGTACGCCGCGGCCCTGCTGCTGGACGGCGACTCGCTGCTGCGCCGCGAAAACCTGAGGGCCGGCGAGGACGCGGTCCGCCGCTGGTTCAACGCTGCCGCCCTGGTGCGGCCGGCAACCGACGGCGGCCTGGTGGTTATTACTGCCGACGACGCAGCCGGGGTCGGGGCACTGCTGCGCTGGGATCCGGCCGGGTACGCCAGCCGGGAACTGGCCCTGCGCCAGGAGCTGGAGCTGCCGCCCGCCGTGCGGGTCGCTTCCGTCACCGGCGGGCGGACCGCCGTCGGCCACTTCACCGAGGCCGTGCAACAGCGGCTGGCCGCGCAGGGAACGGTCCTCCGGACGGCCGGTCCCGCGCCCGTCGTCCTGCCGGCGGCTGCCGGAGCGGGCCGCACTGCGCTGCGGGATTCGGTGGTGCGGGATTCTGCGCCACGGGACGCCGGCGAGGAGGTCCGGACCCTGCTGTTCATTCCCTACGCCCGGGCAGCGGATGTCACGGCCGTCCTGCGGGCCGTCAAGGCGGCAGCGGCGGCCAAGCGCAGTGACGACCCGGTGCAGTTGCGCCTGGACGGTGTCGACGTCCTCTAGGACCGTCCATTGCGCCTCCCGCGTCCCCCTGGGTCCTCCCGCTTCCCCCCGTGCCCTTCCTGACGCCGAGGACACGGAAGCTGGGCCTGCATGCCGGCGGCCATTCGCCACAGGTGGCCGGAATGAGGCGCCGATTGCGGCCATTTGCCGCAAATGGGTGCTCGGCGACTCCGGCCCGGCTAGTTCCGGGTCCCGCGTAGTACCTGCCGCCGAAGTTGCGGAAACCCGGGGACAGCGCATGACGGCGGCCATTCGCCACGGATGGCCGGAATTAGGCTCCGATTGCGGCCATCTGCGGCAACTGAGTGCTCGACGACTCCGCCCCGGCTAGTTCCGGGTCCCGCGTCGTAGTTGCCGCCGAAGATGCGGAACCCGGGGGACGGCGCATGCCGGCGGCCATTCGCCACAGGTGGCCGGAATGAGGCTCCGATTGCGGCCATTTGCGGCAAATGGGTGCTCAGCGACCCCAGGCCCGGTAAGTTCCGTTCCGGCTGCCTCCGGGCCCGGCTAGTTCCCGCGGGGCCGGCCCCGGAGCGCGACGGCCTCCTCGGCGACGGCCACAAGCCGCCGCGCCGACTCGTCCCAGCTGAAGTCGGCGGCCCGTTCCACGGAACGGAGTGAGCGGGCCTTCCACAGGGCCGGGTCCTCGAGTTTGCGCACTGCCTCGGCAAACTCCGACGGCGAGTCCGGATGCACGTAGCTGATCGCGTCTTCGCCGACTTCCCGGAAAATCGGAATGTCGCTGGCGATCACAGGCGTGCCGTGCGACATCGCCTCGACCAGGGGCAGCCCGTAGCCCTCGGCCCGGGAGAGGCTGATCAGGGCGGTGGTGCGGGCCAGGAGGGTCTCGTATTCGGCGTCGGTCACGCCGTTGTGGAAGACGATGTTCGCGCCCAGCGGCGCCAGGGCCTCGAGCTCGGCCCGCCGCTCCGGCGTGATGCGGCTCAACAGGTGCAGGGTCATGTCCGGCAGGTCCGCCATGCCGTGGATCATGGTCTCCACGTTCTTGTACGGCATGAAGGAACCCATGTAGAGCAGCGTCTTGTCGGCCCCGGCCCCGGGGTCGCGCGGGGTGTGGCCATGCTGGGGGGCGTTGCCGACAATTCTGACCGGACGCCGGGTGAGCCGGTACTTCGAGATCAGGGCCGCTGTGGTGGAGCTGATGGTGGCCACGATGTCTGCCCTGTTCAGCAGGAGCCGCTGGGGCCAGAAAGCCTTGTGGTAGAGGCGCCACAGAACCCGGACGGGGGCCGGCAGGAACCCGGGGGGCGTGGGGTGCTCGTAGTAGATGAGGTCGTGCAGGGTCAGGACCAGGGCGTACTTCCGGCCCCAGCTGCCCATGGTCTGCATGGGGCACACCACCACGTCCGCGCCCAGTCTGTTGATCCGAGCGGCCACGAAGAGCTCGGCCGGGGACAACGGACTGTTGATCACGGTGTACGGAACGTCCGGCAGGAGCGCGAGCTGCCGGTGGTCGCTGATCAGCATGGAGACGTCGGCGATCTTGGCGGCCGCCGCGATCAGGCTGGCGCCGTAGCGGCTGATGCCGTCGTGGTGGTCCAGCCGGGTGAAGCGGGCATCGATGAGGATCTTCATGCGGCGTGGTCCTTGAGGAAGCGTCGGATGTAACGGGCAGCGGGCTCAGGGGTTTCGTAGTGGATCAGGTGCCCGACGCCGGGAATGACGTCCAGCGTCCCGTCCGGAAGCCGTGCCGCGAGCTTGTGCTGGTCCGCGAGCACGGCGATCTCGTCCTTCTCTCCCGCGATCAGCAGGACCGGCAGCGTCAGCTGGCCTGCAACCTCCGAGACATTGTTGCCTACCGAGGCCTTGAACGCCTGAAGCAGGCTGTCCCGGTCCGCGAAGGCGGAGAAGTAGGAACTGTGCTGGGCATGCACGAACCGGCGGATGTCCTTGTCCCCGGTCTTGGCCATGGTCACGCTCATCACCCGCACGATCGCCTGGCTGCGCAGGAGCGCCAGCCCCAAACCCTGGGGGAGGCGGGCCGCGGCCTCGTAGTAAAGCACCGCGAGCTTGGTCATCAGGCCTTTGGGTCCCTCGAGGGCCGGCGCCGCGATCGGATTGACCAGGATCAGTTCGGCTACGGCACCCGGGTTGGCCGCCACAAAGTGGCTGGCGACAATCGAACCGAACGAATGTCCCAGCAGGACGGTGTCCGGTCCCAGGCCCAGTGCGGCCATGAAACCGCTGAGGAACCCGCCGTAGGCGGCCACGCTGTGTTCGGTGGCCCCGAAGGCGGCCGAGCCGCCGAAGCCCGGGAGATCCGGCATGATCAGACGCATTTCCGTCAGCTGGTCGGCGACCCGGAGCAGGCCGTGGTGGTCGCCACGGAACCCGTGCACCACCAGGATGGTGCGGGTCTCCGGTGTGACCCGGACGGGTTCGTAGACCCAGTAGGCAATGCGGGTGTCGTCTACGTCGGTGTGCTCTGCCCGGGTGCGGGCGGCTAGTGCGCCGCTGAACAGGGGCGTGCGTGAGGACCCGGTGTCCACTTTTTCCATTGGTTCGAATCCTATGCGACGTTGTCGGGGTGGGAGCCGGTCCGGAAGCCGCGCTCAAGGGCGGCGATCTCCGTCATATCCAGCGGTGAGAGCTCAAAGTCGAACACATCACGGTTTTCCTGGATCCGCGCTGCCGAGCTGGCCTTGGGAATGGCGATGTTGCCCAGCTGCAGGTGCCAACGGAGGATGACCTGCGCCGGCGTACGGTCGTGTTCGGCGGCGAGGGCCAGGATCACCGGGTCCCTCAGGACCTGGCCGCGGCCCAACGGGCTCCACGCCTCGGTGCGGATGCCCAGAAGGTCATGCTTTTCCCGCAGTTCGTCCTGCTGCAGCCAGGGGTGCAGCTCAATCTGGTTGACGGCCGGCACAACCTCCGCCGTCTGCAGGAGCCGGTCAAGATGTTCCGGCTGGAAATTCGAGACGCCGATGGCACGGACTTTCCCTTCGCGATAGAGAGTCTCCAGGGCGCGGTAGGTGTCAGGGAACAGGCCGCGCCGGGCGCAGGGCCAATGGATCAGGTACAGGTCGATGTACTCCAGGCCGAGGTTGGAGATCGAGGTGTCGAACGCCCGCATTGTGGCGTCGTAGCCGTGGTCGTCATTCCACACTTTGGTGGTGATGAAGAGGTCCTGACGGGAAATGTACGGTGCGGTTTCCCCAGGGCCGCCGCCGGTGCCCTCAAACCCGGACAGGGCACCGATGCCCTTGCCGACGCCCGT
Organism: Arthrobacter sp. YAF34; assembly: GCF_052113245.1. Taxonomy (NCBI): domain Bacteria; kingdom Bacillati; phylum Actinomycetota; class Actinomycetes; order Micrococcales; family Micrococcaceae; genus Arthrobacter; species Arthrobacter sp. YAF34. Next base: position 118,945 of record NZ_JBFRCV010000001.1, read on the forward strand.
CTCATTGCCGTACATCGCGGCCGTGTCAAAGTGCCGGTAGCCGGCCTCGAGGGCCGCGGTCACCAGATGGGCGGCGTCGGCCGGAGGGACCTTGTACAGCCCGAACCCCAGCCGGTCGATCAGTACGCCATTGTTCAGGGGCAGCCGGGGGGAGATTCTCATGACACTGACTCTACCCACTGGTGCTCCCGACTGGCGGACCGCGGGTGCCGCCGCCCCCTCCGGCCCGCCTGCCCTGTGGCCGTTCAGTCCAGCAGCTCAGCCCAGCAGCTCAGCCGAGACGCTCAGTCCAGCCCGTCGAACCGGACGAGCCTGCGGGCGCTGGCTTCGTCGAGGATCAGGTCGGTGGCCAGCCCTGCCGCCAGGGCGCCCCTGAGCCCGTTGATCTTGGAGGCGCCGGACACGACACAGATCCGGCGCCGCACCTGGCGAAGCTGGGCGAGGTCCGGGCCGGTGGACCGCTCGTTCAGCGTGATGCCTTCCGAGGACCCGTCGGCGCGGAAGAACACCGTGGCGACGTCCCCCACCACATCGGACGTCGCGAGGATATTCAGGTCGTCTTCATCGAGGTACCCGCCGGCATAGACGTGGCTGGGGTAGTCGGCGTCGACCGATCCGACACCAAAGATCGCGATACTCATCCGGGCCTGCAGGTCCAGGATGCGCTGAACACTGCGCTCATTCCACATGGCCGTCTTGGTCGCGGCGTGGTCGAAGAAGGCCGGCACCGGGAACTGCTCCACCCGTGCACCGTAGGCGCTGCCGAACCGCCGCATGATGTCCGAGGCGTAGGTGATGCCGGTGGTCTGCATGTTCCCGGCGCCGTTGAGCTGGACGATCACGCTGTCGTGCGTGATCTTTCGGGTCAGGTGCCGGCTCACGGCGCTCAGGGTTGAGCCCCAGGCGACGCCGATGATGGCGTTGGAATCCACCAGCGGTCCGATCGTCCTGGCGGCCTGCATGGCTACCCGGTCCAGTGTTTCCGCCTCATTGAGGGTGTCCACCACCGGAACGACGTGGACATCCACCTTGTATTCGGCGCGGATCATGCTCTCAAGTTCGGGTCCGGTGTCCAGGGGGCTGCGGATCTGGATCTGCACCAGACCGGAATCGCGCGCCGCCGACAGCAGTCGCGACACCGTGGATCGGGACGTCCGGAGCTCCCGGGCGATTGCGTCCATGGTCAGGTCCTGGAGGTAATACAGCTGCGCGGCGCGGAGGGCATCGGACTGGCGTGGAGGCGTCATGAAATTTCCCATCTGCACGTTTGTGCATAGTGCTTGACTCCATTTTCCATTACTCCAAAGAATAGTGTTGAACGGCGCCGCGCCATGGGCGTGCCGCACAGAACCAAACCCAAGGGAGCAGTTTTGGGACAGAAGGACTCAGCCCGCACGCCGGCCCACGATCGGGCCTCGGTGCACAAGCTGCGGACCAGGCGGCATGCGCAGGTCTTGATCATCGGCGGTGGAATCAACGGGGTGGGCACCTTCCGCGACCTCGCCTTGCAGGGCGTCGATGTGGCGCTCGTGGAGCGCGGCGACTACTGCCAGGGCGCCAGCGGCGCTTCGTCCCACATGATCCACGGCGGGATCCGGTACCTCGAAAACGGCGAGTTCCGCCTCGTCCAGGAATCCGTGGTCGAACGCAACAGGCTGTTGCGGATTGCACCGCATTACGTGAAGCCGCTGCAGACCACCATCCCCATCTTCAGCACGTTCTCCGGCGTCCTGGCGGCCCCTATGCGCTTCCTGACCCACAAGCAGGGCAAGCACACCGAGCGCGGCGCCTTCCTGATCAAGCTCGGCCTGAGCATGTATGACTTCTTCTCCCGCGACGGCGGCACGGTTCCGCGTCATCAGTTCCGCGGACGCAAGCGTGCACTGGCAGAGCTGCCGCGCCTCCACCCGGGAATCAAGTACGCGGCCACCTACTTCGATGCCTCGGTCCACAACCCTGAGCGGCTCACGCTCGATGTGCTCCAGGACGGCGAGAAGGCCGGCGGGGCGGACAGCCTGTTGGCGCGGGCCAGCAACTATGTCTCGCTTGTTTCGCTGGGGGCCGGCAGCACGGGCGCTCCCGGCGCCGCTTCCGGCACCACCGTCCAGCTCCGCGATGAGCTTTCCGGCGAGGTGTTCGACTTCACCGCCGACATCATTGTGAACACGACGGGCGCCTGGGTCGACCTGACCAACGAGGCCATGGGCGCGGCGTCGTCCTTCATGGGCGGAACCAAGGGTTCGCACATTGTGCTGGACCATCCGGAGCTGCTCGCGGCGTGCAATGGCCGCGAAATCTTTTTCGAGCACACGGACGGCCGGATCGTGCTGATCTACCCGATGGGGGACCGCGTCCTGGTCGGCACCACCGACGTCGACGCCGACATGGCCCAGGATGCCGTCTGCACCGAGGCGGAAATCGACTACTTCTTCGACCTGATCGGCCACGTGTTCCCTGACATCCCGGTGGACCGGGGACAAATTGTCTACACCTTCTCCGGTGTGCGGCCGCTGCCAAAGCACGACGCCACCCAGCCGGGGTTCGTCAGCCGCGACTACAGGATCGAACGCCGCGCGGCGGCCGGCGGGGCGGTCCTGAGCCTGGTCGGCGGCAAGTGGACCACGTTCCGGGCCCTCGCCGAGCACCTGAGCAACGACGTCCTGGCGGAACTCGGGATGGAACGCAAGCTCTCGACGGCGAAGCTCGCCATCGGCGGCGGCGCCGGCTTCCCGGAGAGCGAGGCCGGCGTCCAGCGCTGGATCAAGGCCCACATGTCGGCCGGCCGTGACGCCGCCCGGGTCACGGGTCTGCTGACCCGCTACGGGACGCGAGCCGAAGAGGTCATCCGTTTCCTGGACGGTGGCGACGCCGATGCACCGGACCGGCTGCTGCATTCCACGCGCGAGCTCAGCACCCGGGAACTGGAATTCATGGCGGCACACGAGCAGATAGGGCATCTCGTGGACGTCCTCATCCGCCGCACGTCCCTGGCGTTCCGGGGGCTCGTGACCGGGGAACTGCTGAACGAAGTTGCCGACATTCTTTCCGGCCCGCTCGGTTGGGACGCGGCACGCCGGGCCACGGAGATCAACCACGCACAGGAGGTGCTGAAGCGGTTCCACGGCGTCCGGGTCCACAGCCTGGTCGCCTGATATGACTTGCGTGCCCGGGCAGGGAAGTCCGGGTGCAAGCACTGCGCGGTCCGCCCCGGCGGCCGGCGCAGTGGCTGGCCGGCAGCACCAACATGCTGCCGGCCCCACGGCCCTTCAAACTCGCGAGGGACCGACAACAGAAAATAGAGGAGTCAAAGATGTCTCTTGGAATAGTTTTCCTGTCCGAAGTATTCGGAACCGCAATGCTGACCCTGCTGGGTTGTGGCGTTGTGGCCAACGTTGCACTCAGAGGCACCAAGGGCAACAACGGCGGGTTTCTCATGGTCACCTGGGGGTGGGGCATTGCCGTCTTCTCCGGTGTCTATGTTGCCTCCCAGTCCGGGGCCCACCTGAACCCCGCGGTCACTTTTGGGTTTCTGCTCAACGGCAAGAAGCTGTACGCCCCCGGCGTCCCAGTCGATTTCGCCTCAACCATGACCTACTTCGGCGGTGAACTGCTCGGTGCCTTCCTGGGCGCCGTGGTGATGTGGCTGGCCTACAAGCAGCACTTTGACCTCGAGCAAGAGCCCGCCAGCCAGCTGGCAGTCTTCTCCACCGGCCCGGCCATCCGCTCCAACATGTGGAACCTGATCACCGAGATCATCGGCACCTTTGTCCTCGTCTTCGTCATCCTGACCTTCGGCGGGACGCCTTCCGGACTCGGCCCGCTGGCCGTGGCCCTGCTGGTTGTCGGCATCGGCGCGTCCCTCGGTGGTCCGACGGGCTACGCCATCAATCCGGCCCGTGACCTCGGCCCCCGCATCGCGCACGCCCTGCTCCCGATCAAGGGCAAGGGTTCCTCCGACTGGAGCTACTCCTGGATCCCGGTCGTCGGACCACTGATTGGCGGCGGCCTCGCCGGCATCGTGGCGGCAGTCGTGCCGATCATCGCTCCTGTGATTCCTCACTAACCACCAGTTCAACTGCCACGCCAAACAGACAAGGACGTCAATATGAACCAGTACGTAGTCGCCATCGACCAGGGCACCACGAGCACCCGCGCCATTGTTTTCGACCACAGCGGCAGCATTGTCTCGTCGGGCCAAATGGAGCACGAGCAGATCTTTCCCCAGCCAGGCTGGGTGGAGCACAACCCCGCGGAAATCTGGAACAACACCCGCGAAGTGATCGGCTCCGCCCTGTCCAAGGCGAACCTGACCCGGCACGACATCGCCGCCGTCGGCATCACCAACCAGCGCGAGACGGCGGTGGTGTGGGACAAGACCACAGGCGAGGCGGTTTACAACGCCATCGTGTGGCAGGACACCCGCACCCAGCCGATCGTCGACGAGCTGGCCAAGGACGGGGGCCCGGAACGCTTCAAGCAGAAGGTTGGCCTGCCGCTGGCAACCTACTTCTCCGGCACCAAGATTAAGTGGATCCTGGACAATGTCGAAGGCGCGCGGGCCAAGGCCGAGGCCGGCGACCTCGTCTTCGGCAACACGGACTGTTGGGTGCTCTGGAACCTGACCGGCGGGACCGACGGCGGCGTCCACGTCACCGACGTGACCAACGCCTCCCGGACCATGTTCATGGATTTGGAGACGCTGTCCTGGGACCAGGAGATCTTGGACGCATTCGGCGTCCCGGCCTCCATGATGCCGACCATCAAGTCCTCCTCCGAGGTCTACGGCACGGTGCACACCTCCCAGCTGCTGCGCGAGGTTCCGGTGGCCGGCATCCTGGGCGATCAGCAGGCTGCCACGTTCGGCCAGGCCGCCTTCGATACCGGTGAAGCCAAGAACACGTACGGCACGGGCTGCTTCCTGATCTTCAACACGGGCGAGGAAATCGTCCACTCGAAGAACGGGCTGCTGACCACGGTTGGTTACAAGCTGGGCGACGCGGCACCGCACTACGCACTGGAGGGCTCTATTGCCGTCACCGGTTCGTTGATCCAGTGGCTGCGGGACAACCTCGGCATGATCAGCAGCGCCCCGGAGGTTGAGAGCCTGGCCGCCTCGGTGGAGGACAACGGCGGCGTCTACATTGTGCCGGCGTTCTCCGGCCTGTTCGCGCCGTACTGGCGTTCCGATGCCCGCGGCGCCATTGTGGGCCTCACCCGCTACGTGAACAGGGCCCACATTGCCCGCGCGGCTTTGGAGGCTACCGCCTTCCAGACCCGTGAGGTGCTGGACGCCGTCAACGCCGACTCCGGCGTGCCGCTAACGGAACTGAAGGTCGACGGCGGCATGGTTGCCAACGATGCCCTCATGCAGTTCCAGGCCGACATCCTCGGAGTGCCGGTCATCCGGCCGAAGGTGGTTGAGACGACGGCGCTGGGCGCAGCCTACGCGGCGGGCCTGGCCGTCGGATTCTGGAAGGACCTGAGTGAGTGCTCGGCCAACTGGGCCGAGGACAAGCGCTGGGAGCCCCGGATGGACCAGGGCGAACGGGAACGGCAGATGCGCCTCTGGAAGAAGGCCGTCACAAAGTCCATGGACTGGGTCGACGAGGACGTCAAGTAGCCGGACTCTCCGACCCGCCACCCGGGCGAACCCCTAGGGGACAAAGAAGTGCTCCGGCCAGGCTCCTGGCCGGGGCACTTCTTTCGCCGCTTCAAGCCGCGCCGTGCCGCCCAGGATCTTGGGCGCAGCGGTTGGCGCAGTGGCGCCCGCAGTGCGCCGCCAGGACGTGTCCGCGCGAATCCCGGGGTCGCCCGGGCTGTCGGTTCAGCGCGAACCAGCCCAAGGGGCTAAAGTGGTCCTATGCGCGCTGTGCTCCTGCTTAGTTAGCCGCCCGGCATCCCGACGAGAACTCGAGCCATAAGAGTCCTCGGATTGCCGAGCGGCGGCCCCTCCATGTCGAGGGGCTTTTGTGTGTCCGGGGTCCGTGCCGGGCCGCAGGGTAGCCCGTGCGGCGGGGGCAGCGCGTTAGGACAGCAAGGAGTCCGGGCCGGTCAACCGGCCGTGACGGTGCAGACTTGAAGGTAGACAGGCCTGGCGGCAGGCAGGCCTGAAGGTAGACAGGCTTGACATAACAGGCCGCACAGAACAGAAGAGGCCAGTAGTGAGCGTTCAGCCGGAAACACAGACCGGATCACAAGCAGCCGCGGCGGAGGGGCCCGAGGAAGGCGCCTACAGCTTCGCTGCGATGGAAGCCAAATGGCCGCAGGTCTGGGAAGACCTGAAGGTCTTCACGCCGCTCGACGACGGTTCCAAGGAACGCCGTTACGTGCTGGACATGTTCCCGTACCCGTCCGGTGACCTGCACATGGGGCACGCCGAGGCATTCGCGATGGGCGACGTTGTGTCCCGTTACCTGCGCCAGCAGGGCTACGATGTGCTGCACCCGATCGGCTGGGACTCCTTCGGCCTGCCGGCAGAGAACGCCGCGATCAAGCGCAACGCGCACCCCAGCGAATGGACCTACGCCAACATCGACACCCAGGCGGCGTCGTTCAAGCGCTACGCCATCTCAGCTGACTGGTCCCGCCGGCTGCACACCTCGGACCCGGAGTACTACCGCTGGACGCAGTGGCTGTTCACGCGGTTCTACGAGCGCGGACTGGCCTACCGCAAGAATTCGCCGGTCAACTGGTGCCCGAAGGACCAGACCGTGCTGGCCAACGAACAGGTGGTTAACGGTGCCTGTGAGCGCTGTGGCACCCCGGTGACCAAGAAGTCCCTGAACCAGTGGTACTTCAAGATCACCGACTACGCCGACCGGTTGCTCGATGACATGGACGAACTGCGCGGGCACTGGCCCGAGCGCGTCCTGGCCATGCAGAAGAACTGGATCGGCCGTTCCGAGGGCGCCCACGTCAACTTCGTGATCGAGTCGGCCGGCGGGAAGCCCGCCAAAGAGGTCACCGTCTTCACTACCCGCCCGGACACCCTTTACGGTGCCACGTTCTTCGTCGTCGCCGCCGACGCGCCGCTCGCTGTCGAACTGGTCACCGACGAGCATGCCGCGGCCCTGGACGCCTACCGCGAACAGGTCAAGGCCCTGTCCGAGATCGAGCGCCAGTCCACCGAGCGCGAGAAGACCGGCGTCTTCACCGGCCGCTACGCGACCAACCCGCTCAATGGCGAGAAGCTGCCCGTCTGGGCGGCCGACTATGTCCTGGCCGACTACGGCACGGGCGCCATCATGGCTGTCCCGGCCCACGACCAGCGCGACCTCGACTTCGCCAAGACCTTCGACCTGCCGGTCCGCGCCGTGCTGGACACCGGGGAGGAGGACCCGGCGGTGACGGGCACGGCCACCACCGGCGAAGGCACCCTGATCAATTCCGGCGCCCTGGACGGACTGCCGAAGGCCGAGGCGATCCCGGCTGCCATCGAGATCCTGCGGGAACTCGGCACGGGCGAGAAGTTCGTGAACTTCCGCCTGCGCGACTGGCTGCTGAGTCGGCAGCGGTTCTGGGGCACCCCGATCCCCATCATCCACTGCCCGGCCTGCGGCGAGGTCCCGGTCCCGGACGACCAGCTGCCCGTGCCCCTGCCGGCGGACCTGCGCGGCGAAGACCTGTCCCCGAAGGGCACGTCCCCGCTGGCTGCCGTCGAGGCCTGGGTCAACGTCGAATGCCCCACCTGCCACGGCCCGGCCAAGCGCGACACGGACACCATGGACACCTTCGTGGACTCCTCCTGGTACTTCCTGCGCTTCGTCTCTCCGCAGTACACCGAGGGTCCGTTTGATCCCGCCAAGATCAACGACTGGATGCCGGTGGGCCAGTATGTCGGTGGCGTCGAGCACGCGATCCTGCACCTGCTGTACGCACGCTTCTTCACCAAGGTCATCCACGACCTCGGCCTGATCGACGCCGACGAGCCCTTCCGGGCGCTGCTGAACCAGGGCCAAGTGCTCAACGGCGGCAAGGCCATGAGCAAGTCCTTGGGCAACGGCGTGGACCTCGGGGAGCAGCTGGACAAGTACGGCGTGGACGCCGTACGCCTGACCATGATCTTCGCCTCCCCGCCGGAAGACGACGTCGACTGGGCGGACGTATCGCCGTCGGGCTCCGCGAAGTTCCTCGCCCGTGCCTGGCGGCTCGGCCAGGACGTCACGAGCGAACCCGGCGTCGACGTCGCCACCGGTGACCGGGCCCTGCGGACCGTTACCCACCGCACCATCGCGGACGCGCAGGCCCTGCTGGAGCACAACAAGTTCAACGTCGTGGTGGCGAAGTTGATGGAGCTGGTCAACGCGACCCGCAAAACCATTGACGCAGCAGGCGGCGCCGGCGGTGCGGACCCCGCGGTCCGCGAAGCCGTCGAAGCCGTCGCCGTCATCCTGAGCCTCTTCGCGCCGTACACCGCCGAGGACCTGTGGAACGTCCTGGGACACCCGGCATCGGTAGCTAACGCCGGCTGGCCCACACATGACGACGCGCTGCTCGTGGAGGACACGGTCACCGCCATCGTTCAGGTGCAGGGCAAGGTGCGTGACCGCCTGGAAGTCTCTCCGGACATTTCCGAAGACGAACTGCGCGAACTGGCGCTGGCCTCGGAAAACGTTCAGCGTGCCCTGGACGGCCGGGACCTCCGCACGGTCATTGTGCGGGCGCCTAAACTGGTCAACATCGTCCCGGCTTAGCCGGACGTACCAGCCTGAACACCGGCCGCCGGCGCAATGCCGGCGGTCGGTGTCCACCACGTCACCGGCGCGGATTCCCTGGCCGGACGTTCCGTCCATGCGCCCCAACCCCAGGAGGCCCCTCGTGCCAGACCGCGAACCGCCAGGCTGGCCCTGGCTGCGCGAGCGGCTCGTCCGTCTGCGGCAGGGCTCCCAGCCCGGGGTTGGCACGGAGCCGGTGCCCGCCGCCGTGCAGGTCGCCGTGGTCACGGACTCCGCGGCGGCGCTACCCGCCGATTGGGTCACGGAATTCAGCGCCGACGGCCGCCTTACTGTGGTCCCGATGCCCGTCATGGTGGGCACCGAAATCTACGGAGAGGGCGAGGACGACATCGCTGAGACGATCGCCGTCGCCCTCGCCAGCGGCAAGCCCGTCAAGACCTCGCGACCGTCACCCGGGCAGTTTGAACACGCCTACCGGGCCGCCGGCGAGCGTGGCTTCCAGTCCGTGGTCTCGATTCACATTTCCGGCGCGCTCTCCGGGACAGCCGACGCGGCACGGCTGGCAGCCGAACGCGTCGGCATCCCGGTGGAGGTCCTGGACTCGCGGACGGTCGGCATGGCCCAGGGGATGGGTGTACAGGGCGCCGTTGTCGCGGCGGCCGACGGCAGGACCGCGGCCGAGGTAAGGGCTTTCGCCGAGGACCGGCTGGACCGCACCAAGGTGTACTTCTACGTTCCGAGCCTGGAGCAGTTGCGCCGGGGCGGCAGGATTGGGGCGGCCGCCTCACTGTGGGGGACCATGTTCTCCATTAAGCCCATCCTTGCCGTTGAGGCCGGCAGGATCATCCCGCTGGAAAAGGTCCGGTCCGCGGCGAAGGCGATCGCGCGGCTCGAAGAAATCGTTGCCGCCGATGCCTCCGCCCGACCTCCCGGCCAGGCGCGGCTGGCCGTGCACCACTTCGGAAACCCCACCGAGGCCCACGAGCTTGCCCGGCGTCTGGCCGTAGCGGTGCCGGCGTGCCCGCCAGCGCAGATTACCGCCCTCCCGGCGGTTCTGGCGGCCCACGCGGGGCTCGGCGTGCTGGCGGTGATCGTGGGGGAGGGCAGTACCCCCGGAAGCCCCGACGGCGCCACGACCGTCCGCGGATAACCGGCGGCCACGACGCTGAAGGACGGCCGTGCCCCGCGCGGGCGAACGCGGCCTCCTACCCCCGAAGTCCTCCCTGAGGGGCAAGGGCTGGCCGGGATCGTGCACGGGCGGTACAGTCACTGCACTGAACACCACCGTACGGAGGCCGCCATGTCAATGCAGGTACACCACGTAGCCCAACTGGACCGCGACGTTGCGGAAGAGGTGACTAAATGGCTGAAGTACCTCAAAGGCCAAGTGACCAGCGTCCAGTTCCTGACAACCACCGTGCCGGATCCCAAAGACCCGGGCAAATGGCGGGTGCAGTACGAGGCCTACATCACGTACCAGCAGTGAAGCCAGGCCGGTAGCCGCGGCTTACGGGGTTGGCCCTGCGGTGGGCGGCGACGTCGGCTGCGAGGTCGGCAGGGATGTTGGCTGAGGGGCCGTCAGGGACGTCGGAGTCGGCGACTGAGAGAGCGGCGGGGCTGGCGGCTGGGACGTCGGAGGGGCTGGCGGCTGGGACGTCGGCGGGAGGGACGGCTGCAGGGACGGCTGGCCCGGCCGGATCGTGTAACTGGGCTGCGGGCCCGAGCCGTTGACCCACAGGGCCGCGGATACCCTGCGGGCGTTCCCGGGTTCCACCCACCAGAGCACCTGGACGTTGCAATGGTAAACAACCGTGACATTGGCGACCGCGCCCGCCGGCGGAACGGAGTGGATGGACGTGGCGGCAGTCTTGGTAGTCCAAATGAAGTTCTGGTCCGCTCTCATCCCTGCCGTACCATCAACCGTGACGTGCGCTATGCCGTACAGGCCGTATTGGGGGCAGAAGCTGTCGTCAACGGAAAAATTGACGACTTGGGTTGAGGTTGCTTGCGCAGCGTCTGGCAGCGCATCTGCCACCGCGGAAGGGGCGAACAGCAGAGCGCCGCCAAGGGCCATGACAGCCGCTGGCCCAATCAAGCTCTTCATTGCACACCAGCTTTCGACGCCTGAGGCCACATGCAGGATGGACGCATCAAGGCGATCAGGATTGCCCCCAGCCGGCAAAGTCTTCTCGATTGGTTCCAGACGTTACCACCGGTCCCTGAAGGGCAACAGCGTAGGGACTACTTGCCCCGCGCCGCGAAAATACGTGGCTTACGCAGGTATTTCCACATACGAATGGTTCGGGATATCGACGCTGTCCGGGGCTGCCTAGAGTCGTTCCCATGTCACGCCGGAATCCGGGAATTGCATCCGCCTTGGGAGCCAGGGTTGCCCGGGAACGCCTCGCGAGGACGCTTGGGGGTGCCGCGGATGCTGGAGGGTCCGAGGAGGCCGTTTATGCGGACGACGCCGGCCGGGACGAGGGACGCGCCCTGGGCCTGCTTGAGTTGGATGCGCCGGCACCCGGGTCCGGGAGGCCCGGGCCGCCGGCGGCTGACCTCCGCGCGGACAGCAGGTTCCTTTCCGGCGACCCGGGACACGACCCTGGACCATTGACCGGCCGCCGGAGGGGCGGACGGGCGGTGCTCTCCGCGCGGGTGCGTTACCGGACCGGGGTGCGGGCGGCGGTATTGCTGGGGATCCTCGCGGTGGTGCTGGGCGGCTGCTTCTGGTGGCAGGCCGGCGCCGGCGGCGCCCAGGGGGTCCCGCTCAGCGAAGCGGCGCCTGCCACGGCCGGGGCCCCTGGGCCGGAGCCCCTGCCGGAAGAAGCCGCCAGCGGCGGGCCACCGGGCGAACTCGCCAGCGACGCGCCGGGACGCATCACAGTCCATGTCGCTGGTGCGGTGGCCAGGCCGGGTGTTGTTGAGTTGCCTGCGGGCAGCCGGGTCCACGAGGCGATCAAGGCGGCCGGCGGGGCCACGGATGGGGCGGAGCCGAACAGGCTCAACCTAGCCGCCGTGCTCGAGGATGGTCAGAAGGTCCTCGTGCCGGCCCGCGGCGATCCGGAGCCCGCCGGACCGCCCGGCGGCGGAGGCGCCGCTCCGTCGGGTGCGGGCACCGGGGGCACCAATCCGGGCGGCGGTGGGGGAAAGATCAACCTCAACACCGCCGGCGTCGAGGAACTAGGGACACTTCCGCGCGTCGGACCGGTCCTGGCCCAGCGGATCGTGGAATGGCGCCAGCAGCACGGGCGGTTCAAGACCGTGCAGGAGCTTGATGCAGTCGACGGCATCGGGCCTAAGTTGCTCGAGACCCTCATGCCGCTGGTGGGTGTCTGACATGGCCCATTCCGGAGCTGATCGTGCGGTGAGTGCTGAGAGCGCAGACAGTGATGAGAGCGCGGAGAGCGCACGGCAGGGTGACCTGGCGGGACGCAGCGTGGGCGGGATGGGCCGCTCCCGGGCCGGGGACGGCCGGCGGCGCCGCTGGCAGCGCTATGTCGATACAGCGGCTCTTGCCCCGGTGCGGGCGGAGTACGGCGGCCAGGCGGCCGCCGCCCGGGCTCACGAACCCGTCGGGGCCGTGCCGGAAGTCCGCAGCCCGCAGCCGGGCGGCTTCACGCCGGGTCGCAGGGTGCACGGTCCCTCGGGTTCAGCCGCGCGTCCCGGCGACCCCTTCGCCGGCCGCCTCAGCGCCCACCTCGCCCGCCAATTGCGGTCCAGGACCGCGACCGGTGGGGCCTCGCGCCGGAGCCTGACGGAGCGGAAGCGGCGGACAGATCTTCGCCTGGCGCTGCCGGCCCTCATGGTCTGGGGCACCGCAGTTGCCGGGAACTGGTGGCCCCCGGCAGCACTGGCCGTTCTCTGCGCCGGCATGGCGACGGCCGCCGGAATCCTGCTGGTCCCGGCGGGACGGAAAAAGGCGAAGCGGAATGGCGCGAAGCGGGTCAAGGCGCGTCGGATTCAGCCGGGATGGATCCATACGGTGCGGATCCAGCCGGGCCGGATCAGGAAAATGCCGACTAGAGCAATGGCGGTGAGAACAATGCCGGTGGGAACAATGCCGGTGGGAACAATGCCAACGACAACAACGCCGACCAGCTCAACGCCGGCCAAGCCAGGGCGCGGAGGTGTCCGGCGGCCAAGCGCCGGCCGGGGGACCGTCCGGCATGACCCCCGTCCAGAGCAGGCCGCCCGGCGCAGCTTCTGCGCCACCCTGGCGCTGGCCCTGCTGCTCTCCGTCGCGGCGGGAGCGCATGCCGCCGTCGATGCGTCCCGGCGGAGCGACGGCGCGATCGCCGCCGCGGTGGCTGCCCGTGCCGCCGTGGTCGCGGAACTGGACGTTGCCGGCGCCCCGCGGCGGCTCCGAACGCCCGGGGCCGGCCGCTTGGCGGACCGTTGGGCAGTTCCGGTGACGTTGAAGGCGATGGTCTTCGAGGGCCACCGGACCGTCGGCGAGGCCCGGCTCGTCGTCATGGGTGGTAGGGCCTGGGAGAACGCCGCTGCCGGCCAGCGCCTGCGAGTGACGGGCAGGCTTCGGCCCGCCGCGCCGGGGGAGCCGGACGCAGGAATCCTCTCAGCCTCGTCCGATCCAACGGTGTTGCGGGGGCCGGCGCCGTGGCAGCAGGGCCCGGGTGAGCTGCGCAGGCACTTCACAACTGCCGCGGCCAAGTTCGGGAGCGACGCCGGCGGGCTCCTGCCCGGAATGGTGACCGGCGACACGAGCACCCTGGACACGGATTTGGAGGGCGCCATGCGGACGGTCGGGATGACGCACCTGACCGCCGTCAGCGGCGCGAACTGCAGCCTGATCCTGGGTACCCTGTTGCTTGCCGCCCGCACGCTGCGGCTCCCGCGCACGGCAGCAGCCGTTGCCAGTCTCGCGGGGCTCGGGCTGTTTGTCCTGATGGTGGCGCCGGACCCCAGCGTGCTGCGCGCCGCACTCATGGGCGGCATCGGCCTCACTTCCGTGGCGTTTGGGCGGGCAGCGCGGGGGCTTCCCCTGCTATGCGTTGCCGTTATTGGCCTGTTGCTGGCTCAGCCGGATCTGGCCGCAAGCTTTGGCTTCCTGCTTTCAGTCCTGGCCACGCTGGGAATTGTGGTTAGCGGGCGCCGCATTATGGACTGGCTGCCGCCGGTGGTGCCGCGCTGGGCTGCTGCCGGGGTTGGCGTCCCACTCTCAGCCCAGCTTTTCTGCGCTCCGGCCATCGTCATCCTGCAACCCCAGCTCGGTGTGTTCACCCTGCCCGCCAACATGGCCGCTGCCGTACTCGTGGCGCCCGTGACGCTCCTGGGCACGGCCGGGGCGGCCCTCCTCCCTGCGGTCCCCGGTGCCGCGGAGGCCTTGATGGCCGCAGCTGCCGTTTTTGCCGGCGGCGTGGCGGGGACCGCCCGCTTCTTTGCGAGCCTGCCGGGCGCCGCCCTGCCGTGGCCGGAGGGGGCCTTCGGCGCTGCAACCATGGGCATGCTTTCCGCGTGCATGCTCGCAGCGGTGTGGCTTGCCCTGCACCCGGCCGCGGTGGTCAGGGCGGCCCTGGCGGCGCACGCGAGGATCGTTGCCGTGCTCGAGGCCAGCTCCCGCGTCACTGCGGACCATGATGCGCGGCCGGCGCCCCTGCAGGCCGTCCGGCGCGGCTTGGAGCACCGGTCCGGGCGTGGGACGCTTAGAGTTCGCAACGTAATTCCCGGAAGGAACCACGAGTGGCTGCTGCCCAGACCCAACGGCCCAGGACCTCGTCGTCGACGAGCGCCACCTGGCGCGATGTGAAACCCGCCGCCGTCGTGCTGGTGGGCGGCCCGGAGGACTACTTGGGCGCACGTGCCATGGACCGTATCAGGGCGCAGGTGCGCGAGGCGGCTCCCGACGTCGAAGTTACCCGGCTCAACGCCGGCAGCTACACCGCCGGGTCCCTGGCCATGAACGTCAGCCCGTCGCTGTTTGGCGAACAGAAGCTCATCGAGGTCGACGGGGCCGAAGCGATGAACGATGCATTCCTCGCCGACGCACTGAAATATGTGGCGCAGCCGGAACCGGACGCTGTGCTGGTGCTCAGGCATGGCGGGGGAGTCCGCGGCAAGAAGCTGCTGGACGCGATCAAGGCAGGCGGCTGGCCCGTTGTTGACTGCCAGCCGCTGAAGAAGGACGCCGAGAAGATCGCGTTCGTCACGTCAGAGTTCAAGTCCGCCTCCCGGCGGATCGATCCCGACGCCGTGCACGCCCTGGTCAATGCGGTCGGCGCGCACCTGGCGGAACTGGCGGCCGCCTGCAGCCAGCTGATCGCTGACGCCACCACGGGCGTGGATGCCGCCATGGTGGACAGATACTACGGGGGCCGGGTCGAGGCCACTGCTTTCAAGGTCGCTGATGCCGCCATGGCGGGGAACGGCCCCCTCGCCCTCTCCACACTCCGCCACGCTCTCGCCACCGGTGCGGACCCTGTGCCGATCGTCGCGGCGCTGGCTTCCAAGCTCCGTTCGCTGGCCAAGGTGGCCGGGGCGCAAGGGTCGTCCTCGCAGATCGCCAAACAACTGGGTATGCAGCCGTGGCTCGTGGAACAGGCCCAGCGGGAGGTCCGGCGCTGGACGCCCGAGGGGCTGGTCCGCTCCATCCAGGTCACGGCCGAGGCTGACGCCCAGGTCAAGGGCCTGTCCCGGGACCCCGTCTACGCCGTCGAACACGCTGTCACAGTGATTGCCACGTCGGTCCGCGGTTCCTGACCCCAGCGGGTTCAAGCCCACGCGGATCCCCAAGTCGGGGTTCCAGACCCACACGGGTCGAGACGCACTGTTACCGGCTCCAGGGTTCTTGACGCCCGGGGCCGGCCGCCGGGTTCGCCGGCGTGGCTCCCCGGTTAACTGGATGTGGCCGGCACCCAACGGGTGCCGGCCACAATCATCAGTTCAGGTGAACTGGAAAACCTTAGAGTGCGTTGACCTTCTTGGAGATCGCGGACTTGCGGTTTGCAGCGTTGTTCTTGTGAAGAACGCCCTTGCTGACAGCCTTGTCCAGCTTACGGCTGGCAGCAAGCAGAGCAGCAGATGCGGCATCCTTGTCGGTGGACTCAACGGCGGTGTTGACGGCGCGGATGGCAGTCTTCAGCTCGGACTTGACTGCGTTGTTGCGCAGGCGAGCCTTTTCGTTCGTCAGGATGCGCTTCTTCTGGGACTTGATATTAGCCACGTGTGAACTCTCTTTTTCAATGCGGAAAATGGTCTAGAGGGCTTTCAGATTGGCCATTGACTGAGCGGCGTGGGGATACCTATGGCGACCAACCATCTGTGGCCGTCGACCTGCACGGACACACAGCTGTCAATAATAGCAGAGATGGGCCCGGGTGGACGAGTGCGGCGAGTCGCGCCCGTGCCCGGCACGTGGCCGGTCAGCTCCAGCCGTGGCGCTCCCGCAGGGCCGAGGCAATGTGGCTAAAGCGGCCGGCGTCCAGGATGGCTCCTTCACGCCGGATGTCCTTCGCGTTGATCTGCAGGACCCGGTCCAGTTTGGCTTCACTCGGCCGCCACTGGCGGTCCCAGGGGCCCGTGCCGATGTCGACGTAATCGTCCGCCCGGCGGGAATCGCCGTCGTGGTCCTTGCTGGTCAGCATCAACCCAAGGAGGTACTTGCCGCTGGTCCCCACCAGCAGCACCGGACGGTCCTTGCCCTGGGAATAGTCCTCTTCATAGGGCACCCAGGTCCAGACGATTTCACCCGGCTCGGGCAGGCCGTTCGGCGCGGGGGCGTAGCGCACGGCGGCCCGCCCACGGAAGTCACCGGGATACGTCCCGGTCAGCCCGGCAGCCGGGGTTCCACCTGGCGCGCGGGTCGGAGACCCGGGGCGGGAGGTGGCCGGCCGCCGCTTCCCCGTCGGCTTCGCAGCGGGCTTCGCCGCCGGTCTGCGGGGAGCGCCCGGAGCGGGGCCGCCGAGTTTGTCCAAGAAGCGCAGCGCGTCGCGGACAGCGCTGCCGATCGAGCGTAAGTTCCAAGCCATGGGGAAACCCTACCGGCAACCCGCGGCAGCCTCCGCGGCTGCCCGCCGCTGCCCACCGGAGCGTTCCCCTGGTAGTGCGGTGGCAGGCGGCCGCAGCCGGGGCGGCCGTGACGGCCCCGCCGCGCCCCGAAAGTCGAGCGGGCAATCCATGGCACCAAACAGGGCCCGCAACGGAAGCCGGGATGCACTCCCACACCCCCGGACGTGGGAGACTATAGGAACGACAAGGGCGCCACGTCGCAGGATGGGAAACCAGCATCCGCGCCGATCCGTGGAAGAGCCGACAGTAATGCCAACAGTTAGGACCCTGCGTGTCTCCCATGGCCCGCACCGCCCCGGTGCCCGCCGCAACAGATCCGGCCATCATCCGGAACTTCTGCATCATTGCGCACATTGACCACGGCAAGTCCACACTGGCCGACCGGATGCTCCAGTACACCGGCGTCGTCCAGTCCCGGGACATGAAGGCCCAGTACCTGGACCGCATGGACATTGAGCGTGAACGCGGCATCACCATCAAATCCCAGGCCGTCCGCATGCCGTGGGAACTCGACGGCACCAGCTACGCGCTGAATATGATCGATACTCCCGGGCACGTTGACTTCACGTATGAGGTCTCCCGCTCGCTCGCGGCCTGCGAAGGCGCGATCCTGCTCGTGGACGCGGCCCAGGGCATCGAGGCCCAGACCCTCGCCAACCTCTACCTGGCGATGGAAAACAACCTCACGATCATCCCGGTCCTGAACAAGATCGACCTCCCGGCAGCCCAGCCCGAGAAGTACGCGGCGGAACTGGCCAACCTGATCGGCGGCGACCCCGACGACGTGCTCCGCGTCTCCGGCAAGACGGGCATGGGCGTCGAGGCCCTGCTGGACAAGATCGTCCGCGACCTGCCGGCACCCGTGGGTGACCCGGAGGCCCCGGCCCGTGCCATGATCTTCGACTCGGTCTATGACACCTACCGCGGTGTGGTCACCTACGTCCGCGTGGTCGACGGAATGCTGCACCCGCGCGAACGCATCCAGATGATGTCGACCCGCGCGACCCACGAACTCCTCGAGATCGGCGTGAGCTCCCCGGAACCCACCCCGTCCAAGGGCCTCGGCGTCGGTGAAGTGGGCTACCTCATCACCGGTGTGAAGGACGTCCGCCTGTCCAAGGTTGGCGACACGGTCACGAATCTTGCCAAACCCGCCACCGATTCCCTGCCCGGCTATGCCGATGCCAAACCGATGGTCTTCTCCGGCCTCTATCCGCTGGACGGCACGGACTATCCGGTGCTCCGCGATGCGCTGGAGAAGCTGATGCTCAACGATGCCGCCCTGGTGTACGAGCCCGAAACGTCCGCGGCCCTGGGCTTCGGCTTCCGGGTGGGATTCCTGGGCCTGCTGCACCTGGAAATCACCCGGGAGCGGCTCGAACGCGAATACAAGCTGGACCTGATTTCCACCGCCCCCAACGTGGAATACGAGGTGACGCTGGAGGACAAGAAGATCGTCCACGTCACGAACCCCAGCGAATACCCCACCGGCAAGATCGCCGAAGTCCGGGAGCCGATGGTGTCCGCCACCATCCTCGCACCGAATGAGTTCGTCGGCGCCATCATGGAGCTGTGCCAGAGCCGGCGCGGTGTCATGGGCGGCATGGACTACCTCTCCGAGGACCGCGTGGAAATCCGTTACCGCCTGCCCCTGGCCGAGATCGTCTTCGACTTCTTCGACATCCTCAAGTCCAAGACCCGCGGCTACGGATCGCTGGACTGGAAGGCCGACGGCGAACAGGTCGCCGACCTGGTAAAGGTGGACATCATGCTCCAGGGCGAACAGGTGGATGCTTTCTCCGCCATCACGCACCGCGACAAGGCCTACGCCTACGGTGTGATGATGACCGGCAAGCTGCGCGAACTCATTCCGCGGCAGCAGTTCGAGGTCCCCATCCAGGCCGCCATCGGCTCCAGGATCATCGCCCGCGAAAGCATCCGCGCCATCCGCAAGGACGTCCTTGCCAAGTGCTACGGCGGTGACATCACGCGAAAGCGCAAGCTGCTGGAAAAGCAGAAGGAAGGCAAGAAGCGCATGAAGATGGTGGGCCGCGTCGAGGTCCCGCAGGAAGCCTTCATCGCCGCCCTCACCACGGACGAATCCAAGGACAAGGCCAAGAAGTAGCAGTGCTGAACATGATTGTTGCGGCAGCGCCGGCAGGCCGGGCCAATGCCTAGCGTTCTCCCGCTGGGCGACCCGGCGCCGCCGGACGGACTCCTGCCCGCCCAGGCGGCCGAGGGCGCGGATCAGCGCGCCTTCGGACTTTATATGCACATTCCGTTCTGCGCGGTCCGCTGCGGGTACTGCGACTTCAACACCTACACCGCCACCGAGCTCGGCGGCGGTGCCTCCCAGGATGCCTACGCCGCCACCGCGATCGCGGAGGTCGAGTTCGCCGCCCGCGTCCTGAAGGATTCAGGGTTGCCGGCCCGTCCGCTTAGCACGGTCTTCTTCGGCGGCGGGACGCCCACGCTGCTCCCGGCGGAGGACCTGGCGCGCATTCTCACGGCTTCAATCGGTGCCTGGGGCCTGCAGCCCGGCGCCGAGGTGACCACGGAGGCCAACCCGGATTCGGTCACCCCCGAGTCCCTGCGGCTGCTCGCCGACGCCGGGTTCACCCGGGTCTCGTTCGGGATGCAGTCGGCCGTACCGCACGTCCTGAAGGTCCTCGACCGCACCCACACGCCCAGCCGCGTGCCCGAGGTGGTGCGGTGGGCGCGCGATGCTGGCCTCGCGGTCAGCCTGGACCTGATCTACGGCACGCCGGGGGAGTCGCTGGAGGACTGGCGCTATTCGCTCGAGACCGCCCTGTCCTACGCGCCCGATCACATCAGCGCATACGCGCTGATTGTTGAGGAGGGCACCAAACTTGCCGCGCAAATCCGCCGCGGCGAAGTGCCGGGAATCGACGACGACGACCACGCCGCCAAGTATGAACTCGCCGACGAACTGATTTCCGCGGCCGGGCTCGCCTGGTACGAGGTCAGCAACTGGTCCCGCACCCCGGACCAGGCATGCCGGCACAACCTCGCCTATTGGCGCGGGGATGACTGGTGGGGCATCGGGCCCGGGGCGCACTCGCACGTCGGGGGCGTGCGCTGGTGGAACGTCAAGCACCCCACCGCCTACGCCAACCGCCTCGGCGCCGGCGCATCGCCCGCCGCCGGACGCGAAACCCTGGACGCCGAGACCCGCAACGTGGAGCGGGTCATGCTCGAGGCCCGCCTGAACTCCGGGCTCGAGATCCCGAGCCTCGGCGGCCTGGGAGACACGGGCCGGCATGCCGTCGCTGGCCTGATCGCCGACGGCCTGGTGGACCCCGCCGCCGCTTTCAACGGCCGGCTGGTCCTCACGCTCAAAGGCCGGCTGCTGGCCGACGCCGTGGTCCGCAGGATCCTGCCGGACTAGGCCCGCAAGCCTCCGTCCCGGGTGTCGCACAGGCTGCCGCACCGGATGAGGACATACAAAGAGCCGGCCGCTGGACCCTGACGGGCAGCGGCCGGCTCTAGTGTTTGGAAACGGGTGTTGGAAGCCGGTTGTAGAGCCCGGCCTATTTGATCCAGCGCAGGTTGAACTCGTAACGGTGCGGCTGGCCCCGGTTGACGTGAATGCCCGCCGCCACCGAGAAGCAGGTCACGGCGATCCAGATCACGGTGGCAAGGACCGCAAAGAGGTTGCCCACCACGGGAATGAAGACCAGAA
The DNA here is from genome assembly GCF_052113245.1 of Arthrobacter sp. YAF34. NCBI lineage: Bacteria > Bacillati > Actinomycetota > Actinomycetes > Micrococcales > Micrococcaceae > Arthrobacter > Arthrobacter sp. YAF34. The sequence goes on from NZ_JBFRCV010000001.1 coordinate 139,348, forward strand.
GATTGGCGAGCAACGCGGCGAGGGTCGGCGGCAGCGTGAAATTGAGGGCTTCCTTGGACTCCTGCGCCGTGAACGGCCCGCGGTCCTTGAAGATCAAATAGATCAGCAACGAGGGCACGCAGCCCAGAATGCCGCCGAAGTGCGCCAGCGTGGCCCACTGCCGGTCTTCGCTGGCCGTGAGCGGCAGCGCATTTGCCGGAACGCCATGGTACGGGGGCTGGTCGTGGCCAGCCTTGTTGTCCGTGTGTTCGCGTGCGTTATCTGCCAACGTGTAGTCCTTCGGATTGCGGTGATGCGTTGCTGCCGGGGTGATGCCTGGAATAGCTGGGACCGCGCTGGGAGCGCAGTCACCGATTCAAGAATACTTGCTCGGGCGCCTTAACGGAGATCAGAGGCCGGCGTCGGCAGCCTACGGCACGGTGAGGAAGTCAATGACCTCTTCCACCCGGCCCAGCAGGGACGGCTCCAAATCCGCGTAGCTGCGCACAGCCCCCAGGAGTTTCTGCCAGCCAAGACCGATGTCCTCCTTCGTGGAGTGAGGCCACCCGAAAGTCGTCAGGATACCGGTCTTCCAGTCCACGCCGCGGGGGATCACGGGCCAGCGCTCGATCCCGAGAACCGCGGGCCGGATGGCCTGCCACACGTCGACGTAGGGGTGGCCCACAATCAGCACGTTGCCGGCGGCGCCGGGCGAGGCCATCACGGCGTCGGCGATCCGGGACTCCTTGGAGTCGGGCACCAGGTGGTCAACGAGAATGCCGAGACGGCGCCCCGGACCAGGCCGGAACTCCGCCACGGCGGCAGTCAGGTCATCAATGCCGTGAAGGGGTTCGACGACGATGCCCTCCACCCGGAGGTCATCGCCCCAGACTTTCTCGACGAGCTCGGCGTCGTGCTTGCCTTCCACCCAGATCCGGCTGGCCTTCGCCACCTGGGCGCGCTGTCCCGCGACCTGCACCGAGCCCGACGCCGTACGGCCGGCTCCTGCGGCAGGCGCCGCCTTCTTCGGGGCCGGGGGCATCAGCCGGATCGGCTGGCCCTCCAGGAGGAAGCCGAAGCCGAGCCGGAAGGACCGGGATTTGCCCCGCCGGTCCTCCAGCGCCACCACGTGCATGCCGCCGGATTTCTCGACCCGGGTCACGGCGCCCACCCAGCCGGACTGGACCTCCTCGAGGACCATTCCGCGTTCCACCGGGACTTCCGGCAACTGCGTCTTGGCGGGGGCGGATAGGTCCTGGGGTCCCCAGTTCTGGTACGACATCTCTACACGCTTACTTTGCACTCGGATTGAACGGTGGGCAATTGAACGGTGGGCAATTGCACGGTGGGCAGTGGAACACTCCGCGGGCCGGAACCGGGGCCGCTTGTGCCGGACCGCGTGGGGCGGAACAGCAGCAGCTGCGCCGGTCTCGACGCCGACGTGACGGGAAACTCGATCCCGCGGGCCACGCCTGGAGCGAATCCAATGCTAACAACGCGGCGACTCATATTAGACTGGTTAGCACTTAGGCATGTCGAGTGCTAACCCCTGACGAGCCGCGGACCGCCCTTGCACTACTTGTGGACGCGATTCGGAGACGGCGGGCGGCACCGGCGGCGGGACAGTCGATTGGAGGTGGAGCGTGAGCGAACCGCGCAAACTCGAAGTGCTGCGGGCGATCGTGGAGGACTACGTCCATTCCCGCGAGCCCGTTGGTTCCAAAGCACTCGTTGAACGGCACCATCTCGGCGTCTCCAGTGCCACGATCCGCAACGACATGGCGGCGCTGGAAGACGAAGGGCTCATCACCGCACCGCACACGAGTGCAGGCAGGATCCCCACGGACAAGGGCTACCGGCTCTTCGTCGACCAGATCTCGGCGGTCAAGCCACTTTCCCCGGCGGAACGGCGTGCCATTCAGGCGCTGCTGGAAGGGTCCCAGGACCTCGACGACGTCCTGGACCGGACCGTGCGGCTCCTTTCCCAGCTGACCAACCAGGTCGCCGTCGTGCAGTATCCGCTGCTCAGCCGCGCCAAGGTGCGGCACATCGAGTTCGTGCTGCTGGCGCCGCGCAAGGTGCTGATGGTGCTGATAGCGGATACCGGCAAGGTGGAGCAGCGCGTGATCGACGTCGGGCAGGACCTTCCCGACGACGCCGTGGCTGAGCTGCGCACCCGCTTCCTGGCAAGCCTCTCCGGAACACCGCTGAGCCTTCTGCCGCAACTGCTGCCCGCCGTCGTGGCCAGCGAACCGCCGGCGCGCCGCGGAGCAGCCCAGGCCCTGGCCCGCGGCCTGGAGGCCCTGGCCACCAGCAGCCGCGAAGAGCGCATGGTCATGGCCGGCACTGCCAACCTGGCCCGCTCCAACGTGGACTTCCCGCTCAGCATCGGCCCGGTCCTGGAGGCGCTGGAGGAGCAGGTGGTGATGCTTCGCCTGCTCAGCGAAATGGCGGAAGACCCGCGCGGCGTCACCGTCAGCATCGGCCGCGAAAACCCGTACGACGGGCTCGCCGAGGCTTCCGTGGTGGCCACCGCCTACGGGCCGGACGCCACGGCCAAGGTCGGCGTGCTTGGGCCTACCCGGATGGATTACCCCACCACCATGGCCGCCGTCCGCGCGGTGGCCCGCTACCTTTCGAGGATCCTGGGGCCCTGACCGGCCCCAAACATCACGCGACGTCTTGCCCACAGGCAGTACAACAAGGAAGAGATACACACTTTGACCAGCCACTATGACGTTCTTGGAGTCTCCCGCGATGCAACGGGGGAGGAGATCAAGAAGGCCTACCGGAAACTGGCCCGGACCCTGCACCCGGACGTGAACCCGGGGGAGGATGCCTCGGACCGGTTCAAGGCCGTCACCCACGCCTACGAGGTCCTCTCCGATCCGCAGAAGCGCCGGGTCTATGACACCACCGGCAATGAGAACGGCACCGACAACGGTTTCGGCGGCGGCAGCTACTCGGGCCAGGGCTTCGCCTTCCAGGACATCTTCGAGACCTTCTTCGGCGCCGGCGGTGGCCAGGGCGGCCCGGCATCCCGGGTCCGCCGCGGCCAGGACGCGCTCATCAGCGTCCGGATCGATCTCCGCGACGCCGTTTTCGGCGTGAACAAGAAGCTCGAGGTGGACACGGCAGTCGTCTGCCCCACCTGCGAGGGATCGTGCTGCCGCGAGGGCAGCCACCCGGTCCGCTGCGACATCTGTGGCGGCAGCGGCCAGGTCCAGCGTGCCGTGCGCTCGATCCTCGGCCAGGTCATGACGTCGGCCCCCTGCGGATCCTGCGAGGGTTTCGGTACCGTTATCAAGGACCCATGCAACGAGTGCAGCGGCCAGGGCCGGATCCGCAGCCGCCGCTCCCTGACCGTCAAGGTCCCGGCCGGCGTCGCCACCGGCACCCGCATCCAGCTGTCCGGCCAGGGCGAGGCCGGCCCCGCCGGCGGCCCCGCCGGTGATCTGTACGTGGAGATCAGGGTCAACAATGATCCCACCTACGTCCGCGACGGCGACGACCTCCACGCCAGCCTCAACATCCCCATGACGGCCGCAGCGCTCGGCACCGAAATATCCTTGGAGACCTTCGACGGCGAGCAGGAGATCGACGTCAAGGCCGGGACCCAGTCAGGCGAGATCATCACCCTGCGCGGCCTCGGTGTCACGCACCTGCGCGGCCACGGCCGCGGCGACCTGAAGGTGCACCTGCAGGTGGAAACGCCGGTCAAGCTCGATCACGTCCAGGAAGACCTTCTCCGTCAGCTGGCCAAGCACCGCGGCGAACACTTCACGGCGGGAAAGCTTGCCGCCAGCGGCGGTGTCTTCGCCAAACTGCGGGACCGGCTCGGTAACCTGTAGCGGTGAGTAACCCGGTCTTCTTCACCGCCCCTGGCACCCTGGAGTCGCAGGTCCCCGGCTCGGTCTTTGTCCTCGAGGGCGCGGAGGCCCGGCACGCCGTCACCGTCAAGCGGCTCGCCGTCGGGGAGTCCGTGGACATCGCAGACGGCGCCGGCAAGCGCCTGACCGGTACGGTGACCGCCGTCGCGCCGGGCGAGTTGACAGTCGAGTGCGGGGGCATGGCGGACGAGCCGCAGCCCGGCATCCGGCTGGTCCTGGTCCAGGCCCTCGCCAAGGGCGACCGCGACGAGCTTGCGGCCGAAACGGCGACCGAACTGGGCATCGACGCTGTCATTCCGTGGCAGGCGGAGCGGTCCATCGTGCGGTGGAAGGCCGAACGGGCCGCGAAGGCGCACGCCAAGTGGCAATCGGTGGTCACAGCGGCCGCCAAGCAGGCCCGGCGCGCGTGGATCCCGGAGGTCCGCGCCGCCGTCGACAGTACGGGGCTGCAGGCGGCCGTCGCGGCCGCCGACCTGGCGGTCATTCTGCACGAAGATGCCGTCCGGCCGCTGCGGCACGTGCTCGAGTCGTGGCTGGAAACGTCCGCGCCCGACGCCAGAGCCCGTGAAGTGCTGCTGATTGTGGGCCCGGAAGGCGGCATCAGTCCGCGCGAGGTGACCCGGCTGTGCGACGCCGGGGCGGTCACGGCACTCCTGGGGCACCATGTGCTGCGCTCGTCCACCGCGGGACCCGCCGCCACCGTGCTGGCCAGCGACATCCTTGGCCGCTGGTAGCCCGCCGGAGGCGGTCTGACTAGACGCCGGCACGCATGCGGCCGGGCTGGCTGGCCGGGACCGCTTGACCGGAATTACTTGACTGTGAAGCCGCGGGTGTCGAGGAACAGTTCCTTCGCGCTGTCGGCCGGGTCCACCTGGGACACCCGGACCTCGTACCTGCCCGGGCCGAGGTTTGCGGACAGCGTGAACAACCCGGGCTGCGCGGCATCACCCGAAGCAACGGTGTTGCCGTTGAGATAGGCCGTCTTGGCGTTGTCGCCGTCGACTTTAAGGATCTCCCAGCGAAGTTTTCCGCCCTGAACGGTGCTGCGGCCGTTGATCTTGACCGTCCCGTCGGACACTGAATCGCCCTCCTGCGGATCGATGATCCACACCGGCGCCACGAGCCCTGCGCTGCGTGAGGTCGGCGCGCCCAGACGGACGTGGTTGAACGCGACGTAGTCCGTATGGCCGTCGACCAGTATGACGACCTGGACCTGTTGTCCGGAATCGATCAGGCCGGCGCTGGCGGCGGCAGCCGTCGCCGTGTACACCAGCTGCTGAATGGCGCGCTCGGCCATCGCCGCATCGACGTTGCTGTTGAAGGCATCGGCGGAGACGTCAACGGTGATGACGTTCGTGCCGGAAATCGACGTCGCCAGCTTCTTCGGGTTCTGCCAGGGCGTGAAGAAATCCGGGTCCAGCGGCTGCTGGGACATCATGACCCGCAGGGCGCGGGTGACGGGGTTGTCTTGATCGGGAACGTCCCGGAACTCGCGGTAGAGGAACGCGTTGTCGTTGCTCCGGCCGATCCAATACACGGGGGCCTTGTTCGACGCCTGGGCTGTCTCGAGCGGGGCGCTGGTGGTGGGGACGCCCGACGCCGGGACAGGAATGAGTTCCGAGGGGCTGCTGGAGTTCGTGATGCCGCCCTCCGGCGTCGCCACGCAGCCGGACAGGACGAGGGCGGCGGGCAGCACGAGCATCAGCGCGGTACGGCGAAAGCGCCCCGCTGCCGCCTGTTGTACTCCACGCTGCCTGATGCTGCTGTCCCTTCGTGTACCGCCTCCGCGGGCCGCGGTGGCTGATTCGTTTACGGGCGGCAAGGGCCGCCGGTGGCCGCCCACACCGCACCTTCCGGGATGCTGGAAAGGTGCCCGCGGGGGAGCCGATTTCCAGCATTGCATACCGGTGCAGCGCGACAGCCGCGTTTTGGCCCGGGCGGCGGAACTGCAACGGGAACGATATGAGGCCGATACAAAGTTGATACCTAATCGGGCCTGATCACCTGCTGTGCGAGCAGCCCGAGGAGGTGCCGGCTCCAGGGTGCGTGGCCGCGGTTCAGGACGGTCTGCCAAGGCGCGGACTTTGTCAGTGGCCGTGACACGCCCCGGTGCCCAACTAGCTAGCAGCAGGGGCCGTTTTGAGGGCCCAAAACGGCCCCTGCTGCGACCTAGTTGGGGCGAGCCTGCCTAGGCTTCGCCGCCGCCGACCGCTGGCGAGGCCTGATAGCCGGCGAACAGGTTCTCGCGGGCGTAGTCGAGGTAATGCTCGAGGAACGGATCGTCCGCACCTGGCACGATTCCGGCTGCAAACGCCTTCACCAGCCAGTCCACCTGATACGGAATCGTCTGCGCATATGTTCCAACAGGCTCATAGCCCAGGTCGAGGGAGGCTTGCGTGCTCAGGACCAGCGGGGGCCGGAAATCCCAAGGGTGGTCGCCCAGGCCGGCAGGGGCTGTGTCATCCAGCAGCACCTCCTGCCATTCGTGGCCGAGGTGCTGGGCGATTGCCCCCGCGATCTGACGCGCGTTCGGTGCATCCGGATCGGCGCTGTTGAGGATCCGCGAGCCGGGCGCGGCGGCCACCGTTTCCACAAGGGCGGCGGTGTTGACGGCCGCCGTCGTGTGGTCCCCGCCCTTCCCCGCATGGGCTAGAAACACTGACGGCCGCCGGTCGAGAATCCGTTTGACGAACATCCATTCCCGGGGGCGCGCAGCCCCTTCCCCGTGCACCTTCGACGGCCGAACCACCGTCACCGGATGGCCGCTGTCCAGCAGGGCGTTCTCTGCGGCCACTTTGTTGGCGCCGTAGCCCAGCGGGGAATCGTAATTCCCCGTACCGGGCTTCATGGTGGGGTTGCCCTCGACAACGGGGGCGTCAAAGCGCGGCGGGACCACGGAATTGACGTGGTTGCCGGCGGCATCAACATAGACAGCCTTGCTCGACAGCATGACGGCCGACGTGACAGCACTCAGATGAGGAAGAAGCTGCTCGGCGTCGGCCTCGGTGTAACACGCAGCATCGACGAGGAGATCCGCGCCCGCGCCAATGACCCCTGCCAGGGCAGCCGCGTCACGACGTTCCGCCGCTATGAAACGCGCCCCGGCGGCGGCCAGGTCTGCCGGCATCTTCCGCTCGGTCCGGCCGGTCATGTCCACCGCCCAGCCGGAGCTGATGAGGCGCCACGCAATGGCGCGCCCGAGAACACCTGTTCCTCCAAGAATCACGGCCCGTTTCATCGTCCGACTCTAACCGACGGGAAGGACGTGCGTACCTGTACAAGGACGTCGGTGTACCGGCCGTGGGCGAGGTTCAGTCGGAGGGCATCGTCGGGGCTGAGCCAGCGTATTTCCGAGTGCTCGTCCGTGGCCAGATGCGCAGGAACTCCTGACCACGTGTCCAGGACCCAGCCTGAGAGTGCCAACCCGTCGGGTGAGTTCTCGTTGTCCCGGACCGTAAAAGTGGGAGCGGTCGTCGGTGGGATGACGTGGACGGCGACTTCCTCCAGAAGCTCCCTGGCGAGCGCTTCACCGGCTGTTTCGCCGTCCTCGATGTGACCACCAGGAAAGTCCCACGTGTCCGGGTACCACTTCGCCGACGCGACGCGGCGGCACATCAGCACGCCCAGCGGCCCGACGAGAACACCGACAGCAACGCGGTGGGTCAACCGGACCGCCTCGCGAGGATGAATGCTTGCGCGTGCGCCTCGACCGACCGCGGCTCCCGCGTCAGCTGGGCGGCGATGGTGAAGCCTTGGCGGGTGAGGAGTTTGGCAACATCAGCGGGATCGTGCAGCCAGGCGGTGAGAACCACGTCATGTCCATAGGCGCGGTCCATTGTTCGTTGACCGATCCCGGCCTGAAAGCCCAGCAGGACGTGACCGCCGTGACGGGTCACCCGGGCCAGGTCCGTGACAATATCCGGCAGGTGTTCCGGCGGGGTATGGATCACGGAGTACCAGGCGAGCACGCCCCGAAAGCTTCGGCTGGCGTATGGGAGGGCGGCCAGGTCGCCGGTCTTGAAGTGACACTGAGGATGGGAATTCCGGGCTTGGGCAATCATGGCCTCGGACAAGTCCACCCCTTCGATATCGGACAGTCCCAAGGATTCGAGGTGGGAAATCATCCGGCCCGTTCCGCAGCCGGCATCCAGGATGCCGCCGTCGGCTGTCCCGGCGCACAAAGCATCGGCGAACTGCCGAATCATTGCCAGATCCAGCGAAGACTCGAAGGAGGTGTCGGGAAGGGCCCGCGCATACGAGGCCGCCACCGTGTTGTAAGCAGCGCGTACGGAACCAGCAGCACTCTCCTGAATCATGTTGACAGCGGAACCTCTCCGGGTCAGGTATTCGTTATGGCGGCGAGCTGGATCGGGTTCTTTTGTCCGTCCCAGGTGCCTGTCAGGACGAGCCTTTCGAGGAGTTCAAGGTTCGTCGGCTGCAGTTCGGCTTGGTGGAGGATTGCCATGACCGGAAGCCTAACCGCGCCCGCATCACGTCGGACTCCGCCACGCGCCGGTCCGGAGGTGCGCCCGCCTGGGTCTCGCCTGTGGGCTTTCGGTGACGGCGCGGATGGCGGTCACGAACTTTCAGAGGTCGGCAATGGCCTGCTCAATCTGATATTTCGAGACCCGGGCGAGTGATGGGGTGTCGACATAGTATGGATAGGCGATGAGACCAATCGAGTCAGTATGGTCCCGGGTTGCAGGTCCGTATGAATCCAAACCGGGGGCCCGTCCGGCTCGGTTATTTGGCGTGGTGCCAGGCGATACTGTTCGCCGCGGAAAAGACCAGGGAATCCCGCCACCGTCCACGAATAAGTTTGTCGGCCGTCCGAGTTCCGACGTGGACCATCCCGATCTTCTCCAGCACCCTCGCCGAGGCTGTGTTTTCAGGTCTGCAGGTGGCAGTAATCTCCCGGAGTTTAAGGCATTCTTTGCCGAAACGGAGGAGAGAGGCCGCGGCTTCCGTGGCATATCCCTGCCCCCAGTGATCACGATCAATCACGTACCCGAGGTCGCCCCGGCCGTGATCCACCGAGAGTCCGACCGAACCAAAGGGGTCGCCATTGGCGAAAGTGACGGCGAGGGTGAAGTTTGTCCGGACCGCGTCGCCTTGGGCCGCCACGCACATTTCGAGAAATTGCTTTGTGTCGGCGGCCGAATTCGGTCCCCAGTCCACGTATTCGGCGATTCTCACATCAGCGGCAAATGCATGTACCGCCGCGAAGTCATCCACGGTGTACTCGCGGAGCAGGAGACGCTCAGTCTGCAATTCCATGCCCCCATCATGCCTTGGATCAGAACCCGAGAATGTTCAACTCCCCGGCAGACCGGAACCCCAACCGCGCGTAGAAATCCCGTGACTCGGCGGAGGGCGAAAGAATCATCCGTACGGCTTTGACGCTCTGCGAGAACTGAATTGAGGCCTCAACGAGCCGCCCGCCGATGCCGGCGTTCCGGAATGCCGGCAGCACGTAGACGTTTCCCAGATAGACCCACCGTGAATCGGCCGTCCCTGGCTTGGGCATACGCTCGAAAATCATAAGATTGAGCATCCCCACGAGTTCGCCGTCGTTGTCCGCCACAAAGAACTTGCGCGGATTGGCGTCCATCCAGTCCGTAAAGACGGTGTCGAAGGCCGGATCTTCCTCGTGGGCAGGCTGCTGTTCCGCTGCCCACGTGGCTCTCAGTGCCGCCAGGCCGGGCACATCACTAGGTCGGCTTTCGCGAATGGTGATCATGGAATCACCCTACGTCCGCGGTGTGACCACGTTCTGACGGAGAACGGCCATTGGAATGCTTGGGTTTCGTCGCCGCCAGGGCGGCCTCGTCCTGCTGACGGAGACCACATTGATACTTTTGGTCGATCTTGACGATTATCGGGCGCCGAATGAGAGTTGAGCCGGAGGTGCACACTATGCCCACGGAACAGAATCTGCTCACCGAAATTCTTGCGGCCCTGCCCGGCATCGACGCAAGCGGCCTCAGCTTCGAAACGGACGGTGGCTTGCCGTCGGTGTTTCCGGTTTCCGAGCTCGCCAGCAGCGCTCTCGCCGCGGCCGCTCTCAGCGCGGCACGATTCGTCGGATCCGGACGGGTGACCGTGAATCGCAAGCTCGCGTCGGCCTGGTTCGCCAGATCGATTTACCCGCTGGGCTGGACCCTGCCTTCGCCTTGGGACCCGATAGCCGGCGACTACCCAACGCGGGACGGATGGATCCGGCTCCATACCAACGCTCCACACCACCGAGCGGCTGCGCTCTCGGTCCTCGACGCCGGCAACTCTCCCGATCGTGTCGTGGTCGGGGCCGCGGTTCTAACGTGGGACGGTGACGAACTCGAATCGGCAATCATCGCCGCCGGGGGCTGCGCTGCCGTCATGCGGACGCCCGACGAGTGGCGCAGCAGCCCGCAAGGCCTCGCTGTGGCGACGGAACCGCTCATCGCATGGCGTGATCTCGGACCCGGCCCGGACCGTGGGCAGTCGGGCACGGCGGGCCGACCTCTTGCCGGGGTGCGGGTCCTCGATCTGACTCGAGTCCTTGCCGGGCCGGTCGCGACACGCTTCCTCGCCCTGCTCGGCGCGGACGTCCTCCGAATCGACCCGCCCGGCTGGGACGAGAGCATCATTCCCGAAGTCACGCTCGGCAAACGCACCACCCGGCTGGACCTCGCCCTGAGCGTCGACCGCGCATCGTTCACAGAACTGCTCGCGGCCACGGACGTTATGGTCCACGGCTACCGGCCAGCCGCGCTCGAGCGGCTCGGCTTCGGCGACCACGACCGTCAGCTGATTCGCCCCGGCCTCATCGACATCTCCCTCGACGCGTACGGCTGGAGCGGACCACTCGCCGGTCGCCGCGGCTTCGACAGTCTCGTCCAAATGAGCACCGGCATCGCCCACGCCGGCATGGTCGACACCGGCGCGGACCGTCCCGTTCCCCTCCCGGTCCAGGCGCTGGACCATGCCACCGGATACCTCCTTTCGGCAGCGACCCTCAGCGCGCTCACCCACCGGCGCGACACCAGTACTGGCCGCTCGGCCCGGCTCTCCCTCGCCCGGACGGCCCACCTCCTCATGCCCTACCGCGGCGAAGGGAACCACAGCCCGTTTCCCGTCCTGACCGGGGACGACTTTGAGGCCCAACAGGAAGCCACGAGCTGGGGGCCCGCAAAACGGCTGCGCCAACCGGTCCGCATCGAAGGCATCGAACTGCACGCCGGCCCGGCGCGTGATCTCGGTCTCGACGAGCCGCAATGGCACCGCCGGGGCCAGACCGGCGTCGGGCGCGCCGCGCTGGCGTAAGATGGAAGCACCCGTTGACCCGGGCCGCGGACGGTGCGAACCGCCGCCGGCACGGATCCCCGGGACCGACCATATTCATACTGGAGGGGACCAGAGGCCCGCGGGCCAACACCATGACTGAAGCAGCGAACGGCAAGGCCCGGTTCAGCGCCGGAGAGCGCACCGCAGGGGAATTCCCCCACTCCCTACCAGGGTTGCGGACGGAGGTGGTCTTGTTCGACGACTCAGAGCAGATGGTCCAGTCGCTGGGCAGCCATGACGAAGCCTTAAGGTTCATCGAAAACCAGTTCCCCGCCGTCGATTTCCACGTCCGGGGAAACGAGCTCGCGATCAGCGGCCCCGCGGCCGACGTGCCGCGCATCATGCGCCTGCTCAACGAGATCCGAGGGCTGGTGGCCAGGGGAACCGTCATCACCCCGGCCGTCCTGCAGCAGCTCATCTCCCTGCTGCGCAGCCAGTCACTGCAGAACCCGGTGGAAGTGCTGACCACCAACATCCTCTCCACCCGCGGCAAGACCATCCGCGCCAAGACGTTGAACCAGAAGAACTATGTGGACGCGATCGACGCCAACACGGTGATCTTCGGGATCGGGCCGGCCGGTACCGGCAAGACCTACCTTGCGATGGCCAAGGCCGTCCAGGCCCTGCAGCAGAAGGAAGTCAGCCGCATCATCCTGACCCGACCTGCCGTCGAAGCGGGGGAGCGGCTGGGCTTCCTGCCGGGAACCCTGAGCGACAAGATCGACCCGTACCTGCGGCCCCTGTACGACGCCCTACACGACATGATGGACCCTGAGTCCATTCCGCGGCTCATGGCCGCGGGCACCATCGAAGTCGCCCCGCTGGCCTACATGCGCGGCCGCACGCTCAACGACGCCTTCATCATCCTCGACGAGGCGCAGAACACGACGCCCGAACAGATGAAGATGTTCCTGACCCGTCTGGGCTTCGGCTCCAAGATGGTGGTCACCGGTGACATCACGCAGGTGGATCTTCCCTTCGGCACCCGCTCGGGACTGCGGATCGTCGAGGAAATCCTGCAGGGCATCGAAGACGTCAACTTCTCGGTCCTGGACGCCTCCGACGTCGTCCGCCACCGCCTGGTGGGCGACATCGTCAATGCCTACAGCATCTGGGACGAAGTGCAGAGGAACCGGGTCAAGCACTCCGTTGCCCGGGAAACGCGGGGAGAACGCGCATGAGCATTGAGGTCAACAACGAATCCGGCGCAGCGGTTGACGAGTCCGAGCTCGTGGCCCTCTCGCGGTTCATCTTCGAGCGCCTCTACATCCACCCGCAGGCGGAACTGTCCATCCTGCTGGTGGACGAGCCGGCCATGGAAAAGCTCCACATCGAACTGATGGATGAGCCCGGCTCCACCGATGTCCTGTCCGTCCCCATGGACGAACTGACGCCGGGCACGCCGGACAAGCCGACACCGCAGGGCATGCTCGGCGATATCGCCATCTGCCCCCAGGTGGCCGAGGTCCAGGCCAGGAACGCGGGCCACTCCACCCAGGACGAGATGCTGCTTCTCACCACGCACGGCATCTTGCACCTGCTCGGGTATGACCACGCCGAGCCGGAGGAGAAGGAAGAGATGTTCGGCCTGCAGCGCGAACTCCTGACCGCCTTCACCGGCAAAGCGGCCCCGTCAGAGACGATTCAGTGACCCCACTGGTCCTTGCCGGCATGGCGCTGGTGTTTCTCAGCTTTGCCGCGGTCCTGACCGCTGCCGAGTCAGCGTTTAACTTCCTGCCCCGGCACGATGCCGAACAGGCGGTCCTGCACAGCAGGGGCACCTCGCTCAAACGCATCCTCGCCCACCCCGTGGGGCACATGCGCGCCCTCCGGTTCTGGCGGATCTGGTTCGAGATGGCCTCCGCCGTCGCCGTCACCGTCCTGCTGCACAGCATGCTGGACAACGTCTGGCTCGCCGGACTGTTCGCCACCATCATCATGGCCGTGGTGGGTTTCGTGATCGTCGGGGTGTCCCCGCGGCAGCTTGGCCGTGTCCACTCCGCCGCGATGGTTCGGTTCAGCGCCCCGATCGTCCGGTTCCTCTACGCGGTGCTTGGCCCGATCCCGGGCTGGCTCGTGCGGCTCGGCAGCGCCGTGGCCCCCGGCGCGCCGGCGGACAACGAGGCGTTCTTCAGCGAAGAGGAATTCCGCGAACTCGTGGACCGTGCCACCGAGTCCGACGTGATCGAGGACAATGAGGCCGAGCTCATCCAGTCGGTCTTCGACTTCGGGGACACCCTGGTCCGCTCCGTCATGGTGCCGCGCACGGACATCCTCACCATCGACTCCGGCTCCAGCCTGCGGCGCGCGATGTCGCTGTTCCTGCGCTCCGGCTACTCGCGGATCCCGGTCATCGGCGAAAACACGGACCAGATCCTGGGCATCGTCTACCTCAAAGACGTCGCCGCGGTGCTCCACAACCTCGCCCCGGATCAGGAACCGCCGCTGGTGGACGAACTCGCCCGCGAGGTCCGGTACGTGCCGGATTCGAAGCCCGTCAGTGATCTGCTGCGCGAACTCCAGAAAGAATCCACGCACGTTGCCATCGTGATCGATGAATACGGCGGAACGGCGGGCCTGGTCACGCTTGAGGACCTCATTGAGGAAATCGTCGGGGAGATCGTGGACGAATACGACACCGAAGACGCCGAGGCCGTGGCGCTTGGTGACGGAAGCTACCGGGTCAGCGCCCGCATGAGCATCGACGACCTCGGAGAACTCTTTGACCTGGAGCTCGACGACGACGAAGTGGACACCGTGGGCGGCCTGCTCGCCAAGGCCCTCGGCCGGGTGCCGATCGTCGGCAGCACTGTCGAGGTCCACGGGCTGTCCCTCCGCGCCGACCGGCTCGAGGGCCGGCGGAACCGCGTCAGCCACATCATTGCGGCCGCCGTAGCAAAAGAAGAAACTGACCTTGAAGACCTTCTCGACGAGGCCGCACCAATCCAACAGGGAGTCCTACGTGAGCAAGCAGAATAAGTCCGACGGCGAAGCAGCCCACGGCGGCTACCGCGCCGGGTTCTCGGTGCTGGTCGGGCGCCCCAACGCCGGCAAGTCGACCCTCACCAATGCCCTGGTCGGCCAAAAAGTCGCGATCACCTCTGCCAAGCCGCAGACCACACGCCACACCATCCGCGGCATCGTGCACCGCGACGACGCCCAGCTGATCCTCGTCGACACCCCCGGCCTGCACCGCCCCCGCACCCTGTTGGGGAAGCGGCTGAATGAACTCGTCGCCGACACCCTCGCCGAGGTTGATGCGATCGGCTTCTGCCTGCCGGCCAACGAGAAGATCGGCCCGGGGGACAAGTTCATCGCCGCCCAGCTCGCCGCCGTCGGCAATAAGCCCATCATTGCGATCGTGACCAAGGCCGACACCGTGGACCGCCAGGCCCTCACCGAGCAGCTGCTCGCCGTCGCCGCCCTGGGCCGCGAAGTCCTCGGCGAGGAGGGCTGGAAGGACATTGTCCCTGTCTCCGCCACCGACGGCTTCCAGGTCGACACCGTGGCCGACGTGCTGATCAGCCACATGCCGGCGTCGCCGCCGCTGTACCCGGACGGGCACCTGACTGACGAGCCCGAGGCCGTGATGATCGCCGAACTCATCCGGGAAGCTGCCCTCGAGGGCGTCCGCGACGAATTGCCGCACTCCCTGGCCGTCGTCGTCGATGAAATCGTGCCGCGGGAAGGCCGGCCCGAGGACCGGCCGTTCCTGGACGTGCGCGTCAACCTGTACGTGGAGCGCCCTTCTCAGAAGGCCATCATCATCGGCAAGGGCGGCGCCCGACTCCGCGAGGTGGGGACCACCGCGCGCAAGGCGATTGAGGCGCTGCTCGGTGCCCGGATCTACCTCGACCTGCACGTCAAGGTGGCCAAGGACTGGCAGCGCGACCCGAAGCAGCTCGTCAAACTCGGTTTCTGAGCCTGGCAACGTCCGTGGCCCCGAGGAGGACTCCTAGTGGGCCGCCGGCGCCGGCCGCCACTCCCAAAACCGCCTCATCGGCGTTTTCTCAGATTCGGACACTAAAATGGGCAAACTCCCGTTCGTGAAGGAAGGCTCAACAAGTGGTTCGACCCCGTGACAACCGTGCCGACGGAACCGCCCCGCCGGTTCGGTCGGCAGCCGCTGCCCGGCATACGGCTGATAGCTCAGTCGGTCCGGCCCGGCATCTCGGTGCTGCCCACCGGATCCCCACCTGGCTGAAAGTCACCACTGGAGTCATCGCCGTCCTCCTCGTCGGGGTGATCGCTTTCGGCGCCTACTGGGCCATCCGGCTCCAAGGCAACATCACGAAGGCTCCGCTGAGCGCCGGCACCGGCAAAACAGAGACCGGCGTGGATAATTCGACTGACCGGTTGCAGATCCTGATCCTCGGCTCGGACACCCGCGACGGGAAGAACTCCCAGTACGGCAGCAGCAACGACTCCACCGGTTACGGGCACTCGGATGTCATGATGCTCATGGACATCTCCGCGGACAACAAGCGGGTCAATGTCATCAGTTTCCCGCGCGACCTGCTGGTCGACATCCCCCAGTGCACTGATCCCAAGAGCCACAAGGTCTACCCCGCCCAGAGCGGCGTCATGATCAACTCGGCGATGTCCGAGGCCGGCATCGGCTGCGCCGTGGACACCGTCAACAAGCTCACCGGCCTCGAGGTTGACCACTTCATGATGGCCGACTTCAACGCCGTCAAAGAACTTTCCAACGCCGTCGGTGGCGTGCAGGTGTGCGTCAGCGACGCCGTCTACGACCCCGACTCGAAGCTGAGGCTGCCGAAGGGCACGTCGACCGTTCAGGGCGAGCAGGCCCTGTCGTTCGTTCGCACCCGGCACGCCTTCGGCGACGGAGGCGACCTCGGCCGGATCAAGGCGCAGCAGGGCTTCCTGTCGTCCCTGACCCGGAAAATCAAGGACGACGGCACCCTCACCAACCCGGGCCGGATGCTCGGCATCGCCGATGCGATCACCAAGAACCTGACCATCGACGACGGCCTGGCCTCCGTGCCGACGCTGCTGACCGTGGCCAACCGGCTCAAGAACATCGACGTCAGCAAGGTCGCCTTCGTCGCCACACCGACCGTGCCGGCTGAATCCGACCCCAACCGGCTGCAGCTGGCCGAGCCGGCTGCTTCCCAGCTGTTCGCCGCCATGCGCAACGACGTCGACCTGACGGACCCGACCGCCAAGCCGACGGCGAAACCGTCCGCGACGCCAAGCGCCACGCCGACGCCGAGCGTCCCCGCAACGGCCTACGACAAGACCCTGCAGCCCGTCACGGTGGCCAACGGCTCAGGCGTGCCGGCCCGGACCCAGGCGATCATGCAGGCCATCAAGGGCGCAGGCTTCACCCAGGTGGGGCAACTAACGGCTCAGCCTGTCGACAAGACAGCTGTCTATTACGGTGCGGAGTACGCTGACGTGGCCGCGGACGTCGCGGCCCTCGTCGGGGTTGCGCCGGACCGGGTGTTCCCGGCCGCCGGTGTTACCGGGGTTCAGGTCTACCTGGGCAGCGACTTCGCCAACGGGAAGCCGACCGCCGCCGCCACGCCGCAGCTGCCCAAGGACATCGTCAACCAGACGGCCGGGGACACGGTCTGCCAGAAGGCCAACCCGGAGCTGATCACCCACTGACCGGCCGTCCGTCCTGGAAGAGCGTGGTCCCGGTCAGTTCGGCCAGCCGGTCGGTGAGCCGGTCCTGGAACTCAGGGTCGGTGACTTCCGGTGCGGGCGTCCGCGGCCGGCGGTGGTGCCAGTACTTGCCGGAGACCAGCGCCGCGGGGTCGTCGCTGACCGCCAGCCAGCTCTGCGTGTCGTAGCCCATGGCCAAGTCGTCCGGCGCCCCGGCGCCGCCCATCTTGGTCGGTACCCAGCCGGGATCAACGGAGTTGCTGAGCACGTCCGCCCAGTGGCGGGCGACTGAGGCAGCGAGGGCGGAAACCTGGAGTTTGCTCTCGGAGTAGGCGGCGGCGGCATTCCAGCGCCGTTCGGTCCAGTCGATGTCGCGCAGGTCCCCGACGGCCCCAAGGTGCATGCCACTGCTGAGATAGATGAGGCGGCCGGGACGCTTGACCAGTGCCGTGAGCAGGTACGGGGCGAGCACGTTGACCGCCAGGGTGCGGGAATGTCCCTCCGGCGTCGAGATGCGCCCCGGCGAGACGTAGACGCCGGCATTGTGAATGATGGCGTCCATCGTCCCGCGGCCGTTGACCTGCTCGGCGAGGTCCCGGGTTTCGGCGGCGCTGCCGAGGTCACCAATCACGATGCCGGCGGCTTGCCGGGCAAAGTCTCCGAGGGCCGCCGCCCGGTCCCTGGAGCGGGCATGCAGCAGGACCTCATGACCTTCGCTCACCAGCCGCCCGGCGCAGGCGCGGCCGAGACCGTCGGTGGAACCGGTGATGAAAATGCGGGCCATGTTGATGGTCCTCTCCGTGGTCTCGTGCCGGTTCGCGGAAGGCGGCCCAGCCGCCTGCCGCGAACCGGCCCATCGGGCGCCTGGGTCACCAGATGCTGACGCGCTCCTGCGGGGGCATCCACATGCCGTCCTGCTCCGTGACACCGAAGGCGTCGTGGAAGGCGGCGAGGTTTTTGGCAATCGCGTTCGTGCGGAACTCGTTCGGGGAGTGCGGGTCCGTGGCGAGGCGGCGGATGGCCTCCTCGCTGCGCATGACCTGCCGCCAGCCCGCGGCCCAGGACGCGAAGAACCGCTGGAAGCCCGTCATGCCGTCGAGCACCGGAGGCTCCTGACCCTCAAGGCTGATGAGGTAGGCCTTGTAGGCAATGGTGAGTCCGCCGAGGTCGCCGATGTTCTCGCCAAGGGTGAGCTTGCCGTTGACGGTGTGGCCCGGGGCGGCCGTGGGGGAGAGCACGTCGAACTGCGCCACGAGCCGGGAGGTCAGGGCCTCAAAGGCGGCGCGGTCCTCCTCGGTCCACCAGTTCCGGAGCAGTCCGTTCCCGTCGTACTGCGAGCCCTGGTCATCGAAGCCGTGCCCGATCTCATGGCCGATGATGGCGCCGATGCCGCCGTAGTTGACGGCGTCGTCGGCGTCGGCGGTGAAGAACGGGGGCTGCAGGATGGCGGCCGGGAACACGATCTCATTCAGCAGCGGGTGGTAGTAGGCGTTGACCGTCTGCGGGGTCATGAGCCACTTCTGGCGGTCCACAGGCTTGCCGACCTCGTCGAGGTGGCGGTCGACGTCGGCGCTGTGGCCGCGCTCCACGTTCCCCAGCAGGTCGGCGGGATCGATCTCCACGGCGGAGTAGTCGATCCACTTGTCCGGGTAGCCGATCTTGGCCTGGAAGGAGTCGAGTTTCTTGAGGGCCTCCAGCTTCGTGGCCTCGCTCATCCAGTCCAGCCCCGTGATGGAGTCCCGGTATGCCGCGATCAGGTTGGCTACGAGGGACTGCATGCGTGCCTTGTTGCCTTCCGGAAAATGTTCGGCCACGTAGATCTGGCCGACGGCCTCACCGAGGGCGGCCTCGACCACCGCCACGCCGCGCTTCCAGCGGTCCTTGATCCGCGGGGTACCGCTCAGCGTGGTGCCGTAGAACGCGAAGTTCGCGTCCACGAACGCCGACGACAGGTACGGCGCGGCCGAACTGACCACGCGCATGGCGAGCCATTCCTGCCACGTCGCCAGCGGTTCGGTCTCGAGCAAGGAGGCCGCGCCGGAGAAGAAATCCGGGGTGCTCATCACCAGCTCGGCACGTTTCTCCGGCACGATGCCGGCGGCGTCGAACCAGTCGGCCAGCAGCGGGAACAGCTCCGCGGCCTGCCCGGCAGACTTCAGGTTGTAGGTCTTTTGCGGATTCCGCAGTGTCACGTTGTCCCAGTGGTGCGAGGCCAGCGCCGTTTCCAGCGTCACCACCCGTGCGGCCGCGCCCTCCGCGTCGGCCACGTCCGCCAGGCCCAGCATGGTCTGGACGTGTTCGCGGTAGGCCTGGACCATCGGCGCGAACTTCTCTTCTCGGTAATACGATTCATCCGGCAGGCCAAGGCCGCCCTGGCCGGTGTACAGCAGGATCCGGTCCGGGTTTCCAGCATCCGGGGCGGGGTAAATGTAGAACAGCCCCGACACGTCCGCGCGGAACAGGCGTCCGGCCAGGGCGACGAGTTCGGCCACCGACGTCGTGGCGAACAATTCCGCGAGCCGTGACCGGAGCGGCTCCAGGCCCTTCGCTTCCACCGCAGCCTCATCCATGAAGCTGTTGTAGAGGTCCCCGATCTTCCGTTCGATGCCGGTGGCCTCGGTGCCGCGGGCGGCGGCCCGCTCGATAATTTCCTTCACGGCGAGCTCCGAAGCGTCGCGCAGCGCAGTAAACGTGCCCTCCAGCGGCCGGTCGTCCGGAATGACCGTGTGCTTGAGCCAGCCGCCGTTCACGTGCTGGTACAGGTCATCTTGCGGACGGACGCTGGCGTCAATGGTGGACTGATCGATCCCCGAAAGCGGCACGGATGCTCCTTTGAGAGGCAGTCCGGCACCGGAGCGTGTGCCGGTGCACGGTCTGCATAGTGGACGTTGCGGTGGTACGGCTCCTTCATCTTACGCACCCGTGTTACTGTGAAAAGGTGCGCGCAGAACTGCTTCTTCTTAGCTGCCGCGGCGAGGCCTCAGACGCGACCTAGCGCAAGGCCCACCCTCGCTGCGGAGTTTGTGTTGCCCGGCCACCCTTTCACCAAGAATCACAGAAAAGGCCCCGATAGTAATGCGAAACGCACAGAAGCCCTCAGGAATGCCGGTCCACCGCTACATCCCGTTCCAGGACCAGATCACGGTTGAACTGCCGGACCGCACCTGGCCGGACAAGGTCATCACCAAGGCCCCGCGCTGGTGCGCAGTGGACCTGCGGGACGGCAACCAGGCCCTGATCGATCCCATGAGCCCGGCCCGCAAGCTGAAGATGTTCGACCTGCTGGTCCGGATGGGCTACAAGGAGATCGAGGTCGGCTTCCCCTCCGCGTCGCAGACGGATTTCGACTTCGTCCGGCAGCTGATCGAGGGCAACCACATCCCCGACGACGTGACGATCCAGGTGCTGACCCAGGCCCGGGAACACCTGATCGAGCGGACCTACGAGTCCCTGGTCGGCGCCAAGCAGGCAATCGTTCACCTCTACAACTCCACGTCCGTGCTGCAGCGCCGGGTGGTCTTCAACCAGGACGAAGACGGCATCCTGGACATCGCCCTCCAGGGTGCCCGGCTGTGCAAGAAGTATGAGGAAACTCTCGCCGATACCCACATCACGTACGAATACTCGCCCGAGTCCTTCACCGGGACCGAGCTGGAGTACGCCATCCGCGTCTGCAACGCGATCGCCGACGTCTTCGAGGCCTCGGCCGACCGGCAGGTCATCATCAACCTGCCCGCCACGGTGGAAATGGCCACGCCGAACGTCTACGCCGATTCCATCGAGTGGATGAGCCGGAACCTGCACCCGCGGGAGGGCATCATCCTCTCCCTGCACCCGCACAACGACCGCGGCACCGGCGTCGCCGCCGCCGAGCTGGGCTACCTGGCCGGCGCGGACCGGATCGAGGGCTGCCTGTTCGGCAACGGCGAGCGGACCGGCAACGTGGACCTGGTGACCTTGGGCCTGAACATGTTCGTCCAGGGCATCGACCCCATGATCGACTTCTCCAACATCGACGAAATCCGCCGCACGGTGGAGTACTGCAACCAGCTCCCGGTCGCCGAGCGCGTCCCGTACGGCGGGGACCTCGTCTTCACCGCGTTCTCCGGCTCGCACCAGGACGCCATCAAAAAGGGCCTGGAAGCCCTCGAGAAGGACGCCGCCGCCGCCGGCAAGGACGTCGCCGACTACACCTGGCAGGTTCCGTACCTGCCGGTCGATCCGAAGGATCTCGGCCGCAGCTACGAGGCCGTCATCCGGGTCAACTCGCAGTCCGGCAAGGGCGGCGTCGCGTACCTGCTGAAGAACGAGCACAACCTGGACCTGCCGCGCCGCGCCCAGATCGAATTCTCCGGCGTCATCCAGAAGCAGACCGACACCGTGGGCGGCGAGGTCAGCGGCGCCCAGCTTTGGCAGGTCTTCCAGGACGAATACCTGCCGTCCGCGGCCGCCGACGCCCAGTGGGGGCGCTACGCGCTCGGGGCGATTGGCACTGAAACTGACGAGGCCGGGGCGATGACCCTGACCGCGTCGCTCAAGATCGACGGCACCCAGGTCCGCCGCACCGGCACCGGCAACGGCCCCATCGCGGCCCTGCTGAGCATCCTGCGCGAGGACGGTGTCGATGTCCGCGTGCTGGACTACACCGAGCACGCCCTGTCCGAAGGCGGGAGCGCCCTGGCTGCCGCCTACGTCGAATGCGCCGTGGGCGAGCGTGTGCTGTGGGGTGTCGGGATCGACGCGAACACCATCACGGCGTCGCTCAAGGCCGTCATCTCGGCCGTGAACCGGGCCATCCGGGACGCCCGCGCCTGATCATCCCCGTGACACAGTCACACCGCCGAGGCACAACACGCTGCGCCGCCGGATCCTTTCGGCGGCGCAGTTTTTTGCCCACCGACGGTTTGCCCACCGGCGGTTTGCCCACCGACGGTTTGCCCACCGACGGTTTGCCCACCGACGGTTTACCCCCGGCGGCGTTGCCCATACCGTGTTTCCGCAAAGAGAGTGCGAAGATTAACTGTGGTCCAACAATCCTTCGCAGCGCGCGCGTACCGCGATGACGCCGTCGTACTGCGCACCCATAAGCTGGGCGAGGCCGACCGGATCATCACCCTTCTGACCAAGCACCACGGCCAGGTCCGTGCCGTGGCGAAAGGCGTCCGACGCACCAGCAGCCGGTTCGGCGCCAGGCTGGAACCGTTCATGGTGGCCGATCTGCAGCTGATTTCCGGGCGCACGCTGGACGTTGTCACCCAAGCAGTGGCCAAGGGCGCCTATGGGGGGAACATCGCCGCGGACTACGGCCGGTACACCGTGGCGGCCGCCATGACCGAGACGGCGGAGAAGCTCACCGACGTCGACGGCGAGGCTGGCACGGCACAGTACAACCTGCTGGTCGGCGCGCTGGCGTCGCTGAGCCGGGGCGACCACGCGCCCGAGCTCATCCTGGATTCCTACCTGCTGCGCGCCCTCGCCACCGGCGGCTGGGCGCCCAGTTTCACCGACTGCTCCCGGTGCGGAGCACCCGGCCCGCACACCGCGTTCTCCGCGCCGCTTGGCGGCATGGTCTGCCACGAGTGCCGGCCGCCGGGGTCACCGGCACCGGCCGCGGAAACGGTGTTGCTGATGGGGGCCTTGCTTACCGGGAACTGGACGACGGCGGATGCCTCGGCGTCCGTACACCGGCGGGAAGCGGCCGGCCTCGTGGCCAGCTACCTCCAGTGGCACCTGGAACGAGTCCTGAAATCCCTCAAACATGTGGAGCGAACGTAGAAGTGGCACTCGGAAGAAGCTTGGGAAGGAACCTGGAGAAAAGCCAGGCGAAGCAGGCCAGCGTACGGCGGCGGACCACACCGGTGGTGGCCCCGTACCCGCATCCGTCCGGCGCTGTTCCGCCCGCCATTCCCGCCGAGTTCATTCCGCGGCACGTGGCGATCGTCATGGACGGCAACGGCCGCTGGGCGAACCAGCGCGGCCTGCCCCGGATCGAGGGACACAAGGCAGGAGAGCCAGCGCTGCTGGACGTCATGGCCGGAGCGATCGAGCTCGGGATCGAGCACGTCAGCGTCTACGCCTTCTCCACCGAGAACTGGCGCCGGTCCCCGGAGGAGGTGCGGTTCCTTATGGGCTTCAACAAGGACGTGCTGCGCCGGCAGCGGAACCAGCTCGATGACTGGGGCGTCCGCATCCGTTGGTCCGGGCGGCGCCCGAAACTGTGGGGCTCGGTCATCCGCGAACTCGAGGAGGCCGAGGACTACACCCGGGGTAACAGCACCTGCACCCTGAACATGTGCGTGAACTACGGCGGACGCGCAGAGATCGCCGACGCCGTCGCCGCGATCGCGGAGGAGGTGGCCCAGGGCCGGCTCAAGCCGGGTGCCATCACCGAGCGGACCATCCAGAAGTTCCTGGACGAGCCGGACCTGCCGGACGTGGACCTGTTCCTGCGCAGCTCCGGTGAACAGCGGCTGTCCAACTTCATGCTGTGGCAGTCTGCCTACGCCGAGTTCGTGTTCATGGACACCCTGTGGCCGGACGTGGACCGGCGGACGCTGTGGGACGCGGTGGAGATCTACGCCCAGCGGGACCGCCGGTACGGGGGAGCGGTGGACGCCGCTCCGGCCGCTCAATCGACCACGTAAGCCGCGATCCACCGGGAGAGCCGGGCATAGGCGTCCGCGCGGACGCGCGGCGCGGAGAGGAAGACGTCGTGCAGGGCGCCGTCAATCCGCTCCAGCGTGACGGTGCGGCCCAGGCTGAGGGCGCGCAGTGCGATCGTGTTCACGTCCAGGACCGCGTCCGTGCGGCGCATCGATTCCTTCCAGAACATCCCGTTGGCGCTCGCCCCCGAAATCAGCACGAGAATGGGCGCGTCGATGTTCAGCCCGCGGGCCACCCTGGACTGGCCGCTGAGCACGGCGCTGAGCCAGCCGGCGCGGACCGGAAATGCGTGCGGTGGACGGTAGGCGTCATCCAGCGCCCATTCGCCTTCCGCAGCGTTGCTGATGCTGCGCCAGTAGAAAGCCCGCTCCGGCAGCCGGATTACCGACTCGGGCCAGAACCGGGCGAAGGGCTCCACCATGGTCCGCGCGGCGCGGCGGAGGGCCGGACTGCCATGGACCTCCAGCCACGGGCTGTCCAGGACCAGTTGGGACGCCACCCCCGGGTGCCGGTCGGCCCACAGCGCCGCGATCAGTCCGCCGGTGGAGTGGCCCATGAGCGTCAGCCGCGGAGCCCTGCCGTCCTGCCGGAGCGAGCCGATCATGCCGATCGCCGCGGTGATTTCGGCGTCGTAGTTGTCCAGGTCTGCAACGTAGCCGCCGTGGGTGCCCGGCCGCAGGCTGCGGCCGTGGTTGTGCATGTCCAGGGCGAAAAACTCGAATCCCTTGCCGGTCCAGAACTCCGCGAGTTCCTCGTTGAAGAAGTAGTCACTCCAGCCATGCAGGAAGAGCACGGCCCGGTCCGGCAGCGCGGTTCCTGCCCCGGCGGCCGTGGCGTCCTGCCCGGCGGCAGCTTCCTCGGGCCGCTTCCGGGCCTCCACGAGGGCTTGGGGCGTGTGACGGACCAGGGTAGCCGTGCGCAGCACGCCGTCCGGTCCGGCCGCCTCGAAGGCGCACGCCTGGAAATCGTCCCCCAGGATGTCGGTCTGCCACTGCATCGACATTCCTCCCATGCTGCTGACTACGTGCTGGCTACGTTGCCGAGGCCGCGGCGCGGCCCGCTGATCGTCCGGAGAAGAGGCACCCGCCCAGGAACGTCCCTTCGAGTGCCCGGTAGCCGTGGATCCCGCCGCCGCCAAACCCGGCAGCTTCACCTGCGGCGAACAACCCGGGCACTGGCTGCCCGGCGGCATCCAGGACCCGGGACTGCAGATCCGTGTGGAGGCCGCCGAGGCTCTTGCGCGTCAGGACAGACAGCCTGACGGCAAGGAGGGGGCCGTGGCGCGGATCCAGCAGCCGGTGCGGTGGCGCCACCCGCATGATCTTGTCCGTGGCGAAACGGCGGGCGGCCCGGATGGCGGCCAGTTGCGGATCTTTACCCAGCCCACTGGAAAACTGCCGGTCACGGGAGCGGACCAGCGTTTCCAGGGCCGCAGGGTCAATGAGTTGTCCGCCCGTCAGGTCGTTCATTTTCCCGGCCAGCCGCAGGGGAGACTCGGCCTGCAGGAAGTCGACGCCCCGGTCCAGGAACCGTTGCAGCGGCGTGTCCCTGCCCGGCTTCAGCCTCGACGCCAGCAGCCGGGCATCCTTGCCGGTCAGATCCGGATTCTGCTCCGATCCTGACAGCGCGAATTCCTTCAGGGCGATTGTCCGGTTGAGGACGAACCAGGAGTGGGCATGTCCCGTGGCCAGGATGTGCCGCAGGGCGCCGAGGGAGTCGAAGCCCGGAAACAGGGGAGCGGGAAGCGGCCGCCCCGTCGCATCCAGCCACAGCGCCGACGGCCCGGGCAGGATCCGAATGCCGTGCCGGGGCCAGACCGGGGCGTGGTTGTGGATGCCCTCCGGGTAGTGCCACATCCGGTCGCCGTTAACGAGCCTGCCCCCAGCGCGGCTGACGGCAGGCAGGAAGTCCCCGTCCACGGAAGCGGGCACGCCGCTCAACATGGTCGCCGGCGCCCCGCCTCCAGGCCACTGCTCGCGCACCGAAGCGTGGTTGCCGCCGATCCCTCCGGTCGTCACCACAACGGCCGCGGCCGTAGCCTCGAAGCCGCCGGCGGTCCGCCGGGAGGATTCTTCGCCCCGTCCGGCCCCGCTGGGCTCCAGCCGTTCGCCGCGCACCCCGGAAACCCGTCCCGAGGTCTTGATGAGCTCGGTGGCGCGGTGCCGGAAGTGGAAGGTCACCCGTCCGGCGGCAACGCCCTCGTGGAGTTTGGCGAGGAAGGGCGCCACCAGGGCAGGTCCCGTGCCCCAGGCGACGTGGAAGCGCGGGACCGTGTTGCCGTGCCCGTCCGGGCCGTAGCCGCCGCGTTCGGCCCACTGCACCAGAGGGAACATCCGCACTCCCAGGGAGGCGAGCCAAGCCCGTTTCTCCCCGGAGGCGAAGTGCACGTACGCTGCCGCCCACTCCTTCGCCAACGCGTCCTCGGGACGGTCGAATCCGGCGGACGCATGCCAGTCGGCGAGGGCCAGCTCCTCGGTGTCCCGCACGCCGAGCCGCCGCTGTTCGGGGGAATTGACCAGAAAGAGGCCGCCGAATGACCAGTGGGCCTGGCCGCCGACGGACGCCTCCGGCTCCTGATCCAGCAGGGCCACCCGCCGGCCGGCGGCATAGGCTTGGGACGCCGCCACGAGGCCTGCCAGTCCCGCGCCGATCACCACGACATCGGCCTCAATTCCGCGGGCCCGCGCCACGCGTCCGCCCGTCCCGACACCGTCATTGCTGGTCATGGCTTCATGCTAACTCGCGCCGGCGCAGTTCTGCCGCTGCGCCCGTGGCGCGCGGCGCCGCAGTGGCGGCTGCAGTCTCGGCTGCAGTCACGACCGGCAGTCACACCCGAGTCACACCCCGGTACGCGTGGGTGCTGGTTTGGTCTGGGCGGCCCGAACCGGAAAACTAGAGGCATGCGCGTATATCCCACCTTCTTCCGGCTGGCCTTCTCATGGATGGACGCCGAACGCGCCCACAAGATCGGGTTCCGGGCGATCCGCCTGGCCCACAGCTGCGGGGCAGGGCGGGTCCTGCAGAAGTTCACCGCCCCCGCGGCGAACCTGCAGACCCAGGCGTTCGGCCTGACTTTCCCCTCGCCGTTCGGCCTCGCGGCCGGCTTCGACAAGGAAGGCCACGGCATCGAGGCGCTGACCGAACTCGGCTTCGGCCACGTGGAAGTCGGCACCATCACCGGCCAGGCCCAGCCAGGCAACCCGGCGCCACGGTTGTTCCGCCTCGTCGAAGACCGTGCCGTGATCAACCGGATGGGTTTCAACAACGATGGTGCCGCGGCCGTCGCCCCGCGGCTGAAGTCCGCCCGGGCCGCCCTGCAGCGCCAGCATCCCGGCGTGCGGCCCATCATCGGGGTGAATATCGGCAAGAGCAAGGTGGTGGGACTGGAAGACGCGGTCTCGGATTACCTGATCAGCGCGCGCAGCCTCGCCCCGGCGGCCGACTATCTGGTAGTCAACGTCAGCTCCCCCAACACACCCGGCCTCCGGCTGCTGCAGGACGTGGAGACCCTGCGCCCGCTGCTGACCGCCGTGGGCGAGGAAGCGGACAACGCCGCCGGTCGCCACGTTCCACTCCTGGTAAAGATCGCGCCCGACCTCAGCGATGAGGACATCGACGACGTCGCCCGCCTGGCGCTGGACCTGAAACTGGACGGCATCATCGCCACCAACACCACCATCGCCCGCACCGGGCTGTCCTCCAGCCCGGACACGGTCGCGGCGTGCGGGCCCGGCGGCCTCTCGGGGGCCCCGCTCAAGCAACGGTCCCTGGAGGTCCTGGCCCGGCTCAGGAACGTCACGGGCGGCGCGCTGACCCTTGTCTCCGTCGGTGGCGTTGAGACCGCGCAGGACGTCCAGGCCCGGCTGGAGGCCGGCGCTACCCTCGTCCAGGGCTACACGGCCTTCCTTTACGAAGGGCCGTTCTGGGCCGCCCGCATCAACCGGCTGCTCGCCAAGCACCCGAGCCGGCGCTGAATCCCGAACGGCCCGGAAGCGCCTACAACGAAGCCCCGGCAGATAACTGCCGGGGCTTCGCTGGTAAAGAATCCTAGGGGCGAACGATCAGGCGGGGAACTCGCCGCGGCTGACCTGTGGCTTGGGCAGGCGCAGTCGGCGGAACTGCAGGGAACGCATGGAGCCGTACCAGACGGTGCCGCGCTCCACTTCGCCGAATTTTTCGCCGAGGCGCTTCTTGAGCTTGCGGGAGAGAATGAAGACGTCCACGAAGACAGCCAGGAACATGACCCAGAAGGCACCGAGAACGTAGATCATCTGCGCGCTGGATGCCGGCACCAGCAGGGAGATCACAACGAACAACAGCGCGCCGAACATCAGGTACTCACCCAGGCTGAATCGGGCATCGACGTAGTCCCGGGCGAAACGCTTCTGCGGACCCTTGTCCCGGACCGGCAGGAACCTCTCGTCACCGCTGTCCAAGGCCTGCCGCGTCTTGAGGCGCTGTTCCGTGACGGCGGCGCGCTCGGCAGCCTTCGAAGCCTTGCGGTCCTCGGGCACGAGCGGCCGCTTGCGGGCCGCCTCCTGGGCGCTGCGCTTGGGCGTCGGGGCGCCCTTGCCGGTCACGGCGCCCCGGGCTGCTGCCTCGGCCACCTGCTGGTCAACTACGTTCTGCGCCGCTGGCGCTTCCTTTTTACGTCCAAACACCCCTAAAGAATACCCCGCAGATACAGGCGCGAGACCCAGCCCACACGGCGCCGTCCCCGCCATGATGCTGTTTGTGGTGATCCGGCACACGGGTAGTGTTTTGGCCATGACTTCTTCAACCGCGGGGAACCCGCAGACCACCATGGACCACACCGGCGCCATCGATGCCGAAGCCCTCCGCCAGGCGGTGGCCGAATCGTTCGATCAAACGATCAGCCAACTGACGGACCTTGTCGCCATCCCGGGCATCGCATGGCCCAGCTTTGACCCGGCCCCGCTGAACCGAAGCGCCGACGCCGTCGCCGGCCTCGTGCGAGCCAGCGGCTTCGACGACGTCCGGGTCCTGCGCTGCGACAAGGAGGACGGGACGCCCGGCGGGCCCGCCGTCGTCGCCCGCCGCCCGGCCGCCGAGGGCAAGCCCACGGTGCTGCTCTATGCCCACCACGACGTCCAGCCCACTGGCGACCTCGCCCTCTGGGAAACCGACCCGTTCACCGCCGTCGAACGCGACGGGCGGCTTTTTGGCCGCGGCGCCGCGGACGACAAAGCCGGAATCCTTGCCCACATCGCCGCGTACTCCGCGGTGACGCGGGTGCTCGGGGACCAACTGGGCCTGGGGGTGACGTTCTTCTTCGAGGGCGAGGAAGAGGCCGGCTCGCCGACGTTCCGGTCCTTCCTCGAGACCCACCGCGAGCTGCTGCGCGCGGACGTTATTGTCGTGGCCGACTCCAGCAACTGGAAGGTCGGCGTCCCGGCCCTGACCACCAGCCTGCGCGGCCTGGTGGATGGCACCATCGAGGTCAAGGTCTTGGACCACGCGGTGCACTCGGGCATGTTCGGCGGACCCGTGCTCGACGCGCCGACGCTGCTGGCCCGCCTCATTGCGACCCTCCACGACGATCAGGGCAGCGTCGCTATCGAGGGCCTGGTGAGCCGGGACGACGCCGCCGTGGACCTCACCGAGGAGGAATACCGGGCGGACGCCTCCGTGCTCGACGGCGTGCAGCTCGCCGGAACCGGGAGCATTGCCTCACGCATGTGGACCAAGCCCGCACTGTCGATCATCGGCTTTGACGCCCCGGCCGTGGACGTCGCCTCCAACACCCTGCTTCCGCGCGCCCGGGCCAAGTTCAGCCTGCGCCTGGCCCCCGGGCAGGATCCGGAGGCCGCCATGGAGGCGGTCCGCAAGCACGTCGAGGACAACGCGCCGTTCGGCGCGCAGGTGGTGTTCACGCCGGGGGAGAGCGGCAATTCCTTCCTGACCGACACCACCTCCAAAGCCGCGGCCGCCGCCATGTGGGCCCTCGGCGAGGCCTGGGGCGTGCCGGCCGTGGAAATGGGGATCGGCGGCTCCATCCCATTCATCGCGGACCTGACCGACCTCTACCCGGACGTCCAGATCCTGGTGACCGGGGTCGAAGATCCCGACTCCCGCGCGCACAGCGCCAACGAATCCCTGCACCTTGGCGACTTCCGGAACGCGATCGTCGCCGAGGCCCTGCTGCTGGCTCGCCTGAATGCAGAAGGCGCGGCCTAACCTGGCGCACGCCCGGCCGCTCCCGGGGAACATCCAGCCGCTTCCGACGGTTACGTCAGAAGTTAGAGCTACAGGGCTGCGCGACGTAGCATGTAGCTATAGCCCATACCGTTTAAGTAGGGGCGGGCACCGTGGAAGCGGAGCCGCCACCACCGTTGCAAGAAGGTAGGCCATGAGCACTACAACGAATGAAAACAGCGCCGACGCCACGGCCACCGAGGCCGGCGAGCTGGCCACGCACGAGGTCATGCTGACCGACGTCGCGGCCGGCAAGGTCCGCAGCCTCCTCGAACAGGAAGGCCGCACCGATCTGCGCCTCCGCGTTGCCGTGCAGCCCGGCGGTTGCTCCGGACTGATCTACCAGCTCTACTTCGACGAGCGGCTGCTCGACGGAGACGCTGTGCGCGACTACGACGGCGTGGAAGTGGTCGTCGACAAGATGAGCGTCCCGTACCTCAGCGGCGCCAGCATCGACTTCGAAGACACCATCTCCAAGCAGGGATTTACAATCGACAATCCTAACGCCGGCGGCTCCTGCGCCTGCGGAGATTCTTTCCACTAATTCCTTCCACTAAGGCCGGGCATATTGCCCGGCCTTAGTGCCGCCAGGCCTCAACGATCGGGACACTCAAAAAGCTCCCGACGCACGGGGCGGACATGTGGGCGAAAACTCCCGGGGAGCGGTAAGCTCTACACCGAGTAGTAAAACTTTTCGTTTGTCCTGCCCGTAATTCGCGGGACAACAGCAACAAGTAGGAAGGGCCGTCTGTGAGTTCGCAGAACCGAACCGGCAGCCGACGCAAACAGATCACTACGATCACTGGCTTGGCACTAGCCGGCGCGTTGGCTTTGACTGGATGTTCACCAGAGGTAGAGAAGGGCTGGTTGCCCACCGAGCGTGGCACCACCAGTAATACTGGCCTCATCATGGACCTCTGGGTCAACTCATGGATTGCCGCGCTGGTCGTCGGCATCATCACCTGGGGCTTGATGATCTGGTGCATCGTCGCTTACCGCCGCCGCAAGGGCACGGTGGGCTTCCCCCGCCAGAACAGCTTCAACCTTCCCCTGGAAGTGTTCTACCTGACGGTGCCGCTGTTCATGGTCCTGGTGTTCTTCTACTTCACCGACCGCGACCAGCAGCAGATCGATGACCGCTCCAAGCCCGCCGACGTCGTCGTCGACGTCCGCGGCAAGCAGTGGGCCTGGGACTTCAACTACAAGAAGGGCGCCGTCGTTACCGAGGACGTCCACGAGACTGGCGTCCAGGCCCACCTGACCGGTAACAACGTGGACAAGGAAAAACTGCCCACCCTGTACCTGCCGGTCAACAAGTCGGTTGACTTCGAGCTCAATTCCCGCGACGTCATCCACTCCTTCTGGGTGCCTGCCTTCCTGCAGAAGCGGGACATGATCCCCGGCAAGACCAACTACATCCGGTTGACTCCTACCAAGGAGGGAACCTACGACGGCAAGTGCGCCGAACTTTGTGGCGAGTACCACTCCGAAATGCTGTTCCGCGTCAAGGTTGTCTCCGACTCGGAGTTCCAGGCGCACATGAACCAGTTGCGCCAGGACGGAAACACCGGCCTGCTCGGTGACGAGTACGACCGCAACCCGGCCCCGACCGAATCCAAGTAAGGGGATCGAAGTGGCAACTTACACTCAATCCGCCGGGGTCCTCGAGGCTCCCGTAGTACCCAGGTCCAAGGGGCGCATCGTCGTCAACTGGATCACCTCGACCGACCACAAGACGATCGGGTACATGTACCTGATCGCGTCGTTCATCTTCTTCTGCTTCGGCGGCATCATGGCGCTGCTGATCCGTGCCGAGCTCTTCGAGCCGGGCATGCAGATCCTGCAGACCAAAGAGCAGTACAACCAGCTCTTCACCATGCACGGCACCGTGATGCTCCTGATGTTCGCGACCCCGCTGTTCGCCGGCTTCACCAACGTCATCATGCCGCTGCAGATCGGTGCGCCCGACGTCGCGTTCCCGCGTCTGAACGCCCTGGCCTTCTGGTTCTTCCTCTTCGGCTCCACGATTGCCGTCTCCGGCTTCATCACCCCGCAGGGCGCCGCGTCCTTCGGCTGGTTTGCCTATGCGCCGTTGTCCGACACCACGTTCAGCCCCGGTGTGGGCGGCGACTTGTGGGTCTTCGGGCTCGCCCTCTCCGGCTTCGGCACCATTCTTGGCGCCGTCAACTTCATCACCACGATCATCTGCATGCGTGCCCCGGGCATGACCATGTGGCGGATGCCGATCTTCACCTGGAACGCCCTCGTGACGTCCATCCTTGTTCTGATGGCCTTCCCGCCGCTGGCCGCCGCGCTGTTCGCGCTCGGTGCGGACCGCCGCTTCGGGGCTCACATCTTTGACCCCGCGAATGGTGGCGCCGTCCTCTGGCAGCACCTGTTCTGGTTCTTCGGCCACCCTGAGGTGTACATCATCGCGCTGCCGTTCTTCGGCATCGTCTCCGAAATCTTCCCGGTCTTCAGCCGCAAGCCGATCTTCGGTTACAAGGGCCTGGTCTACGCGACCATCTCCATCGCCGCCCTGTCCGTGACCGTGTGGGCGCACCACATGTACGTCACCGGCTCGGTCCTGCTGCCCTTCTTCTCCTTCATGACGATGCTCATCGCGGTGCCGACGGGTGTTAAGTTCTTCAACTGGATCGGCACCATGTGGCGCGGTTCCATCACCTTTGAGACCCCCATGCTGTGGAGCATCGGCTTCCTGGCCACCTTCCTGTTCGGCGGCCTGACCGGCATCATCCTGGCTTCGCCGCCGCTGGACTTCCACGTCTCGGACTCCTACTTCGTGGTCGCCCACTTCCACTACGTGGTCTTCGGCACCGTCGTGTTCGCCATGTTCGCCGGCTTCTACTTCTGGTGGCCGAAGTGGACCGGCAAGATGCTCAACGAGCGCCTCGGCAAGATCCACTTCTGGATGCTTTTCCTCGGCTTCCACGGCACCTTCCTGATCCAGCACTGGCTCGGCGTCGAGGGCATGCCCCGCCGCTACGCCGACTACCTGCCGCAGGATGGCTTCACCTGGATGAACCAGTTCTCCACGATTTCCTCGTTCGTCCTGGGCGCCTCGCTCATCCCGTTCTTCTGGAACGTCTACATCACGTGGCGCAGCAACGAACGAGTGGAAGTTGATGACCCGTGGGGCTTCGGTGCCTCGCTCGAGTGGGCCACCTCCTGCCCGCCGCCGCGCCACAACTTCACGTCCCTGCCCCGCATCCGCTCCGAGCGTCCTGCCCTGGACTTGCACCACCCGGAGCTCTCCCAGAACTACACCGTCGATTCTCCTGCTCCGGCAGCAGCAGCGCTCGGTAACGCCGAACAGAAGGACACCGGCAAGTGAAAATCGAATCTAGAATCTTTGGTCTCGGTGTTTTCTTCTTCGTACCGGTGGCGTTCATCTACGGCTACCTGACTCACTGGAGCGAATGGGTGGGCGCGCTGGCCATCCTGCTGGTTGGTGGCCTCGCCGGCATGATCGGCGCCTACCTCGGTTTCACCGGGCGGCGCGTGGGCATGCGCCCCGAGGACCGCAACGACGCCGAGATCCACGAGGGAGCCGGCGAGCAGGGGCACTTCAGCCCGTGGAGCTGGTGGCCGCTGGTTCTCGGCATCGCCTGCGCCACCGGGTTCCTCGGCCTGGCCGTGGGCTGGTGGATCGTCTTCATCGCCGGCGGCCTCGCGATTGTCGCCCTGGTTGGCTGGGTATACGAGTACAGCCGCGGCGATCACGCACACTAGCGCCGCCCCGGCTCGAAGTTCATAAAGCCTCAGAGTTCATAAGTACGACGGCGGGTCCCACCATTGGTGGGGCCCGCCGTCGTTTGCGTGTGCGGCACCTGCGTGCCGGAGTTCCTGCAGTGCCGGCGCGGGCCTCAGACGGCGTTTGGAGACTCGAGGAGGACACGGAGCCCCTCGAGTGCGTTCTCCGCTTCAGCGACGCTGCAGCGGGCCGGCAGGGCGTCTGCCGCGACTGCCAACTCGACCTCGCAGCCGCATTCGAAGTCCTCGGTCATGACCTCCAGCAACGAGCGGGCGTCGACGCCGGGCCTGCCGTCCTTGCTGATGGTCACGGGGAGCCCGGTGGCCGTGACGGCCCGGACAAATACCGCCGCCGGACGGGCATGGAGGCCGATCGCGGCCGCGACGATTGCCTTGCAAACTGGCAACGGTACTCCCTTGTGCGCAGAAGGTCCGGTTCCGGACCCTTGCCTCAAGAGTAGCCGCGGGGGAGGGGGCCGCACGATCTTAGCCAGCGGGGTGGTCTAGACCTGATGAGCCGCGGGCTTACCCTTGAGGTATGACTGTCTTTTCCGCGCCGAAGCACCCTTGGAGGCTGTTCCGTGGCGTCCTCTAACGCGGCCCGGATGGTGGGTGAAATCGACCGGCAGAGCGGCGTGCCGATCTACGTGCAGTTGCGGGAGATCCTCCGCGCGCATATTGTCACCGCGTGCCCGCCAGGCTCAGCGCTGCCGTCCGAACGTGACCTTGCGGAGCGGTTCGGCCTTGCCCGGATGACCGTCCGCCAGGCCATCGATGCACTCGTGGGCGAGGAGGTGATTGAGCGCGTCGTGGGGTTGGGCACGTTCGTGCGGAAACCCAAGCTGGATCTCCAGGTCAAGCTGACCTCGTACAGCGAGGAGATGCAGCGGCGCGGCATGGTCCCGGCCGCCAAGGTGCTGAGTTTCGAGCAGATCGGCGCCAGCGCCTTCCTGGCCCGTGAGTTGCAGCTGGAGGAGGGCACCCCCCTGGTCCGGTTCCGGCGGCTCCTGCTGGCCGACAACGAGCCCATGAGCGTGGACGAGAACTTCATCCCCGCACACCGGGTGCCGGGCCTCCTCGACGGCGAGCCGCCGACGTCGCTCTATAACGTGTTGAGCGAACGCTACGGGCTGGTCATGGAATGGGGCGAGGACATGATCGAGGCGACCGCCGCGTCGCCGTCAACGGCAAGGCTGTTGAATGTCGAGGTCGGCACTCCGTTGTTGAAGATCCAGCGGCACGCCTTCGTGGCCCGCGCCATGGTGGACTACTCGGTGTCCTACTACCGGGCCGACCGGTACAAACTCTGGGTGCCCCTGCAGCGTCCGGGCGTCCGGCCGACCCGCAATTATGCCTCGGGGTACCGGTCCTAGGAGCACAACGCGGGGTCACCTCGCGCCCATGCCGCGCGGGGTCACGGGCTCGACGTGACCCCGCGTTGCTTCTATTTCAGTAGAACGCAGGAAGGCCCGGTCCCTTTTGGGGGACCGGGCCTTCCTGTTTGGTGTTGCTTGGTGCT
The DNA here is from genome assembly GCF_052113245.1 of Arthrobacter sp. YAF34. Lineage (NCBI taxonomy): Bacteria > Bacillati > Actinomycetota > Actinomycetes > Micrococcales > Micrococcaceae > Arthrobacter > Arthrobacter sp. YAF34. The sequence continues at coordinate 174,346 of NZ_JBFRCV010000001.1, forward strand.
GACTAGTGGCTCAGCGTCTTCTGCGTGTCCGCGGCTTCGACGGCCTCGTGGCCGCCGTGGTGGCCGTGGGCGGCCTCCAGCTCGGTCGGAGTGACCGGGGCAACCCGGTCCTCGAAGAACCAGCGGGACAGCTTGGCGCGTCGCCGTTCCTTGCGGTCCACTACGCCGTGTTCGTTCGGCACGGCGGGCAGCGGGGACGGTGACTCGAAGCCGACCAGCTTGTAGCGCTTGTACTCGTCCAGCGGGGCGTGGACCTCGATGAACTCGCCGTGCGGCAGACGGACGATGCGGCCGGTTTCGCGGCCGTGCAGGGCAATCTCGCGGTCCTTGCGCTGCAGTGCCAGGGCGACGCGCTTCGTCACGAAGAACGCGATGACCGGGCCGATGAAGAACAGCGCGCGCAGCCAGTAGGTCACATCATTCAGGGCCACGTGGAAGTGCGTGGCGATGAGGTCAGAACCTGCGGCGGCCCACATGACGCAGTACCAAACGAAGCCGGCCATGCCGATCGCGGTGCGGGTCGGGGCATTGCGGGGACGGTCCAGGACGTGGTGCTCGCGGTTGTCCTTGGTGATCCAGCGTTCGATCCACGGGTAGGTGAACATGACCGTGAAGAGAATGCCCGCCGGGACAAGGGCCGGGAGCAGCACATTGAACGTGAACATGTGGCCGAACCAGATCTGCTCGACTTTCCAGTCACCGATCGTGCCGGGCATCAGGCGCAGGGCGCCGTCGACAAAGCCGATGTACCAGTCAGGCTGCGTGCCGGCCGAGACCGGCGAGGGGTCGTACGGGCCATAGTTCCAGATCGGGTTGATGGTGAAGAATGCCGCCATGATGGCAACAACACCGAACACGATGAAGAAGAAGCCGCCGGCCTTGGCCGCGTAAACCGGACCCAGGGGGTAGCCGACGACGTTGCCGTCGTTGCGGCCGGGGCCGGGGTACTGCGTGTGCTTGTGCACAACCACCATGAAGAGGTGCATCACGATCATCAGCAGGATGAGCGCTGGTACCAGGAGGATGTGCAGCATGTACAGGCGGCTGATGATCATGGTGCCCGGGAACTCGCCGCCGAAGAGGAAGAACGAGATGTAGGTGCCGATGACCGGGATGGACTTGATGACACCGTCGATGATGCGCAGGCCGTTGCCGGAGAGCAGGTCATCGGGGAGCGAGTAGCCGGTGAAGCCTGCAGCCATGGAGAGGATGAGCAGGACGCTGCCCACAACCCAGTTCAGTTCGCGGGGCTTGCGGAAGGCGCCGGTGAAGAACACGCGGAGCATGTGCACGGAGACGGAGGCCACGAACAGCAGGGCCGACCAGTGGTGCACCTGTCGCATGAACAGGCCGCCGCGGACATCGAAGGAAATGTTCAGCGACGAGCTGTACGCCACGGACATCTCGACGTTCTTCAGCGGCGTATACGAGCCCGCGTAGTGCGTCTCCGCCATGGACGGATCGAAGAAGAAGGTCAGGAACGTGCCCGAGAGCAGGAGGATGACGAAGGAATAGAGCGCCACTTCGCCGAACATGAACGACCAGTGGTCCGGGAAGACCTTCCGGCCGAATTCGCGCAGCATTCCGGAGCCGCCAACCCGCTGGTCGACGAAGTCTGTGATGCGGCCGCCTTTCGTCTTTGCGACGAAGGCGGGGGCATCAGGAGTTAGGGATGAGGACATGCTGCTCACGCTCCCAATAGCTCGGTCCAACAGGTTCATGGAAGTCGCTCGTCGCGACCAGGTACCCTTCGGAGTCCACTGCGATGGGCAGCTGGGGGAGAGGGCGGCTGGCCGGTCCGAAGATAACCTTGCATTGCTGGGTCAGGTCGAAGGTTGACTGGTGGCACGGGCACAGCAGGTGGTGCGTCTGCTGCTCGTACAGGGCAACAGGGCAACCGACGTGGGTGCAGATCTTGGAGTACGCGACGATGCCGTTGTACGCCCAGTCGGCGCGTTCCGGGGAAGGGTTCAGCTCCGCCGGGTCCAGGCGCATGAGCAACACAACCGACTTGGCCTTTTCGTTGAGCTTGCCTTCACTCAGTTCGTTCAGCCCTTCAGGGATGACGTGGAAAGCGGAGCCGATGGTAACGTCCGCAGCCTTGATGGGAGTGCCATCGGGGTCGCGGGCAAGGCGCTTGAGCTTGCCGTCCGGAGCCGGAGCCCACAGTGTGTGCGCCAGCGCGAAGTCCGGTCGGGGGCCGAGGTCACCGAAGATGGCCAATGCCGGCAGCGGTGCGAGGGCGACGGCGCCAAGCAGGGTGTTGCGGATCAGCGGCCGGCGCTTGATGCCGGTCTCTTCCACAATGTCGTCGACGATGCGGACCGCGGCCTGGCGGTCTTCCTCCGTCCGGATCGCGTGGCGCTCTTCCGAGACCTCGTGGTCCGGCATGAGGGCCTTGGCCCAGTGGACGATGCCAGTGCCAATACCCAGCATCGCGAACGCGGTGCCGATGCCCAGCAGGGAGTTCTGGAGCCGGATCGTGGCGATCGAGGAATCATTCCCCAGATCGATCGCAAAGTACGACACCAGGAATATCAGGGTGCCAACGACCGAGACACCGAACAGAAGGGCTACCTGCCGTTCTGCTTTCTTTGCGGCCTTCGGGTCCGTGTCAGCCAGGCGCAAACGGTGCGGGGGAATTCCAGGATCCTGGAACTTCTCCACCTCATTCTGACCAGCCGTAGCTACGGTGCCCGAGTGGTTCGGACTGCCGTCACTATGGTTGCCCATAATTCGCCTCATCCTTCTCTCGTCTCGGCCTGCGCCGAGTTAGGTTTCAATTCAAACTGCTGATGAGTCAGCAGAAAATTCTTACAGGTGCAAGGTCCGCTTAGGACGTGCGGGAGGTGAGCCAGATCGTGAACGCGATGATGACGCCCAAGCCGGCAATCCAGACGAAGAGACCTTCGGATACCGGACCCAAAGCTCCAAGATCCGCGCCGCCGGGTGAACCGTTGGCTTCGATCTGCTTCAGGTAGGTGATGATGTCGCGCTTGCCCTCGGGGGAGATGTTCGCGTCATTGAAGACCGGCATGTTCTGGGGGCCGGTGACCATGGCTTCGTAGATGTGCTGGCCGGAAACGCCCGCGAGGGCCGGGGCGAACTTGCCCCGGGTGAGGGCACCGCCGGCAGCGGCAGCGTTGTGGCACATGGCGCAGTTGGTGCGGAAGAGCTCTCCACCCTTGGCTGCGTCGCCCTTCTCATCGAGGACACCAGCTTCCGGGATGGACGGGCCGGGGCCGAGCGAGGCAACGTAAGCAGCCAGCTGCTTGGTCTGCTCCTCGTTGAACTGGGCGGGCTTCTTCTGGGCCTGCGGGCCGTTCATCTGCATGGGCATGCGGCCGGTGCCGACCTGGAAGTCAACAGCGGCGGCGCCGACGCCCACGAGCGAGGGGCCGGACTGGGAGCCGCTGGCACCCACGCCGTGGCAGGTGGCGCAGTTGGCGGCGAACAGTTTGCCGCCTTCTTCCACGTCGCTCGCGCTGTAGGTGGTGGTGTCCGCCTTGGCCTGGTTGACGGTGGTGGCAACGGCGTACAGCCCACCCGTGACCAAGAGGCCCATCAGCAGCAGTGCAATTGCTGCCAGTGGGTGACGTCGCTTCTGCGAGAGTGCCTTCACGTGGTGGTTCCTTTTTTCGATCCTGCGGTGGCTCCGGGAGCCGCTTCTTGAAATTCTGCCTCTTGTAGAAAAAGAGTCAAGGCTGGGCTACTTGAGGACGTAGATGACCAGGAAGAGGCCAATCCAGACGACGTCCACGAAGTGCCAGTAGTACGAGGTGACAATCGCCGACGTCGCTTCAAAGTGGCCGAACTTCTTCGCAGCGAAGGAGCGGCCCATGATGAGCAGGAAGGCAATCAAACCGCCGATGACGTGCAGGCCGTGGAAGCCTGTCGTTATGTAGAAGGCGGAACCGTAGGCGTTGGACGACAGCGAGACGTGCTCGGATACGAGCATGGAGTACTCGGTCGTCTGACCGGCCACGAAGAAGGCACCCATGAGGAACGTGAGGATGAACCATCCGTTCATCCCCCAGCGGGTGAAGCTGAAGACTCCGCCGGTGCGGCGCGGCTGGAGCCGCTCCGCGGCGAAGACGCCCATCTGGCAAGTAAAGGAACTTGCCACGAGGACGATCGTGTTAACGAGCGCAAAGGGAAAGTTGAGCTTGGCTGTCTCTTCAGCCCACATCAGTCCGGAAGTCGAACGGAGTGTGAAGTACATGGCGAAGAGACCGGCGAAGAACATCAACTCACTGGACAGCCACACAACGGTTCCAACAGAAACCATGTTCGGGCGGTTCAGCGTCGGGTGCGCCGGGGTACTGGGGGCATGGGTCGCAGATGTCACATAGACATTATGTCTATAAAAGTCCGTCCTGCCCAACGCAAACCGCGTTTTCGGAGGACTTTTTCTACAAAGACGCGAATTCGCGCGGAAAAGTTCCCGGAGGGGTTCGCATTGGTCTTTGCCGGGCCGACCTCGATAGCATCGGGAGGTGACTTCTCAGGCATCTGCACCGGCGGCAGGCAACACCTGGCCGCGGCTCATCAACGCACTCATCGGCGGCGCCGACCTCACAGCCGGGAGCACCGAATGGGCCATGAACTCGATCATGTCCGGCGAGGCGACGCCGGTCCAGGTGGCCGGATTCCTGGTGGCCTTGCGCGCCAAGGGCGAGACCGTCGATGAGGTGGCCGGCCTGGTCGAAGCGATGGTGGCCAACGCCAATCCCATTGATATTGCCGGCGAGAAGCTGGACATCGTCGGCACAGGCGGTGATCAACAGAACACGGTCAACATCTCCACGATGGCCGCGCTGATCTGCGCCGGCGCCGGCGCCAAGGTGGTCAAGCACGGCAACCGGGCGGCGTCGTCGTCGTCGGGATCCGCCGATGTCCTGGAAGCCCTCGGCGTCAGGCTGGACCTTCCCATTCCCCGCGTCGCGCGCAACGCGGACGAGGCGGGAATCACGTTTTGTTTCGCCCAGGTGTTCCACCCGTCGATGCGGCATGCCGCCGTCGCCCGCCGCGAGCTCGGCGTTCCGACCGCGTTCAACTTCTTGGGCCCCATGATCAACCCGGCCCATGTCCAAGCCTCGGCCGTGGGCGTCGCCAATGAGCAGATGGCCCCGCTGGTGGCAGGTGTGCTGGCCAAGCGCGGCAGCCGCGGCCTTGTGTTCCGTGGGAACGACGGCCTGGACGAGCTCACCACCACCGGCCCGTCGCGGGTGTGGGAGATCCGCAAGGGTGCGGTGACCGAAGAGATGTTTGACCCCCGGGGCCTCGGCATCCGGCAGGCCACGCTGGAGGAACTGCGCGGCGGTGACGCGCGGGCGAATGCGGCCGTCGTCCGGGCCGTTCTGGGCGGTGCGCCGGGGCCGGCTCGGGACGCGGCGCTGCTCAACGCCGCGGCTGGCCTGGTGGCGTTCGACCTCGACGCTGTGGGCCCCTTGGCGGACCGCATGGCCTTGGCGCTGAAGCGGGCCGAGGAATCGATTGAATCCGGAGCTGCGGCCGCGGTGCTGGACCGATGGGTTGCGTTGTCGCAGGCCGCCTGAGGGTGCCGCACGCCCGCCCAACCATGTAGACCAGGCTTGCTGCAGAAAAGGACGGCCCCGGCAGATGCTGCCGGGGCCGTCCTTGATGTTGGCGTCCTTGATGTTGCTAGGGCGCGGTGCTACTGCTCGAAACCCAGGGCAAAGGCCGCGTCGAGGTCGTGCTGGGAGTAGGCGCGGAAGGCGATCTGCGTGGTGGTGTGGACGACTCCCTGAACCTTGGAGAGCTTGTCCGCGATCACGTCCGCGAGGTCATCGTGCTTGGCGACCCTGGCGATGGCGATCAGGTCCCATTCACCGGTCACGGAGTAGACCTCGCTGATCCCCGGGATGGCTGAGATTTCCTCGGCAGTCTCCGGGATGCGTGAAGCGTCTGTCTTGATCAGGACGAATGCGGTGACCACGTGTGAGCCTTTCCGGATCGGTTGCGCCGTTTGAGGGCCTGTCGGCGGCCCCAGCGGGGGCGCTGCCATCTTCAGCAAGCCTAGTGCATTAGGCCTGCAGGCGGCGGGAACGCAGCCGCCGCACGCCGGCGACCGCCAGACGGTAACCAAGCAGGAAAACGCCGAGGCTCAGCAGGGCCACGATGATGAAGGGCAACACCACCGTCTGCCCGGTGACGGCCCTCAGGATCATGCCGACGCCGACGGTTCCGAGCCAGACCGCGACGCCGGCAGGCCAGAGCCGAAGCGGGTCATGCCACAGCCGCAGGGCGATCCACGCAACGGCCGCGCCAGCCAGGAACGGCCAGGCCGTCGCAAAGACTCCAGTGATGATTTCGCCGCGCTGGTGCGCGTCGCGGCCAATCGCCGCGAAGAGCAGGATCAGGAGTGCATCGGCGATGGCGGCCAGGGCGGCCGCGCGTCCGGCCGAGGGACGGGTTTGTGCCGCATCCGGGGCTGACGGGCGGGGGAGCTGTGGTGATGGAGAAGGCATACCTCCAAGCCTAGTCCCGCCGTGCCGGCCTCGCGGCGGCCGCGCACGCCCTGGCCCCCTCGCCGCCTTGGCCCGCGCACGCCCTGGCTCCCGCACGCCGCAGGGCGGGTCGGCGTGGCCCCCGGGCCCTGCGGCGGTCCGCGCATATGATCGGGGGATGAGTACCGACGCCGTCCCGGAGGCTATGGTCCCGGTGCAGCCTGAGGCCCAGCTGGACGGCCAGCTGAGCATCAACGACATCCTGCTCGAACTCGGCCAGGCACCCGTGGTTCATCCTTCCCCGGATGCGGCCAGCGAGGTGCATTTCTTCTAGGCCCGCCCGGTTTGCCCGGCGCCTGATTGACAACGACAAACCCCTGCGTAGGCTGGGGGCGAGCCGGCATGCCACCCCTCCGACGGGCCGCTGCTGTTCAAGATCGTTGCCGCATCACCGGTCTCGCGAAAGGCGGGGGTCATGGGATTTTGGGATGTCATCTGGCTCATGTTTTCGGCCGTGCTGTTTGCCGCCTATCTGATGGTGCTGTTCCTTGTCCTCCGGGACATCTTTTCGGACAGCCCGCGCCCCGGGTGGGTAAAAGCCGTGTGGATACTGGCTGTTCTGCTGTTCCCGCTGCTCGGGTGCCTGGTCTACATGCTGTTCTACGGGCAGCAAATGACTTTGCGGCAACCGGCACGGCAAGAGGGTGCCGGTGCCCGGGACGACAATGCGGAATACGTTCGGCGGGCTGCCCACGTCAACCCGGCGGAACAGATCGCCGCGGCGAAAAGGCTCCTCGATGAAGGCACGATCACCGCCGAAGAATTCCAGGTGCTGAAGGCCAGGGCGCTGGGATAGGCGGCACCGGCCGGCGCCGGATCACCTCGCCCAATACGGGCCTTATGGTCCTAACCGCCGACGGCGGTGGGGACTACTTTGGCCCCTAAGGGAATGCCAGGAGGGCGTCCTCAGCACGAAAGGATGGCTCCCGTGGAGCAATTCTGGAACATCATCTGGCTGTTCTTTTGGGGATTCGCGTTCGTCTCCTACCTGTTCGCACTCTTTGCCGTTATCACCGACATTTTTCGCGACCGCGACCTCAGCGGCTGGCTGAAGGCAGTGTGGATCTTGTTCCTGGTCTTCGTGCCGTTCCTCACGGTTCTTGTTTACCTGATCGCGCGCGGCCGCAGCATGGCCGAACGCCAGGCCCGGAGCGCGCAGCGGGCAGAGGCGGCCACCACCGAGTACATCCGTTCCGTGGCCACGGCGTCCCCCACCCAGGAGATCGCCAAGGCGAAGGAACTCCTCGACGCCGGCACTCTGACCCAGAGCGAGTTTGAAGCTGTCAAGGCCAAGGCGTTGAGCGGGGCCTGACGGCCCCGTCGTCTCCTGATGCCAAACCCCGGGCGGCCGCGCACCGCACCTCGAGAATTGTGTGTCATCCAATGAAAAAGTGGACCGCTGGCATCATCTTGGGATGCGCACAGTTTGTCATGGTGCTGGACAGCACTGTGATGAATGTATCCATCTCAACGGTCGTCAAAGACCTCAATACGACGGTCGCCGCTATGCAGGCCGCCATCACGTTCTACACCCTGACCATGGCCTCCCTGATGTTGTTGGGGGCCAAACTCGGCGATGTGTGGGGTCGGCGGCGCGCGTTCGTCATCGGCTCCGTCATCTACGCCTGCGGCTCCCTGCTGACCGCGATCAGCCCCAACATTGCGGTGCTGTTCCTTGGCTGGTCGGTGATCGAAGGAGTCGGGGCGGTCCTGGTGATACCGGCGATCGCGGCGCTCATCGCCAATAATTACCAGGGCCACGACAGGGTGACCGGGTTCGCGATCATCGGGGCGACTTCGGGCGCCGCCGTCGCACTGGGTCCGCTCATCGGCGGCTACGTGACGACGTACCTGAGCTGGAGGTACGTATTCATTGGCGAAGTAGTGGTGATGGCGGCCGTAGTCTCCTTCTCCCGGCTGGTGCCGGACTCGAGCCGCCCGCAAAGAATCAAGATCGATAGTGTCAGCGTCCTGCTCTCGGCGGCGGGCCTGATCCTGATCGTTTTTGCCATGCTCCAAAGCAAGACCTGGGGATGGGTTCTGCCCAAGCAATCTCCGGAGATCGGCGGCGTTCCGATCACTCCGCTGGGTCTGTCCCTGGTGCCCTATATGATTCTGGCCGGCGGGTTCCTGCTGTGGGCCTTCTTCGCCCGGCAGGAAGCGCTGATCCGGGGCGGGCGTCCGCCGCTGGTCCACGTCCAGATGTTGTCCATCAAGCAGCTGCGTTCCGGCTTGTCCGTCCTCGCCGCCCAGTACATGATCACGGCGGGCCTGTTCTTCATGATTCCGGTGTATTTGCAGATGACCCTCGGGCTCAATGCGTTGGAGACCGGCATCAAGATTTTTCCGCTCTCGGTTTCGCTGATCCTGTTTTCAGTTGTTGGCACCCGGCTGACGGCCATCTGGTCACCGCGCCGCATCATTCGGCTCGGACAGCTTGTCTTGGTCGTGAGCAGTTTCGTCTTACTTGGATCAGTGTCCCTGGAGCTGCGCAGCGTGCTCTTTGCGGCGGGAATGTTCTTCGCGGGAGCCGCGCTGGGGCTCCTGGCCTCCCAGATCGGCAACGTGACGATGTCGAGTGTCGGCGTCGAGCGGTCCAGTGAGATCGGCGGGTTGCAGGGGATCTTCCAGAACCTCGGCTCCTCCCTGGGCACCGCACTCATCGGATCGGTCCTGATCGCTTCCCTCTCGAGCTCATTCCTGGGGGCCGTGGACAGCAGCGACCTCCCGAGCAACGTCAAGGATATGGTCGTGGCCGACACCCAGGCGGGCGTCAACATCGTGCCGGTGTCCACGGTAAACGACATCGCGACGTCGGCGGGCCTGTCGGCCGAGGACGCCGCGACGCTGACTACGCTGTACAGCGACTCCCAAGTGTCCTCGCTCCGGGCCTCGATGGTCGCGCTGGTGTTCATCTCGTCCGTGTCGCTGCTGTTCTCCAAGAACATTCCCACCGAACTGGTCCGGCGGAAGCCGACGGAGCAACCCGAGGAGGATCCGGCGTCGTCCAGCACGGCGTGAGGGAGATGCGGCGGGCACCATGGCGCGCCGTACTCTGCCCGCAGCCCACAGCGAGGGGAACGGGGTACTGTGAGGCGCATGGAGATGCGCCTTGAAGTCGTACAAGTGCCGGTCGCTGATGTCGACACAGCCAAATCGTTCTACACAGAACGGCTCGGTTTCGTCCTGGACCATGATGTGGAATACATCCCCGGCATCCGGGTGGTCCAACTGACGCCGCCCGGCTCCGCCGCCTCCATCGTGATCGGCACGGGCATGACCAGCATGCGGCCGGGCAGCCTGGAAGGCCTGCAACTGGTGGTCCCGGACATGGCGTCGGCACGGGCTGAGCTTCTCCAACGGGGAGCAGAGATCAGTGAGGTCCAGGACCTGGGCGGCATCGCCTTCGCCTACTTCAGTGATCCTGACGGCAACCGCTGGGTCATGCAGGAAACTGTGCAGCCGGCCGTGAAGGAAGCCTTTCAGCCGTAGCCGCAGCTTACGGAGTCCCCGCCGCCGGCTGTGACGCGGGGGTAGTCTGTCGAGATGACGAGCCTTGGCCACTCCGGGCACCCTCGCAGCAGCTTCCGGCGTGGCTTCCTCAGAACTATGCGCCCGGTGCCTTTTAGCGCCGATGGATGCACTATGGAAGGAAGCCGGGCTGGTTCCCCAGCCCCCTCCAGCGACGAGGACGGCATCTCATGACGAGCAAAAGGATATCGACTGCGTTGGTGTTGACCGCGGCCTTGACCGTGCTGAGCGCATGCGCCGGAGGTGGCGGGACGCCGGCGTCGGCCCCAGCCACGACGGCCGGCACCTCCGCCAGCATGTCGATGGAACCGTCAACCCCGGCGGTCTCCACCATGTCAGGGTCAGGCAGCGGGACGGCCAGCGCCGCCATGACTGGAATCGCGATCAGCAACTACGCATACCAGACCCCGGTTTCGGTCGCTCCGGGCGCCAAGGTGACAGTGACGAATATGGACAGCGTCGAGCACACCGTGACCGCAGACCAAGGGTCGGCCTTTGACGTCGAGGTCAAGGAAAACGGCGGCACTGCAACGATTACCGCCCCATCGCAGCCGGGAACCTACGCCTTTCACTGCAGGTACCATGCCAACATGCACGGCACACTGACGGTTAAATGAGAACGACTGCGGTCCGAGTAGTCGTGCGACCCGCCCGGATGCGCTAGGTACGTTGCGCCAGGTGCCCGGTCTGGCCCTAGTGGGTTGCCTCTTGCCGGGGCGTTTCGCCCAGCGGGCTCAGGGTCAATCTGCTGGTGTCGAGGAGTGTGCCAAGCAGGGACCGGGCCGCAGCGAGCAGGACGGTCACCTCGGGACTGGCCAGTTCATAGAACAGCCGCCCTTCGCGTCGCGTCGGGACGATAAGACGTTGGCGGCGCAACAGACTCAGGTGCTGGGAGAGGTTCGACGGCTCCAGTCCCGTGTCGTCGCGGAGTCTGCTCACGGCAACGGGCCCCTCAGCGAGCATTTCAAGGAGCTGGACTCGCGCGGGGTGGCCCATGGACTTAAAGAGTTCGGCCTTCACATCGACCAGAACCAGGCCTGCGGGAAGATCATCCGGCACCGGAACCTCCCTCCTTCGCATTCAGTATTCTGAGCCGCGCGTTTGCGCACAACCCGCTGGTAGAAATCTAACGCCTGCGAGACAGAAAAGTCTGTCTAGTAACGGTCGCGATTCGTACATGCGCACGTATATCGTAGCGCCGGGCCGCCATCGCGGTGCCGCCGCCGATGGACGCTGGGCGGCCTCTTGCGCAGACGCGAACCGTAGTTCAGACTTTCATAAATTCATCAACTCATTCCGGTCTTCTTCGGATAACCGGCGTCGGCGGGTGGATTCCCACTGTTCCCGGTGACAAAGGCGTCACCGGGAACAGGTCCCGGCTTCCAGGAGGGTCCATGACCGGCTTGTTCGAACTGTTCACCAGCTCCGGCGCATTCTGCCGTTGCCTGCCTACCGGCCCGCACGGGACCGTCACAGACCTCGGACGAGTCAGCCAGCCATGTCCATGACACAGCTGAAAGCGCTTCAGACCTACTCCAGCGCCCTGGCCGGCGAGAATTGCGTGGCGGGGACCTTTCACTACGATGTGCTGTCCCGGGAGCTGCAATGGTCCGAGGGGATCTTCCAGATTCATGGCTACCACCGGGGGGAGGTTGTCCCCACGACGGGTCTTCTGATGTCGCATCTGCACGCTGACGACCGTAAGCGGTGCCGGGAAATCTTTGAGGGCGTATGCCGTGTGGGTGGCTTCTTTGCCAGCTACCACCGTCTTTACGACGCGCGCAGGCGGGAACGCAGGGTCCTGATGGTGGGGGAGGGTGTGCCGGATGGTAACGGAAATCCGTTGTTCATCGACGGATTCATCCTCGATCTCACCCGCACCGTTCAGTTGGAGACCGACCGGTCCGCCCGCGAGGCCATCGCCGGAGCCATTGGCACGAGGGATCTTATTGAACAGGCCAAGGGCATTCTGATGGGAATCCTTCACATTGGTTCCGACGCCGCCTTTGACCGGCTGTCCGCCTACAGCCAGCACCATAACTTCAAGGTCGCACACACGGCCTCCACGATCGTCCGGCTGGCCAACAACACCGACGACTCCGCCACTCTCCGCAGCCTCGTCCGCGCCCTCGACACCCGGTTCTCCGCGCGGAACGAAGGGGGCCGGGTTCTTCATCCGTAGACGGAACTACTGCACCAGGAGCCCTACCACACTCCAAGGCAGACCAGTCTGTCCGCCCCGCCGCGGTGTAAAATCCTTTCCATCATGACTGCCTACGATGACGACGGTCCCACGTTGTTGCCCGCCACGGCTATGGCCGGCCGCGACGACCCTGTCGATCGAATTCTCGCCACCGCCTACGAGCTGTTCTCCCGGCGCGGCATCCGGGGCGTCGGTGTCAACGAACTGATCAGCAGCTCGGGTGTCTCTAAGGCAACGTTCTATAGACATTTCCCGGCCAAGGACGACTTGGTCCTTGCGTTCTTGGAGCTGCGCGACCAGGTGTGGACCGTGGACCTGATCGTGGCCGAGGCCCGCCGGCGGGGCAACACCGCCGAGGAACAGTTGCTCGCCGTGTTTGACGTGTTCGGGGACTGGTTCCAGCGTGAAGACTTTGAAGCGTGCTCGTTCATCAACGTCCTGTTGGAGATGGGGCCGGGGCATCCCCTTGGGCAGGCAAGCATCGGGTACCTCAGCCGCATCCGGGGCCACATCGAGGCCTTGGCCAAGGAAGCCGGCCTTGACCGCCCGGAGGAGTTTGCCCGGTCCTGGCACATCCTGATGAAGGGCTCCATCATCTCCGCCACGGAGGGGGACACCCTGGCTTCCCGGCGCGCCCAGCAGATGGCCCGCTGGCTGATCGAACACCACCGGAGCCTTTAGCCCGAGTCGTTCGAGGGCCCGGACAGAATCGCCACCCGGCTGGCCGGATGGCGATTCTGAGTGGGCTGCCTTGCAGGCAGCAATAGACCGGAGTGCCGGTGGCTTACTGTCCGGCGTTGGTGCCGGACCTGCCGTCCCGGCTGTCGGCGTCGTTGTTGCCGGGCCTGGTGTTGGTGATGGATGCGACAGTACCGGTCTGTTCGTCGAGCAGCACCCGGTCAGTGCGCTGCTTGTTGAAGTTGAACATGGCGTTTACCGAACCGGCGCTGGCGTCGGCGGATGCATCACCGATCCGGCCGGTGTGCCAGTTGTCCTCGATGAAGCGCAGGATCGAGGCCTGGTCGGTCTGGGTGTGGTCAACGAAGTTCTTCTTGGCGAAGGGGGAGATGACCACCAGCGGCTGCCGCGGGCCGGGGCCGCAGCGATCGGCGTAGCCGCCGGCCATCGGGACTCCGCTGGCCGCCGCATCTTGGCACCAGGCGGCGTCGTCGGCGGAGTTGGAGGAGTTCTTCACCTTGGCGGCGGCGTGGTCATACCAGCCGTCCGAGTCGTCGTAGGCGAGCACCACGGCCGTGTTGTCCCAGTTCTTGGATTTCTGGATCTGGTTGACGGTGTTGGTGATGAACTTCTGCTCGTCGACCGGGTCGGAATAGCCGGCGTGGCCGTCCTGGTACATTCCGGCCTTCAGGAAGGAGACGGCCGGCAGGTTGTCGGTATTGACCACCTTGTTGAAGTCGGTGAGGTCGTACTGGTGGTTGGCCTGGCCGTTGTGGCCGATTTCCGCATCCGATGCCGGCGCCACGTGGTGCGGGTTGGCGGTGGACTTGTAGTACTGGAACGGCTGGTGGTGCGGCGAGTAGTCAACGACGCTGGCGCCGGCGGCGTTCGTGTGGCTGGACAGGCACGACGCCGGGGTGGTCCGGGTCGCGGCGGTGGTCGGGGTGAAACCGCCCTGGAACCAGCCCCAGGACGTGCCCTTGGCGTTGAGGAGGTCGCCAATGTTCTTCCCGGTCATGCCGGCCAGCGTGTTGGTCTTGGCGTGGCTGTTGTTGGAGCAGTCGTCGTAGACCGGATCCGGGTCGTTGATGACGGTGCCGACACCCTTCGCGTCCGGCTGGCGGACGGTGTAGTCGCTGGTGGTCGGCGTGACGGACTGTCCCGCGGCGGTGAACTCGGTCGCCCCGTGGGTCTGACCCGAGACCAGATTCAGCGCGCCCGGGGTGGAGGGCCCGAAGCCGGTGCTGAAGTGGTTGTCGCTCATTGAGTAGTTCTGGGCGTAGTTCCAGATGCCGGTGACGGTGTTGCCGTCGTAGTAGTCCATCGTCAGCCCGGGGCGTCCGTACTGGTTGGTGTCGCAGGCGTCCCGGCTGGTGTTCTCAACGAATTTGTCCATCGCCCCGCCATTGTACGCCTTCTGCTCGGCGCCGTAGTTGTGGTCCTGGTCGCAGGTGACGGCCTGCATCGGCGAGAGCCGGGCCGGCTGGGCAGCGTTCGGGTTGTTCGGTGCCAGCAGGCCCGCCGTGGCGAGCGTGTCGATTTTCCTGGGTGTGTTCTTCGCCGCGGTGAAGGCGGCCGCCTTGGTGCCGGTGCCCTGCTGGGTTTCGCCCGCAATGTTGGCGGCCTTGGGGTAGGTGGCGAAGTAGTGGTCGAATGAGACGTTCTCCTGGAAGATCACCACCACATGTTTGATCGGCGTCGCGGTGCCGTGGTTTTCGCTGGCGAAGGCGGGGCCCGCGCCTACGCCGAACAGACCGGCTGTCAGCGCCGTGGCGGCCAGGGCTGCCGTTCCGGTGGCGGCGGCAATGCGCTTCCGCGTGATTCGTTGTGCTGGATGAGGCATGGGGGTGTCCAATCGTTGTCTGTTCCGGTGGGTCGGCGGTTGCGTGGCTGGCTTTGCTACTTGGCGGGGGTGACGGTGGCCTCGTAGGTGAGGATTTCGGTGCCGTTTCCTTCGTCGCCGTTGTCCGGGGCCACCTTCATGGTGAGGTGGTCGCCGTCGGCGGTCATTTTGAACGGGTTGCGCGTGGCGACGTGGCCCGCGGTGGAGAACTGCTGGAACGGCACGTCGCGGAGCACGCTGCGGGTCTTGAGGTCGATCATCGCCATGCCGCCGAGTTCGTAGGTGGCACCGGTGCCTCCCGCGGCCGGGGTCTGCGGGAGATTGGTGACCCCGGCGCACAGCATCCGGGCGTCGGGGACGTACTGGCAGTCCTGGTAGTCGATGAAGTAGTTCGGGTTCTCCCAGGTCGCAAGCTGCTTGCCCTGCAGATCCCATTCCGCGAAGCGGCGGGAGCCCCACGTGTTGCCGACCAGGTGGCCGGTCCGCTTGTCCATCACGATGCCGCCGAAGTGATCCTTGACCTCGAACTGCTTGTGAACGTCCAGCGTGGTCGCGTCGATGCGGTAGATGATGGCGCTGCTGTTGGGTCGGTACTGGGCCACGGGGACCCATACATTGGCGCCGTCGAAGTCGATGCCGCCCGGGTGGTACATGTCGCCCTCGCCGAGAATGATGTCCTTCTGCAGCTTGCCGGACTTGTCCATGACGAACAGGTGCCCGATACCCTTGCCGGGGGTGCGGTCGAACCCGTTCTGCGGGGTTGGGAACTTTGTGGTCGGTTCGGTGATCTGAACGGCCGAGAGGAAGATGTGGTCCCGGCTGAAGGCGATTCCCTCGGTGTGGTACGTGGGGAAGTTCAGCTTCAGCTTCGAAGTTTGCTGCCAGTTCGTGTTCCGGTCGACGCCATTGAAGGCGTCAGCCAGGGACGTGCTCGTTCCCCTGTGGCTGCTGGAATCGGTGGTGGTGGCGTCCGGCCGGTCATGGTTGCCGGCGGCCTGGGCTGCCGCGGTGCCGCCGATGGCGGAGGCGGTCAGGATGATGGCTGCAGCGGACGTGAGGATGCCTCGGGTGCGAGTCGTACTCATGGGAGCCTCTCAGATGTCGGGTCGTATCGAGAGATCGCCACGTTACTTACCGGTAGTTAACCCTCGAAAGCGGGCTGGTGAACAGCAGGTTGCAACAAGCCCACGGGTGAACATCGGAGCTTCCGCCCGGGATCCGGTTCCGACGCGGCCGTGAAAGTGTCGGGCGAGCGGCGAGGAACCGCGCTGTCCTTTGCCGGTTCACGGGACGTTCATTCGGCGGCCGGATTCCGCACCCCGCCCGGACACTACCCGGCAGTAACTTCTGGTGTGTACCGTTCGCTGGCAGGCTGGGGCCGCAGCGGCATTTACCAAGGTGAGGACTGCCGTGAAACCAATTTCCTTTGATGATTTTCGTCCTGCGCCCGGGTTGCTGACGGAGTGGAGGGTCGGCCCGCAGGCGTCAGCCGCGGCCGTTTCCGTTCCGGCCGGATCAGATCCGCTGTCCTACAACCAAGAACTGCATCTGCGGTCCGCCCATGCCGCGCAGCTGGCCGGACTGCCCGGCAACCCGTGGGTGGGTGCGGCTTTTGAACTTCAGGGGGCGGTCCAGGCTGATGCCTTGGGCCAGGCCTTTGAGTCCTGGGTTCGGCGTCACGACGCGCTGCGTGGTGGCTTCCGTATAGCCGGGCCGGGTGTGGAACGGTTCACCGTGCCCGCGGGCCAGGTTGTCCTGGTCCAGGAAGAAGCGGTCGGATTCGCCTCCCCGGATGACCTGCATGCGTACCTGGGCAATCGATTCGCCGAAGGCACGGATCCCTTTGCGTGGCCGCCGCTGGTCATGGGCGCAATCAGTCGTGACGCGTCGACCACGGTCTTTATTGCAATGGACCATGTTGCAGCGGACGGATATTCCCTGGCACTTGCCGTGTGGGAACTGCAGACGAGGTACGAGGCGCTGCTGCAGGGTGCACCGCCCGTACTCCCGGAGGCCGGAAGCTTCCTGGAGTTCTGTGCGGCAGAACGGGATTTCGGCGCAGGGATTTCCGTCGATGACCCGGCAGTGGCGGTGTGGAGGGACCTTGTGCGTGCCTGCGGGGGGACTGCCCCGACCTTCCCCTTGGATCTCGGCGTCGAGGCCGGCCAGGCGTGGCCGCAACGCGTCTATAACAGGTGCCTTCTCCGGCCCGAGGAGGCCGAGGCCTTTGCCGGCGCCTGCCGGGGCTCGGGAGGATCCGCGTTCGCCGGCCTGCTCGCCTGCATGGCCTTAGCTGTCCGGGCGATGACCGGGAAGCAGGACTTTCACACGGTCACCCCGCTCCATACGCGCAGCCGGCCACAGTGGCGGCCCGCCATGGGATGGTTCATCACCTGCGCGCCGCTGAGTTTCTCGCTCGAGGGCGCCTTGTCCTTCACCGAGGCGCTGGGGCGGGCCCAGTGCAGCGTTCAGGGTGCGGTGCGGCTGGCCCGGTATCCCGCGCTGAGGGTGATCGAGCTCTTGGGCGACGAGTTCCGGATTACCCGGCGGGACCTATTTTCCATGGTCTCCTTCACCGACTATCGAAAGATGCCGGGCGCGGATCGGCATGCGGAGTCGAACCCGGTCACCATTGGCAGGGTGACCGAGGCCGACGACAGCCACGTTTGGCTCTCACGCCAGCACGACGGGCTGCACATCAGTATCCGGCACCCCGACACTCCGGTCGCGGGTGACGTGCTGGATGAGTACACCCGGTTGATCCGCGACGCCGCGACCCGCGTGCTGCTGGGATCTGACCCACTGCTGGCCCCTGCCACGGCACTGGCCGGCGCGTAACGCCGAGGGCGTTGCTGGCCGATTTCTGGCACCGGGAGTCGATTCGTAGTGGCCGCGCCGGCCGCGCACCATACGGAGTAACGTCAGCCGCGATCGGACTCAGCTGATCTTGCGGCGATAGGTCGCGTTCGCGACGGCATAGGCGACGGCGAGGATGCCAACGAGCCAGGCGAGGGCTATCCAGATGTCACTGCCGACGGGCTCCTGGGCCAGCAGGGCCCGGATGGTGTTCACAATGGAGGTCACGGGCTGGTTCTCAGCGAACCATGCGACCGGGCCGGGCATCGAGTCAGTAGGTACGAAGGCCGAGCTGATGAACGGCAGGAAGATCAGCGGGTAGCTGAACGCGCTGGCGCCATCGACGGTCTTCGCCGAAAGCCCAGCGATTACGGCGATCCAGGTCAGTGCGAGGGTGAACAGGACCAGGATTCCGCCGACGGCGAGCCAGCCGGCCATGGACGCTCCGGTACGGAACCCCATGATCAGCGCGACGACGATGACGATCGCGACCGAGACCAGGTTCGCAACCAGCGAGGTGAGCACGTGCGCCCAGAGCACGCTCGACCTCGCGATCGGCATGGACTGGAACCGTTCGAAGATGCCGCCCTGCATATCCAGGAACAGCCGGTATGCGGTGTACGCGACGCCGGACGCGACCGTGATGAGCAGGATGCCGGGCAGCATGTAGTTGACGTACGACGAGCTGGATCCGGTGTTGATCGCGCCTCCGAACACATACACGAACAGCAGCATCAACGCGATCGGGGTGACCGCGGTGGTCATGATCGTGTCCGGGCTGCGGAGGATGTGACGCAGCGAACGGCCGGTCAGGATGCGGGTGTCGCTGAGGACGTGGGTGCTCATCGGGGGTCCTTTCGTGCCGGGACTGTGGCGCCGTCGACGGCGCGGTCGGTGCCGCCGTCGCCGTCGCCGGCGTCGTCGTCGGTGCCGCTGACGAGGGCGAGGAAGACGTCTTCGAGGGACGGCTGCTTCTCGACGTATTCGACTTTGGCGGGTGGGAGGAGCTGCTTGAGTTCGGCCAGGGTTCCGTTTTGGATGATCGTTCCTTGGTGCAGGATCCCGATGCGGTCGGCGAGCTGTTCGGCCTCGTCGAGGTACTGCGTGGTGAGCAGCACCGTGGTTCCCTGGCCGGCAAGCTGCTTGACGGTCTGCCACACCTCGATGCGCGCCTGGGGATCGAGCCCCGTCGTGGGTTCGTCGAGGAAAATGATCGGAGGGTTCCCGATCAGGCTCATCGCGATGTCGAGCCGGCGCCGCATGCCGCCCGAATACGTCGATGCCTTGCGGTTCCCGGCGTCGGTGAGCCCGAAGCGGGCGAGAAGGTCGTCGGCAATCGGGCCCGGGTTCTCCAGGTGACGCAGCTTGGCCACCAGCACGAGGTTCTCCCGAGCGGTCAGCACCTCGTCGACGGCGGCGAACTGCCCGGTCAGGCTGATCGACTCGCGCACGTCGCCGGGTTTGGCGGCGACGTCGAAGCCGTGGACCGTGGCGGTACCCGCGTCCGCCTTCAGCAGCGTCGACAGGATCCGCACCAGCGTGGTCTTGCCCGCACCGTTCGAGCCGAGCAACGCAAAGACGCTCCCCGCCCTGACGTCGAAGTCGACGCCCCGCAACACCTGCAGGCCCTTAAACGACTTCTCGATGCCCTGCACGCGGATCGCGGGTCCGAGGGCCTGGTTGGTGGTCATATCCGTCTCTCCGTTCCCGGCGCGTTCAGGCGCCGCTGTCGGCGGCCTTATCGATGGCGTCGGTCAGGCGCTGGCGCTCCTTGTTGATCCACTGGCCATCCGAGTAGTTCTGTATGAAGGTGTCTGCGAACTCCACCGGGTCGTCCCCGACGATGTCGCGGATCGGCGTGCCGTCGACGGCAGCGCGCTCGATCAGGTCCGCGAGGTCCTCGAGCATCTGCATGAGGACATCGCCCTTGACGATCGACCCGGCGTACATGAAGTAGCGTTCGAGTCCGTCGATCGCGGTCCGGTAGCTGGTGGGGAGCTGTTCCTTGCGGGCCTTGTACTGCCGCCAGCGCTTCTTGTCGTCAAATGAGCCGGTGATCTTTTCTATCCATCCTGCGGTCATGGTTACTCTCCTTCTTCCTGCGGGTGTTCAATGCGGTGGTGGAGTTGTTCGATCCTTTTTTCGAGGAAGCTCCAAGTCCTCCAGAACTCTTCGAGGTACTCGCCGCCGAGCGTGTTCAGCGAATAGACCTTGCGCGGCGGCCCCTTCTCTGAGGGGACCTTCGCTACGTCCACGAGGCCGCGCTGCTCGATCCTGACCAACAGCGCGTAGACGGTGCCCTCGACGATGTCCGAGAAGCCCTCCTCGCGAAGCCGTGCCGTGATCTCGTAGCCGTACGCCGGCTGCACGGCCAGGATCGCGAGGACGATGCCCTCTAGCGTGCCTTTGAGCATCTCGGTCATCTGCTTGCCCATGGAAACCCACCCTTCGACTACTCTGTACTGCTGACTACCACTAGATAGTAGCACTGAATAGCGGGCTGACAAGGGAGGCCTATCTGAATTCTGTTCCTCTATATAGGGTTTCTAATATGGGCGCTTTTCCTCGACCAACGCCGGCGCTTCGTGCGGTTTCGGAGTGCCTGGCGAACTCAGAGTCGGAGATGTGGGGCCTACAGATTTCGACACCAGCTCCCGCCGCCCCGCCGGTGACGCCTCCGGTAACGCCCTCGGCCTCGCCGACTGACACGGCGATCAAAAGCATCATGAAGAAACGTCCATTCCTCCCGTCAATGGCTGCCGTCTTTGCCGGCGCCTTGCTCGTTGGCGGCTGCGCCTCGCCCCAGGCGCAGCCGCCGCCCCGGACAACGTCCGTAAGCCAAAGCTGGGCCATGGCATATCCGACGCTGAAGGATCTGACCCAGAGCGCTGACGCCGTTGTCGTGGGGACAGTTGCGACCTCCGCACCGGCCGCAGCCGTTGATGGCATCCCCTTCACCGACGCGGCGGTGGCCGTGAAATTGTGGCTTAAGGGAACCAAGCCGGCAGCGACCATAACGGTGCGACAAACCGGCGGTGCGCTGAAGGATTCGGTGGTCGTTGCAGAAGGCGATGCGATCATGCAGCCAGGGGAGGAATCAATGCTTTTCCTCCAGAAGAACGACGACGGCACATACGTCGCCCTGTCGGGGCCGACGGGCCGTTTACCGGTCTCCGGCAGGTCTGTCACGAAGATGCCGGAATCCAGTCTCACCGAAGCAATTCCCGCGACGCTGCCTGAAATGATCGTCGCTGTTAAGCGGTTTCTCTGACTCGACCGACTTCCCTGAGGCTCCTGTGCTCATTTAGAACCATTTGTGAGGGTGTGGAGGACGTACTCGAGTTGCTCGGCGCTGAAGGTTCCGGAGTGACGGACGGCCAGGGTGCCGTCCGGGGCGATGATGGCGGTGAAGGGGAGGCCGGGGATCTGGTATGCCCCTGCCGTGGTGCCTTTGGTATCGGCCAGCAACGGGTACGTCGTCCCGTTCTTTGCGGCGAGGGCTACCGCCGGTGCGGCGGGGTCGGCGACGTCGATTCCCAGGAACGCCACGGAGGAGCCGAGGTCGGTGTGCGCTTTCTGGAGTTCGGGCATTTCGCCGGCGCAGGCGCTGCAGGTGCTTGCCCAGAAGTTCACTACCGTGTACTTGCCCTTTGTCCGGGCGAGGGAGTGCTGGGTTCCGGGATCGGCGAGCCCGGGCAGTGTGAAGGCCGGCGCTGGCTGGCCGAGTGCCGCTGGGCCGGCGGAGGCGTTCCCGGCGGGCGCTGGGCCGCCGACCGGCCGGCCGGCGTGGCCGGGCAGTTGGTCAGCCGCAGTTTGCGCCATGGCCTGGGCGAACAGGGCCGTGTTCGCAGAGCCTGTACCGAACTGCCCAATGGCCGCTTCCTTGCCGGCAGGGTCGATGAAAAACAGCTCCGATCCATGGACCACTTCGCCGGTCTTCGGGTCGACACTGACAGGCACGTGATAGCTGGCCGCGACGCCGGCCAGCTGCGCGGGAGTTCCCGTGCCAAAGACCCAGTTGTGGGCGGATGCGAGGCCGTGGCTATCGGTCCAGGCTTTCACATCCTGGACGGCGGCATGTAAAGGATTGGCGTTTACCGAGAGGAAGACGACGTCTGCGGCCGCCGTGCCCAGATCGGTGTTGGCTGTGACGACATCCTGGGCCAGGAGCGTGCACAGGTCCTCGCATTCGTCGTCATTGAATGACAGCACGACGGACTTCCCGCGGTATTGGGACAGGCGCGCGATTTTCCCGTTTTGGTCGGTGAGGGAGAAATCCGGGGCGGTATCCAGCGGGGCGGACAGGACGTCGAGCTGCAGCAGCTCGGCCGCGGCGGAGCCCATGGCCGGCTGGGCGGCGGCGGAACCCGCGGATCCGGATGGCGAGTCCGGCCGAAGGGCCGCAAGGAAGATTCCGGCGATGGCTACGACGATGGCCAGTCCGGCGGCGGCCCAGACCGCGGCAAGGCCCCTCCGGTGCCTGCGGTCGGCGGCCTCAGAGGTTTGCGGTGTGGTGTTCATAGGTGGTGCTCCCTTTCCCGGCGCTCAAGCGTGGTGGCCGGCGTTTCTGTGAGGCTCCGGTGGATGACGACGGCGATCGCGGCGAGTACGACGGCGCCGAGCAGTGTTGCCGACAGGAGCGGTTGCGCAGCGACGCCGGCGGCGATGGCGCCCTGCACGCCGGTTACAGCCGATGTCAGCGGCGATTCGCCTGCCGGGTCCAGCAGGTCCCGTACCCAGTAGTAGGCCATATAGGCACCGGACGCAGCCAGGGTGATGCCAGAGACGGCGGGCAGCCATCTCCCCGCGGTCCGGACGTTGCGCACGGCGGCCGCACCAAGGGTCGTGGTGACCACGGCGGCGGCCGTGACGAACAGGGCCATTCCCAGGGCGTAGGCAAGGTAGGTGGCCAGTCCGGCCAGGAGGCTCTGGCCTGTGAAGGACCCGGCCACAGCGGCCAGGAAAAGCGGCAGGGAACAACTCAGTGAGCCGGCCGCGTAGGCGGCCCCGTAGCCCGCCATGGCGAACACGGACCGTCGCGTGCGGAACCTGAGGGCGGACAGATGCAAGGCAGGAGCCCGGCCGAGCACGGTGGAGATCCCGGCGCCGGCCATCACCACCCCGATGGCAGCCATGAGCCAGGGCAGCCAGTCCGTCGCCAGCCGGGCACCGCCTTCGAGCAGCAGCCCGAGTGCGCCGAAAACGGCCACGAAACCGGCACTGACGCAGGCGCCGGCGAGCAGCCCGCGGGTAATCCGCGCCGCCCGTGAGCCTGCCGGGGGGCGCGTGGCGTCAGGTGTTCCGGTGAAGATGGCCAGATAGGCGGGGAGCATGGGGAAGCCGCAGGGGTTCAGGGCCGCGACGAGCCCGAGGGTGAAGGCATAGAGGACTGGTCCGGTTGAGTTGGCGGGCACCATGTCAGTGCCCGGATCCGGGCTGGCGGTTCAGTGACTGCAGGTAGGCGTTGTAGTCCGCAAGGTTCGTGTCGCCGCCGTCCCGGGCAGCGCGGCGCTCTGCGGCGCGGGTAGCGCGCTGGTCCGACTTCTGCCATTTCACTACGAGTGCGCCGAGGACGAGGAGGGTTGGAAGTTCGGTGAATCCCCAGGCGATTCCGCCGCCGGCGGCCTGGTCTGCCAGCGGGGAGATGTGCCATCCCGGCACGGGCTGGGAGTAGAACTTGACCATCAGTGCGGTGGACATCATGACGACGACGCCGAAAAAGGCGTGGAACGGCGCGGTGGCGGCCAATTCAAGCACGGGCAGGACTGGGCCCGCGAGGTGCCGGAGTCCCCGGGTGGGGGTCCGGGGTGTGGGGTCGACGCCGAGGATTCCCCAGAAGTAGAGGAACCCGATGGCCAGGAAGTGCACGAGCATCAGGTTGTGCCCCCACCATGTGCCCATGAGGTAGTCGAAGGCCGGGGTGAAATACAGGCCATACAGGCTCATGATGAACAGGCCAAAGGTCACCGCGGGATGTGTCAGGACTGCGGCCAGGCGCGACTGGATTACGCGCAACACGCCGCGGCGCAGACGGCCACGGCCCCGGGTGCCGGTCGGCAGTGCGCGCAGCAGCAGTGTCATCGGCGCCCCGAGGACCAGGAATACAGGCGCGAGCATGTTCAGGACCATGTGCTGGATCATGTGGATGCTGAAGAGCTCCATGCCGTAGCCCTCGATCCCGGTCGCGGTGACGAGCAGGATGATGCCCAGCCCCAGAAGCCACCAGATGGTCCGCGCAAGCGGCCACCTGACGCCGCGTCGGTGGAGAACGACGACGCCCCACCCGTACAGCCCCAGCAGGACGAGGACAAGCAACGGCAGGAGCGGAACGGGCTGGGGGTGCCAGGCCAGGACGCGTGCCAGAGTCGGCGGCTGGACCGGCATCCACATCGGCCCGCTCATCATCATGCCCGGATCCCCGGCACCCGGGACCGGCAGGGTGGTTCCCGAGAACACCACCCCTAGATCCCCAGGATGAGGGTCTCGTCCGCGGACGGTTCGCCCGCGGCCCTGGCAAAGATTTCAAAACCGGCACGGACGGCGTCCAGGTCCGTGGCGGAGAGTTTCTCGAGCACCTGCTCGATTTCGCGCCTGCGCGCGTCCGTGACCTCGTTGTAGACGCGGGCGCCGTCCTCGGTCAGAGAGACGATGACTTCGCGTCGGCTTCCGGGACTGGTCGAGCGCGCGATCAGGCCGCCGGCGACCATTCTGTCCGCGAAGCGGCTGAAGCTGGACTGGTTCGCGCCCAGGCGGTGGGCCACTTCACCCATGCGCAGCGGCCCGAAGTTGGAGAGCACCACGAGGACCCGGAACTGGGGCAGCGTGACGGTGTCCATGACCGGCGCCAGCGACCTGGCGATCACGCCCAGCAGGGCGCGCGAGGCGGTGAGGGTGCCCTCGATGGCGGCATCGCGGCGGGGGACGGTTCTAGCCGCGCCGCGACCGCCCGGTAATGAAGGAACTTCCGAATTCATACTTGCTATAGTACATATATTGCGTGAGGACATGCATCGCGAAACCGCGCCGCCCTCAACCACTGTTCCCGCTCGGCGCGCCGACAGCACGGAAGACAATGCTCCCCGACAGTGAAGGAACTTCTCCAATGGCTCAACACCGGACCGCCGCGGGACGGTTTCTACTCTTTGTCTTTGTCGGCGCGGTGTGCGGGGTCATGGTGGCGGGGTTAATGATTCCCGCCGCCGCGGTGGCCGGTTCGGCGGCAGAGTTCTCCGCCGGGCTTGTCGGAAGCCTGCCCGATGAGCTGAAGATCGACCCTCCCGCCCAGACCACCACCGTCCTCGCCAATGACGGATCCGTCATTGCGACCTTCTTCAGCCAGAACCGGGACAGCGTGGCACTGGATCAGATGTCGCCCTACATCCGGGAGGGCATCGTCGCGATCGAGGACGCCCGGTTCTACGAGCACGGCGGCATCGATCCGACCGGGATCCTCAGGGCGCTGGCGGCCACCGCGGGAGGCGGACGACAAGGCGCTTCGACGATCACCCAGCAGTATGTGAACAACGTCATCATCCAGTCCCACATCGCCGCCGGGCACCCGGACCAGGTCAAACTCGGAGCCGCCAAAACAGTCGGAGACAAGATCAGGGAGATGAAACTCGCCATCGCCCTGGAGAAAACGTATTCCAAAGACCAGATCCTCCAGGGCTACCTGAACATCATCTACTTCAACCACAACGTCTACGGGATCGAGGCGGCCGCCGAGTATTACTTTGGCGTCCACGCCAAAGACTTGAGCCTGCCCCAGGCGGCCACCCTCGCCGGCGTCATCAACAACCCGGCCTACTATGACCCCGTGACCGAGCCCAAGCACGCTGTCGGGCGGCGGAACATCGTGCTGGACAAGATGCTGGAGCAAGGAAAGATCACGGCCGCAGCACATGACAGCGCGGTCAAGAGTCCGATCGGGCTGAACGTTCATCCGGCCCGGCAAGGGTGCATGGCCGCCGTCACTGCACCGTATTTCTGCGACTATGTGCAACGGCTGATCCTCAACGACCCGGCCTACGGCGCAGATGAGGACGCACGGCGCAGCGCCCTCTACCGCGGCGGGCTGACCATCAAGACCACCCTGGACCCCGGACTGCAAAAAATCGCCCAGGGCCAGGTCAACGCCACCATCGCGGGGACGGACCCTTTGCAGCGCGGGGCGGAACTGGTGAGCATCGAACCCGGCACCGGCAAGGTCCTGACCATGGCCCAAAACACGGCCTACAACCCGGCACCCGGGCCGGGAAACTACATGGGCAACTTCGCGCTCCCTTCCACCGACGCCAACGGCCAACCGCTGGACGGCGCCGGCGGGTTCCAGATCGGATCCACCATCAAACCGTTCATCTTCGCCCAATGGCTCAACGCTGGAAAATCCATGAACACCGTCCTCAACGGGGCTGTCCGGGACTACCCGCCGGGCTTCCCATGGAAGAACTCCTGCGGCACCACCACGGGGTCCTACGACCCGGCGGCTGGGACCCACCTCCTGCCGAACGACGACCCCAACCACTACTACCCGATGACCGTCTTACAGGGCCTGTACCAGTCCATCAACACCATCACGTTCCAATCCGCTAGCCAGCTGGACCTCTGCGAGGTCCAGAAAATGACCACCGCCGCCGGCATCACGGACGGACACACGAACAAGCCCTACGACTTCTCCAACATCTCCAACCTCATCGGCTCCGTCGACGTCGCCCCGCTGACCATGGCCAACGCCTTCGCGACTTTTGCCAGCGGAGGAATCTACTGCGCCCCGAGGGCGCTCATATCCGTCACCGACAGCCACGGAAACTCGCTCCCGGTCCCCGGACCGGACTGCCGCCAGAGCATCAACCCCGGCGTGGCCGCCGGAGTGACGTACGCGCTCAAGAACGTCCTGACACGGGGTTCCGGCTACAACATCCCGGTCAACAAGAACTACGATATCTTCGCCAAGACCGGCACCACCGACGGAAACACCATGACCTGGACCGTGGGCGCCACCGCCGGAATCGCCACCGCCTCCTGGTTCGGCAGCTACAAAGGAACCGGCCCGCAATGGGTCAATCAGGACATCACCATCAACGGGCGGTACTACGCCGGCGTCGACGGCGCCGACCTCGCCGGCGGCCAATGGGGACGCTTCATGGACGCAGCCGCACCCCGATTCAACACCAGCGCCTTCGGCAGTCCGCCAGCACCCGTGCTCGAAACACCGGCCCGATGACGACCCGGCGACTCGGCATCGAACGTCCGGTTTGTGCTGCTATCCCGGCCGTCGCGGCGTCCGGCGGGGAAGCGTGAGCGCTGGACAGCCAGCGAGGAGTGAGTCAAGAATGAGCCAACGGGTGCCGCCATGATTCCTGCGCTCCCGGCCGGACTCCGTCAGTCCGGCACATCCGATCGTTGAAGGCAAGACATGAAGGCGGTGGTCGTCGGGGCAGGCATTGCGGGCCTCGTCGCGGCCCGCCAGTTCGGTTTGGCTGGCTGGGACGTCGATCTGCTTGAGAAGTCGGCCGCTCCGCGCCCCGATGGTTACATGATGGATTTCTTCGGCCCGGGAGTGGAGGCGGCGGAGCGGATCGGCCTTTACCCGCGGCTCGCAGCGGTCGCGTACCACGTCGAGGCGGCCGAGTATGTCGATGCAACAGGGCGCCCGACGTCCAGTATCGACTACGACCAGTTCGCGCGGCTTGCCGGCGGGAAGGTCCTGAGTCTGTTGCGCCCCGACATGGAGCGCGCCGCTCTCGCGGCTCTCGATGACGTGGCCCCGGGCCGGTTGCGGGTCCGCTACGGGGCGCAGGTTTCCCGGGTATGGAGTGATGAGGACGGCGTGCGGGTCGCCATCGATGGCTCGCCGGACGTGACGGTCGCCGCGGACGTCCTCGTCGGCGCTGATGGCATTCATTCCGGGGTGAGGGCCCAGGTCTTCGGCCCCGAAGAGGAGTTCCTGCGCCCTTTGGGTATGCGTGCGGCCGCGTTCATCGTCACCGAACCGCTCCTCAATGCCGGCTTCCGGAACCGGTTCGTCCTCACAGACAGCATCGACCGGATGGCCGGGCTCTACAGCCTGCGCTCGGACGAGGTGGCCGCCTTCATGGTCTACCGGGACGCCACAGGAGCCCAAGGCCACCTGCCGTCCGGGAGCACGCGAGAGCGGCTGCGCCGGGAGTTCGCCGGGCTCGGCCACGCGGTTGACCGGCTGTTGGAGCTGTGCCCCGAGCATCCGTACGACGATGTCGTCGCGCAGATTGTCATGCCGGGCTGGCACAGGGGGCGGACCGTTCTCGTGGGGGACGCCTGCGGCGCCGTGTCGCTCCTCGCGGGTCAGGGCGGCTCGCTCGCCATCGCCGGTGCCGCGCTGCTGGGGGACGTCCTGGGACCCGTGGCCTCACCGGGGGGAATCGCCTCGGCCCTCGCGGAATTCGAGCGACGCTGGCGACCCGTGGTCGAGGAGGCGCAGGCGGCCGGGAGGCGCACCGCGTCCTCGTTCCTTCCCGCCAACCGGACCCAGCGTCTCCTACGTCGCTGGATCATCCGGGCCACCCGTCTGCCAGGAATCGACCGGCTGGTGGCCCGCCAGATCGTGGGCAGGATCGCAAAATAGGCCCGACGCGCACGGGCGCGGTGCAGAACCGCCGGCAAGCGAACGGCTCAACATCCGCCGGGAGCTTCTTGCCCAGAAAGTTGAGGAGAACCCGCGCCGGGCAGACTACTGCGGCGTACGGGGCCCCAGGTTCTCGAACTGTCTGGCGACGAGGACGTCAGTCGAGGAATGGGCCAGGATGGAGAGCACAATGACCAGGGCCACAAGATGAAAGACCTCATCGGAGCGCTCCACGCCGGATTCGAGGACCAGAAGCCCGTACACCACCGACGCGAACCCTTTGGGACCGAACCACATGGCCGCGAGCTGTTCCTTGACGGGTAGCCGTGTGCCGAGGAATGACACCAGCAGGGCCAAGGGCCTTGCCACGACGATGGCCAGGACGGCGAAGACCCACCCTGTCCACACGATTTCGCCGAACAGGAAAGTGGGCGTGATCAAGGCGCCAAAGACCAGGATCGCGGCCAGCTTAAGCAGTTCGGACACCAGTTCCCCGAACTGCTCGAATTCGTCCCGGAAGCCCGGTCCTGCGGTGGCCACGGTGATGCCGGCCGCGAAGGCTGCGAGGAAGAGGTTGGCTCCGGTCACCAGGCAGATGGCAAGGACGAGCAGGCCGATGGATACCGCCACCAGCGGTTGCAGTCCTTTCGTCGCCATCAAAAAGGGAAGCCGCTCCAGCCAGATGACGATCAGCGGGACCAGGACACCGACCAGCACACCCAGGGCGATTTCTCCGGCCAGAACGCCAAGACCGAGATCCGCTCCACCACCCAGGGCCAGCAGCACCAGAACTACCGGCAGGGCCAGCCCGTCATTGAGCCCCGACTCCACGTTCAGGAGGTGTCGCAACCGCCCCGGAACTTCCTTACGCCCCACAATGGCGGCCGCGAACACCGGATCGGTCGGGGCCAGCACCGCACCGAGCAGGAAACACTGCAGCCAGGGAAGCCCCACAACGTAATGGGCCAGGAGCGCGGTGACCAGCAGTGTCAGAGGCAGCCCAAGCAGCAACGCCCGACCGGGCAGACGCCACGCCCTCCGAAGGTCGGACAACCCAACTTTCATGCCGTCCGTAAACAGGACCGAGAACAGAGCCAGTTGGGCCAGAACCCCAACGACAGGATCGTCCGGAGTTATCGGGACAATCCCAAGGACGCCCTGGCCCAGGACAAATCCGCCGAGAAGAAACAACACCGCGGTGGAAAGCACGGTCCGGCTGGCGCGTTCGGAGATGAGGACGCCCAACAGAAGCAGCACGGCAAAGGCGAGCGTCAGCATCGGTATCATCCGCGTTACCCCATCAGCTTGCCCGCGTCAGAATTCGGGAGTGGAATCGCAGTGGCGCCAGGAATCAGTCACCGCTCGTGGGCCGGATAACCAGAACGGGGCAGGGGGCATGGTGCACGACCTGGCTGGAGATTGATCCGAGCCGCAGCCCGGCGAAACCTCCGCGACCCCGGGATCCCACAACGAGGAGGTCCGCGTCTTTCGCGGCATCCAGTTCCTTGCCGCGCCGCAGACGCGCTTCATCCACGGCCCAGCGAAGAGCCGCCAGGGAGTGTTCGGAACCGTCGACACCGGCGACGCTCAGGAACTTGCTGGTTGCGTTCATGTCTTCTGTCCTTTCACGCGACCTCGTCCCATCGCCCGGGCAGTGCCAGTCTGTGCCTGTCGCCCGGAAGCGGTCAAGGCCTTCATCAGGCCCCCCGAGAGAGAACCATGAGCCCGCTCCTTCGGAGTTGGAGCAAACATCGGTTGCCCGGCACCTTCATGAGCTGCGGAGCGGCGAGGCCGGGGGAGCCCGTCATTGGACGACACGGCTGGGGCGAGGACGACGTGACTGGCGGAGCAACGATGCGTGTAGTGGAATGAGGCCAACCGGATGGCTGCAAGGGTGGCCAGTCCACGTCCAACGGATGAGGCCCCGTGCTGCAGATCGAAAATCTTTCAAGGACGTACAGGCGGACGACAGCGGTTGCGAACCTGACCGTTGCCTTCCCTTCCACAGGGCTGCATCTGATTCAAGGGGACAACGGGGCGGGAAAAACCACGGTGCTCAAATGCATCGCGGGTCTCGAGAAATACCAGGGATCCATCTGGTGGGGCGGGGAACCGACGGCCGGGCATGTCTCGTCAGCCTTCGACGACTCACCCGCACACAGCGCACTAAGTGGCCTGCAGAATTTGAGCGCGATTCTCGACCGACCGGTTGCCGACCTGCGGGCTGATCCGTCGACCTTTGGGTTTCTCACGGAGGACCGGCTCGCAAAGAAGACCAGGTCCTACTCCTTCGGCCAACGGAAAAAGCTTGCGCTCACCGCGGCCTTCCTGCAGGACCGGCCGTGTGTTCTCCTGGATGAACCGACGGCCGGTCTCGATGGCCGGGGGCGTGAGGTCCTCACGAAGATGCTGGCATCCTACGCGCGGACCCATTGCGTGATTGTCTCGGACCACGACGCCGTTTTCTACGCCGAACTTGCATCAGACGTCTACTCGATGAGCGACGATTGCCTGACCAAAGTGCCCCAAGACCGCATTTCACCGAGCGCGGGAGCTGATCAGCGATGAACAACATCCTCCGTTCCATCAGGACCGAATTGCGCTACGAAACGTGGAGTCTGACGCTCCTCTGGCCACTGGCCGTGACTTTCGTTGCCGTCTGCCTCGGTCTATTCGGGAGTCTAAGCGGTGCGGACGTTAAGCTCGCACAGTTTCAGTCCACTCAGGCAGAGGCCGCATCCAGCGGCGTGAGCCTCGAAGAAGCCATGAAGCACCCGGTTGGCGAGTCAATCCAAGGAAACCAGACGCTTCTGGACAACCCTTTGCGCTTTGACTACGAGCAGGCATATAACGCGCACCGGGCACTGGACGGGTGGCACTCCGTTGGGACCGGGCTTGAGATGATCACCTTCATTGTCCTCCCGCTGCTTTTCTTCCTCTACGGGAGCGCGGTGGCGGTGGGGGACGTGCGTCAGCGGATTCTCAAAGAGCGGGTGGTGATCCAGGGGGCACGCCCGTATGTCGTGGCGAAGGTGGTAGTTGTCTCAGTCGTGGCCCTCGCCACAGCCGTGCTGAGCGCAGGTGTAAGTCTCGCTGCGACCCCGATTCTGAAAGCCGTTTTTCAGCCCGAACGCACCTTTGACTTCCCTTTCATCATCGAAGAAAGCGGAAACGGCAACCCTGTGGTCCAGATCCTCTTCAGCGCCGCCACGGCACTGTTCTTTGGCCTCCTCGGGTTGTTCCTAGGACTGGTCATTCGAACGACCCTGATTCCTGGCCTCATGGCCGGAGCCCTGCTCATGGTTGTTCCCTTCGCAGGTCCCTACGACCCCCGCAATATCCTGACTGCGGCCGGCCAAACCGTCTTCAATTTCTGGGGTGGATTCACTCCCAGAACATTGTCCCCGGTGCCCCTGGATGCCGGACTCGCGTTGATGGTGCTCGGACTGGGCATTGTTGTTGCCGGCTGCAGTTACCTTTGGTCCCGCATGACGAAGTTCGTGTAAGCCCCAAGCATTTCGGGATCAGTCGGCTTCCAGGACGAAGAAGATGAAGGACAGGAACGCTGTCCGCTCGCCGTTGAGGATGCGCGGCGGAAGGAGTTCGTGCGGGGTGTCGGGGGATGGCTCTGGTTCGCTCACCGTGGCTACGCGGTATCCCGCAGAGGTGAAGGCGCTGATCATCGCGTGAAGGGGTCGGTGCCAGAAAGTCAGGACCGCTGGCTCGCCGTCGAACTCGTAATCCTCCGAGTACTGCCGGACGGCGAAGTAGTCCTCGGTCGGTTGGGTGATCACACTGACGGTGGGGTGGTTGACCGACAGGATCAGGCGACCGCCCGGTTTCAGCACCCTCCGCAGTTCGGCAAGCGGTGCCGACCAGTCCTTCAGATAGTGCAGGACCAAGGACGAGACAACGTCGTCGAAGGAGCCATCGGCGAAGGGGAGCGGCTTGCTGAGGTCGGCCAGGTACAGGTCCGCGGCAGCACCCAATCGCTGACTTGCCAAGTCGAGCATCGCAGGACTGGAATCGAAGCCGGTGCTGATCGCCCCTTTCGCGCTCAGTGCCGCGGAGAGGGGCCCGGAGCCGCAGCTGCGTCCAGGACCCGGCGCCGCAGACGAGCCCCTTTAGGAGCAGGGACCGGTGGGCAATCCAAGGGGGCGGGGCGACTTAGGATTCGACGTCGGCCGCGGCGATTGCCTTGTCCGTGAGGACGGGCATCATCCCGAGTAGCGCGAGGGTCAGCACTCCCATAATCGCGAACATGGCTTGCAGGCCCAGCCATTGGGCCAGCAGCCCGCCCACTGCTGCACCGAGCGGCATGGTGCCCCACGCCAGCAGTCGGTAGGCGCTGTTGACCCTGCCCAGCAAGCGGTTTGGGCTAATCCGCTGGCGCAGGGACACGGTGATGACGTTCCAAAGGACGATCAGTATGCCGCCCACAAACAGAATCGGGCCAAGAACGTAGGGGTTGTCGGTCATGGCGGGCGCACCTACGAACAGCGCGACCCCGAAGATCGTGAGCGTCAGGGCCTTCGACCGACCCAGCTTGGCCTCCACCCATTCGGAGATGAAGGAGCCAACGAAGGCGCCGAGGGCGGAGGTCGTCAGAAGCAGGCCGAACCCCACTTCGGACAGCCTCATTTCCGAAGCCGGGCCGACGGCAAACAGCACGAGGACCGCGAACGCTGCGCTGGATGCGAAGTTGAACACCCCGGTCATCACCGCGAGCGTGCGGAGGATCTTTTGGTTCCAGAGGAACCGCAAACCCTCGCCGATGTCGAATCGCAGTGTGGTCCTCTGCTCCCGCTCGATGCGGAAAGCCCCGGGGACCAGGAGCAGCCCGCCGACGGCGGCAAGCCACAGTGCCGCCGGCACGGCAAGGCCCGCAGCGACGCCGATGGCCACCAGCAGCCCGCCCAGCGGGGGACCCACGAACTGGTTGGCGGTGAGTTCGACGGCGTAGAGCCGGCCGTTGGCGCGGGAAAGCTGATCCCTCTGCACCACCTGGGGCAGGATTGACTGCGCGGACGTGTCGTAGAGCGTTTCAGCCACACCCACCATCAAGGCCACAACGTACAGAGCCCAAATGGAACCGCCATCCAGCAGGATGACGGCTACCAGCACGGCGGGCAGCAGGGCACGGCCGAGGTTGGCCCACACCATGAGCTTGCGCCGGTCCAGCCGGTCGGCCAGCGCCCCGGCAGTGAGGGCGAACAGCAGCCACGGGAGCGTCGCTGCGACGCTCAGCCCGGCAATCAGCGTGGGTGACTGCGTGAACTGAATGGCCAGCAGCGGCAGCGCGATTTTGAAGACACCGTCTGCGAGGTTGGACAGCCCTGATGAGGTCCACAGCCTCCAGTACGGCGCACCCAGCGGCGCCCGAAGCCGTTCCTTCACCTGCCCGCCATGATGAGTCATAGGTGAACGATGGCCTATTGATTGAGAAAATTCAAGGGGGTTGAATTTACTGCACCAGATTCTAGGATGGGTGCATGGCGGACGCAGAGCAGACGAGCGCGGACGGAAAGAAACCCGCCGCGAGCGCCCGGGAAATCAAGGCGCTGGCCCATCCGGTGCGCTTGAGGATCCTGCGGCTATGCGGTCTCCATGAACTGACCAATAAGCAACTCGCCGACCGGCTAAACCAGGATCCGGGGACCGTCCTCTATCACGTGCGGCAGTTGCTCTCAACGGGATTCCTTGAACCTGCGGGGGTCCGCACGGGAGTCAGCGGCGCGCTTGAGAAGCCGTACCGCTCCACGGGGCGGTCCTGGAATCTGGACACCGCACTGGGTGAAGCCGGTCCGGGTGGTCCGCTGGCGCCGCTCGACGCGATTCGGGAAGAGCTAAAGGAAGCCGGCCCGGACGCACTGTCCAGCCTCTCCCGCTTCGTTCTGCACCTCTCCGAGGCAGACGCCGAGGATCTCACTACGCGCATCTACGCGGTGCTGAGCGAATACACCGACAGTGACCGGCAGCGAACGGACCAGCCCGCTTACGGCGGCATTTTTGTCCTTCACCGGACGTCAGATTAGTACGTCGGCCCCGCAGGCGCCCCATTGGGTTCCGGTCAGGTCGGGCAGCGTAGCTGCCAGGCGCCGCTGAGGATCGACGTGGCCCGGATCTCCGTCGCGTCCAGTCCCTGGGCGAAGTCTCTGCGGAACTGCAGGGTCCGGGGCCGGGTGTCCGGATCAGGGCTGGAACCTGTAGCCGATGCCGGCCTCGGTCAGGAGATGCCGCGGGTTGCCTGGAACAGGTTCGAGCTTGCGGCGCAGCTGGGCCATGTAGACGCGCAGGTAGTTGGCTTCCTTGGTGTAGGCGGAACCCCAGATTTCGGTGAGGAGCTGACGCTGGGTGACGAGTTTTCCGGGGTTACGAACCAGCAGTTCCAGGATGCCCCACTCCGTGGGGGTAAGGCGCACGTCCTGTCCGTTGCGGGTGACGCGTCTCATGGCCAGGTCGACGGTGAAGGAAGCCGTGGTCACGACCGGTGTGTCCTCTGCTTGAACGGTCCGGCGTTGGACGGCGCGCAGTCGCGCCAGGAGCTCGTCCAGCCCAAAGGGTTTGGTGACGTAGTCGTCGGCTCCGGCGTCGAGTGCCTTGACCTTGTCGTCGGAGCCGTGCCGGGCGGACAGCACCAGGATCGGGACGCGGCTCCATTGCCGGAGCCGGGTGATGACCGTCGTGCCGTCCATGTCGGGCAGGCCCAGGTCCAGGATGACGACGTCGAAGGGGCGCCGGGCCGCTGACTGGAGGGCGGATTCGCCGTCGGACGCTGTCACCACGGTGTATCCGTGGGCGTGCAGGGTGATTTTGAGGGCCTTGAGGATGTGGGGGTCGTCGTCGACCACCAGTATGTCGTTCACAGCGTGCCTTCCGTGCTGGACAGGGGCCCGGTGTGGTGCCGGCGCAGGAGCGCTGACTGGGCCTCGAGCGGGGCCTGGGCGGAATGTTGGTCGTAGGGGGCGCCGGCCGAGAGTGGGAGGCGGATCACCATAGTCAGTCCGCCCCCTGGCGTTTCTTCCGCGGTGAGGGTTCCTCCCATGGCCTCGGTGAAGCCTTTGGCGACGGCCAGGCCGAGTCCGACGCCGGTGGCTTGCGGGACGTCGTTGAGGCGCTGGAATGGCTGGAACATCCGGATGATGCTCTCCGCGGGGACGCCCTGGCCGTGGTCGATGATGCGAAGTTCTCCCGCGGGGCGCCCGTGCAGGGTTGCGTGGCTGAGACCTCCGGCGGCCCCGACGATGACGACGTCGGAGTCCGGTGCGTATTTGACGGCGTTCTCCACGATGTTCGCGATGACCCGTTCGAGCATTCCAGCGTCGGCGTCGACTTCGGGCATGTTTGGCGGCAGGTCCACCCGCACCCTGTCCACCGGGCTTCCGTGGAGCGCGGCGGGAATCACCTCGTACCAACGCACCGATTTGATGAGCGGGTTGACGGAATCGGAGGTGATACGGGACATATCCAGCAGATTGCCCACGAGCGCGTCCAGCCGGTCGGAGCATTCGTCGATGGTGGCGAGCAGCTCCTGTTGTTCCTCGGGGGTGTAACGGATGTCAGGCTGCCTGAGGCCCCCGACTGCCAGTTTGATGCCGGCCAGAGGCGTGCGGAGGTCGTGGGAGACCGCACGGAGAATGGAGGTGCGCATGGTGTTGCTTTCCGCCAGCCGCACAACTTCCCGCCGGCTGGCGGCCAGTTGCTGGCGTTCCAGTTGCGCGGCCAGGTGGGCGCCGAACGCTCCGAGCAGCCGTCTGTCACTGGCCGGCAGCGTCCGGCCGGAAAGTACAAGCCGGGTCGCGGCGTCGATCTGTTCGATGTTTTCTGTACCCTCCGGCGCGGCGGTAGGAACGTCGCCGGCCTCCGCGACGAGCCGCCAGCCGGTGCTCCCCGCCCTCCCCGGGCCGATGTGGCCGGCGTGGCCGCTGTGGCCGCTGTGGCCGCTGTGGCCGCTGTGGCCGGTGGCAGTGTAGAGGGCCACGCCACTGACCTGGAACACGTCCAGGGCTTGTTGCAGGAGTCCTCCCAGGGTGTCATCGGCGCGGGCGGCCCCGCGGGTGAGGTCTCCCAGGGTGGCAGCTTCGGCGCGGGCCCGGGCGGCTTCTTTCGAGCGCCGTGCGGAGAGGTCGACGACGACGGCGACGGCTGCGGAGACGCCCACGAAGACCAAGAGGGCGAGGAGATTCTGCGGGTCGCTGATGGTGAGGGTGCCCACCGGAGGTGTGGAGAAGTAGTTGACCAGGAGGCTGCTCCACAGTGCGGCAAGGATGGCCGGCCAGAACCCGCCAACGAGGGCGACGGCAACGGACCCGGCAAGCTGGACCAGCGCTGCGGTGGCGACGTTTTGGTCCGGGTTCAGTGCGAGCAGCATCTGCAGAAGCACGGGGAGCACCGTGGCCAGGATGAAGCCGGCGCCGACCCGGATGCGGCCGAGGTCCCGTTGCGGCCGCGGGGCTGCGCCGCGGCCGCCGAGCGGGTGGGAGACCATGTGGACGTCGATGTCGCCGGAATCCCGGACGACCCGGGTGCCGACCCCGCCGCCGAGCAGGGCGCCGACCAACCCGGCGAGCCTCTTGTGGCGGGAGATGCCGACGACAATCTGGGTGGCGTTGACGCTGCGGGCGAAGTCCAGGAGGGCGGCGGCGGGGTCCTCGCCTGTGACCACGTGGTAGCTGCCTCCCAGGTCCAGGATCAGGCGGCGCTGGGCCTCCAGCGCCTGCGGCGACTCGCTGGCCACGCCATCGGCGGCGCGCACGTGCACTGCCAGGAGGTCCCCGCCGTTGACTCTGTTGAGGATCCTGGCGCCCCGGCGGATGAGGACTTCGCCTTCCGGGCCGCCGGTCAGCGCCACCACGATCCGTTCCCGGGCCGGCCAGCTGGCGTCGATGCCCTGTTCCGCCCGGTACGTGGCCAGGCCCTCGTCCACCCGGTCAGCCAGCCACAGGAGCGCGAGTTCACGCAGCGCGGCGAGATTGCCCAGCCGGAAGTAGTTGGCCAGGGCTGCGTCGATCTTCTCGGCTGCATAAATCTTGCCGTCTCCGAGCCGCTGACGGAGCAGCTCGGGGGAAATATCGACCAGATCGATCTGGTCGGCCCGGCGTACGACGTCGTCCGGCACCGTCTCGGCCTGGTGCACGTCGGTGATGGCGCTGACCACGTCGCCCAGGGAGGCCAGGTGCTGGATGTTGACCGTGGAGAGGACGTTGATGCCGGCTGACAGGAGCTCGTCGACGTCCTCCCAACGTTTGGTGTGGCGGCTCCCGGGAATGTTGGAGTGGGCGTATTCGTCCACCACCGCAGTCCCGGGCTGCCGGGCGAGGACCGCGTCCAGGTCCATTTCCTCGAACTCGGTGCCCCGGTAGGGCAGGAGCCGGGGCGGGATGATCTCGAGGCCCTCCATGAGTGCCCGAGTGTCGGCCCGGCCGTGGTCCAGGGCGAACGCGACGACGACGTCCTCGCCGCGCTCGCCGAGCCGGTGGGCTTCCTCCAGCATTTCGTAGGTCTTGCCGACCCCCGGGGCCGCCCCCAGGAAGATCCGCAGCGTTCCGCGTGCCATGGGATCATCGCCTCCGCGTGGTCTCACTTGGACGCTGTTGCGGCGGCCAGGTCAATGTTCAGGGCTGTCACGTTGACGGACGGCTGGCCCAGGAAGGCCTCGAGTCCGCCGGTGGTGTTCTTGTTGACCAGGGTCATCACTGTGTCGTTGCTCAGATGCTGCGCCGCGGCGACGCGGGGAACCTGCAGCCGGGCATATGCCGGGGAGATATTCGGGTCCAGTCCTGACCCGCTGGCGGTCACGGCGTCGGCGGGCACCTGGTTCTCGCTGACGCGCTCGGCGGCGGCGACGGCGGACCGGTTGGCGGCGACGGCGTCGAGGAGTTTCGGGTCGTTAGGCCCCAGGTTGCTGGCTGAGGATGACGCCGGGTCCCATTTCACGGCGGAGGGCCGGGCGTGGAACCAGCGCGGGTTCTGGGCGCCGGCGTCGTCGGCCGCGGCCTGGGCGATCAGGGCGGATGCGGCCGGGGCGCCGGCGCTGTCTTTCAGGATGGAGCCGTTGGCCTGGTAGGGCGCGATCAGTTGTCCGACGCCGAAGACGGCCAGGGGGTAGGCCACGCCGAGGACCAGTGTGGCGAAGAGCAGGAACCGCACGGCGGTGCCCAGCTGACGGAGGTAGCCGGTGAGAGCGTTCATGGGGGATGTTCCTAGCCGAGTCCGGGGATGAGCGAAATCATGAGATCGATGATTTTGATGCCAATGAACGGTGCGATGAGGCCGCCGAGCCCGTAGATGAGCAGGTTTCGTGCCAGTGCCTGATTGGCCGAGACGGCGCGGTATTTGACCCCCCGAAGCGCGAGCGGCACCAGGGCGATGATGATCAGGGCGTTGAAAATCACCGCGGAGAGGATAGCCGAGGACGGGGTGGCCAGGCCCATGATGTTCAACAGTCCGAGCCCGGGGAAGGCGGCGGTGAACAGGGCCGGGACGATCGCGAAGTACTTGGCGACGTCGTTGGCGACAGAGAAGGTGGTCAGCGCGCCACGGGTGATGAGCAGCTGCTTGCCGATGCCGACGATGTTGATGAGCTTGGTGGGGTCGGAATCGAGGTCCACCATGTTGGCTGCATCCTTCGCGGCCGGGGTGCCGGAGTTCATGGCGACGCCGACGTCTGCCGCGGCCAGCGCCGGGGCGTCGTTGGTGCCGTCCCCGGTCATGGCCACCAGCCGGCCTTGGGCCTGCTCTTTCTTGATGACCGCGAGTTTGTCCTCCGGGGTTGCCTCGGCCAGGAAATCATCGACGCCGGCCTCGGCGGCGATCGCCTTGGCGGTGATGGGGTTGTCACCGGTGATCATCACGGTCCGGATGCCCATTTGCCGCAGTTCGGCGAAACGTGCGTGCATGCCGGGTTTGACGACGTCGGCGAGGTGGATGGTCCCAAGAATGTCCGCGCGGCCGTCCGCGCCGACCTGGGCGACGAGCAGGGGAGTGCCGCCCTGGGCCGAGATTTCCGTGACCCTGTGGTCGACCTCCGCCGGGGAGTGTCCGCCGAATTCGGCAACGAACGCCGTCACCGTGGAGGCGGCGCCTTTGCGGATCATCCGCCCATCAAGGTCCAGCCCGCTCATGCGCGTGCTGGCGCTGAAGGGCACCACGGCAAAATTGCCGGAGCTGCGTTCAAGTGCTGACAGATCGGACCCGGTCACGCCCTTGTCCGCGGCGAGGTCCACGATGGACCGACCCTCGGGCGTTTCGTCGGCCAGGCTGCAAACCCGGGCAGCTTCGATCAGTTCGGCCCTGTCCACATGGGCGGCGGGGAAGAAATTGACGGCGCGGCGGTTGCCATAGGTGATGGTTCCGGTCTTGTCCAGCAGCAATGTGGTGATGTCCCCGGCGGTCTCCACCGCACGGCCGGAGGTGGCCAGCACGTTGTGCTGGACCAGGCGGTCCATGCCGGCGATGCCGATCGCAGGGACCAGCGCGCCGATGGTGGTGGGGATCAGACAGACGAGCAGTGCGACCAGCACGATCGGGGACGGCGTGGCACCGGCGAGTGCGGCGAACGGGGCCAGGGACATGGTGACAGCCAGGAACACGATGGTCAGGGAGACCAGGAGCACGTGGAGGGCGATTTCGTTAGGAGTCTTCTGCCGCACGGCGCCCTCGACCAGCTTGATCATGCGGTCGATGAACGTTTGGCCCGGCTCGGCGCTGATGCGGATGACAATCCGGTCCGAGAGGACCTTCGTGCCGCCGGTGACGGACGACCGGTCACCGCCGGATTCACGGATCACCGGCGCTGATTCGCCGGTGATGGTGGATTCGTCGACGCTCGCGAGGCCTTCGATGATTTCGCCGTCCGAGGGGATGACGTCCCCGGCCTCGCAGATGACGACGTCGTTGAGCCGCAGCTCTGTGCCTGGAATGTCACGGGTGGTGCCATCGGGCTGGCGGAGCCGGGCGTGGACGCCCTTGCGGCTGGCGCGGAGGCTGTCGGCCTGGGCCTTGCCCCGGCCTTCGGCGATGGATTCGGACAGGGTGCCGAAGAGGACGGTGAGCCACAGCCATACCGTGACCGCGATACCGAACACCGACGGCCGGTACAGGGAGATCGCGGTGCACAGGGCGGCGCCCCCCAGCACTGTGAACATGACCGGGGAATGGATCATCTGCCGCGGGGAGAGTTTGCGGACCGCGAGCGGCAGGGCGGCGGCGACGGAGGCGAGCGTGAGTTTCGCCGGGGCCTGGGTGTGGTGCTTGTGTTCGCCGGGGGTGCCGAGGGGGTTGCCGTCGGCGTAGGTCTGGGCGTCGGTGTCCGTACGGGACGGGGTCATTTGAGAAGTCCTTCTGCGAGGGGGCCCAGGGCAAGGGCCGGGAAGTAGCTCAGGGCGGTCAAGATCACTGTCACGCCGAGCAGCAGAGCGCCGAACAGGGGGCCGTGGGTGGGGACGGTGCCGGCGGAGGCGGGAATCTTGCCCTGACGGGCGAGGGAACCGGCCAGGGCGAGTACCAGGACAATCGGGAGGAACCGGCCCAGCAGCATCGCCAAGCCCATCATGACCGAGAGGAAGGGGCCTGAGGTGGTGATGCCGCCGAACGCGGAGCCGTTGTTGTTGGCCCCGGAGGTGAAGGCGTAGAGCACTTCGCTGAACTGGTGCGGGCCGGTGGCCGGGGCGTTGGCCATGGCGTCTGGCAGCAGAACGGTGATGCCGGCCAGCGCCAGTACCAGGGTCGGGGTGACCAGGATGTACATGGCGGCGAGCTTCATTTCCGTCGGGCCGATCTTCTTGCCCAGGTACTCCGGGGTGCGCCCGACCATGAGCCCGGCGATAAAGACGGAGATGATGGACAGGATCAGCAGGCCGTAGAGCCCGGAACCGGTTCCGCCCGGGGCGACCTCGCCGAGCATCATGTTGACCATTGCCACCCCGCCGGCCAGCGGGGGGAGAGAGTCGTGGGCGACGTTAACGGCGCCGGTGGAGGTCAGTGTGGTGGAGGTGGCAAAGATCGTGCTGGGGGCGGGGCCGAAGCGCTGTTCAAAGCCTTCGCCGAGACCCCCGGCGGCGGCCGTCGAGGTGCCCTGCCCGGATGCCACGGCCCAGCCCATCAGCGAAATCGAAGCCAGCCACAGCGTGCCCATCACGGCGACCACCGTGTAGCCCTGCTTCTGGTCGCCCACCATCCGGCCGTATGCGTAGGGCAGCGCCGAGGGGATGAGCAGGAGCAGGAACACCTCGAAGAGGCTGATGAACGCGTTTGGGTTTTCGAACGGGTGGGCCGAGTTCGCGTTGAAGTAGCCGCCGCCGTTGGTGCCGAGCTCCTTGATGGCTTCCTGGGAGGCGACGGGGCCCCCAGGAATGGTCTGGCTGATCCCGGCGGCGTGGTTGGTGACATCGGTGGGCCAGAAGTTCTGCACCACGCCGCCGAGGACCATCACCACTGCCGCGATGAACGCGAGCGGCAGGAGGATCCGGAACGATGTCCGGGCCAGGTCCACCCAGAAGTTGCCCAGCCGCTGCGTCCTGGTGCGGGCGATGCCCCGGATGAGCGCGACGACGACCACGATCCCGACCGCGGCGGAGAGGAAGTTCTGCACTGCCAGCAGGGTCATCTGCACGAAAATGCCCACCGTGGTCTCGGGGACGTAGGTCTGCCAGTTGGTGTTGGTCACAAAGGAAATGGCAGTGTTCATGGCCACCCACGGGTCCACACCGGGCAGTGATCCGCTGCCCGGCAGGACACCCTGCAGGCGCTGCAGGCCGAACACGGCCAGGATGGACACGGCCGAGAACGCCAGGACGCTGCGCAGGTACACGGGCCAGGTCTGCTCGGTGTCGGCGTCGATCCCGGCGAGCCGGTAGAACAGGCGCTCGGGCCGGCTTGACGACTTTCCCCCGAAAACCCGGGCCAAATAGATGCCGAAGGGCTTGTGCAGGGCTGCCAGGACAATGAGCAGTCCCGCCACCTGGACAACAAAGGATGCAGCGTTGAAGGTCATGTTCCGCTCACCACTTTTCCGGGTGAATCAGGACCGCCAGCAGGTAACCGAAGAGGCACAGCCCGGCGATCAGCAAGACGAGCCACATGATCGCGTCGGCGCTCATCGTCCGTCCTCCGGCCGGTCATCGGCGCCGCCGACCATCCCTGCCAGGACGTGGCCGATCCACATGACGAACCCCGTGGAGACCATGAGAATTCCGATAACAGCCAGGTCGGCCATTGCAGGTTCCTTTCATCCGCGCCCCGTTTGCGGGGCTACTGAAAGTCAACTCCGCTCCGGAGAGAGAAGTGCGGTTCCTGATGGTTTCTTAACGCCCTGAGGGTGGATCTTGACGCGGTCTTAACGGGGACCCGGAAGTCCGGACTGTCCCGCCTCCCGGTTCGGCATCATCCGCCGCGGCAGGGACGGACTTTGAGGTTCGAGGAGCGCTCAGCCGACGTGGACCCAGGGCCGTTTGGTCACATCGGGTTCGGCTTCGCGCAGCACTTCTCGGGTGACCGGGGCGATTTCGCCCTCGCCGAACGCGAGGAAGCGCAGCAGGTTGGTGACGGGGTTGCCCTCGGTCCAGCGGAAGTAAATGTGCGGCATCAGCCCGGTCACGTCGCGGATGTGCAGCAGCACGGAGGCGATGGTGTTTGGCACCACGGGTCCGTGGACTTCCAGGATGTGGTAGCCGTGCCGGTTCACGCCGCGGACCTCCAGTTCGGTCTCGAAGTCCGAGGAGTCGTCCACCACCACTTCCAGGAACAAAGCCTGGTAGTCCACCGGAAGGTGGCTGACTTCGATCGCCGACGTCAGTTTGTCACGGTACGCCTCCGGGGTCAGCCGCTGCGGTTCGTGGGCAATGATCGCGAGCGGCCCGTCCAGGTTGGAGGACATGAATTCCAGGGCCTGCCGGTCCATGTGGACGTGGGTGGCGTGGAGTTCAAAGGACCGCCGGATCCGGGACAGCAGGGAAATCAGAATGATGCCCGCGATAAAGAACGCTGCGATCCGGATGCCTTCGGGGCGTTCAATGATGTTGGCCACCGTGGTGTAGATGAATACGACGGCGATGGCACCGAACCCGAGGGTGCGGTTGCGCTGTTTCCCGCGCCGGGCGGAGAGGGCCACCGCTACAGCCGCGGAGGTCATCAGCACCAGGACGCCGGTGGCGTACGCACCGCCCTGGGCGTCGACGTCGGCGTTGAAGAGCCAGGTGATCAGGAAACCGACCGCCGTGAACACGAGCACCAGCGGGCGCACGGCCCGCGCCCAGCCGGGGGCCATGCCATAGCGGGGCAGGTACCGGGGCACGAGGTTCAGGAGCCCGGCCATCGCGGAGGCGCCGGCAAACCACAGGATGGCGATGGTGCTGAGGTCATAGACGGTGCCGAACCCCGAGCCCAGGTATTCGTGGGCGAGGTACGCCAGGGCACGCCCGTTGGCCTGGCCGCCCGGCTGGAATTCCTGTGCCGGGATCAGGATCACCGTGGTGAAGCTGGTGGTGATGAGGAAGGCGCTCATGATGACGGCGGCGGTGGTCAGCAACCGGCGGGCACCCTCGATCCGGCCCGCTGGTTTTTCTTCGGTGTCGCCCGGGCGTCCCTGGATCTGCGGCATGACAGCCACCCCGGTCTCGAAGCCGGAGAGGCC
This sequence comes from Arthrobacter sp. YAF34, assembly GCF_052113245.1. Classification (NCBI taxonomy): domain Bacteria; kingdom Bacillati; phylum Actinomycetota; class Actinomycetes; order Micrococcales; family Micrococcaceae; genus Arthrobacter; species Arthrobacter sp. YAF34. Next base: position 218,221 of record NZ_JBFRCV010000001.1, read on the forward strand.
CAGGGCCAGCTTGGGGAAGACCAGCAGCGCGATCCCTACCACCATGAACGGGCTCCCGTGCTGTGTGGTCAGGGCCACCCACCAGTTGGACACGTCAACGGGCTGGGCGAACACTTCGAAGATGGTCGTGATCACCACCACGACATTCAGGCCCAGGTAGATGCCGACCAGGACGACAGCGACGCCAATGGCTTCTTTGAACCCGCGCAGGAAGACGGCGCCCAGCAGGGCCAGCAGGAAGAGTGTCACCGGCACGTTTTGGCCCTGCATCCAGCCTGGCACGAGGGGGTTTTGGATCGCGTGCGCGGTTGCGTCGGCCGCGGAGAGCGTCATGGTGATCATGAAGTCCGTCGCCGCAAACCCCAGCAGGACCAGCACGAAGAGTTTCCCGCCCCATTTCGGCATCAGCCGCTCCAGCATGGCGATCGAGCCCTCGCCGCGGTGGCTTTCACCGGCAACCCGGCGGTAGACCGGCAGGGCGCCGAGCAGGGTCACCGCCACCAGGACCATGGTCGCCAGCGGCGAGATCACGCCCGCGGCGAGCGCGGCGATGGCGGGCTGGTACCCCAGGGTTGAGAAGTAATCCACGCCGGTCAGGCACATGACCTGCCACCATGCATGCTTCTTCAGGTGCGAGTCGCTCACCGCACCGGGTCCCTGATGGACCCCCTTGGCGTCCTGCAAGCCGAAGAGCAGCCATCGTCTGAAGTTGTCCCCGGCTCCCGGCCTTACCGCTGAGGGATCCGAAGGCGGCCTGCTCATCGTGGTCATCTGTGCCTCTCCGCGCGATGCCCGCCACCGTGTTCAGTGCCGACGATAACACCGGCGCCGGGCGCCGCTCCCGGACCGTGGTGAATCTTGACGGATCCTTAACACCGCCCGCGTTGGCACCGTTCGCCGAATTTTGGCTCAAACGGGCGTGCAAACGGCGGATCCGGCCGTTGCGGCGGAAGGGGGGAGCGCTCTCAGTCGGCTGCGGCGGGGGCGGGGACTTCGATGTAGAGGATGGATCCGGCGGTCGCCAGCAGATACCAATGGCTGCGGTGCCGCGCGGGCCGGTACAGGTGCCCGAAGGGATCTGTCACATGGACGTGCTCCAGCGGTGTCCGGCGGCCAAGCCGGCGGTCGATGTCCGCCATGCTGGACGGATGTGTTGCGAGGCCGCCGATGTCCAGAGACCAGGCGCCCTGGGCCGGCGCTGTCCCGCGTTCCAGGGCGAGGGTTTCGAACACGTCCGAGACCACTTCGTCCCTGCTGAGGGGGTAGAACCGGCGAAGCCGGTGCCCCTCCGGGTGAGCGTTTTGTGCATCCAGCCACGCGTGCCGGAGCCAATGGAATTCCACCGGGCCGAGCGGGGGGCCAAGGATCAGGCGCCGGTTCGAATCCAAGGCCAGACGGTAGGCAGTGCCGCTGCGGTCGATGATGCACGCGGCTTCCGCGACGTACTCAAACGCCGCCAGCAGGCTCTGTTCGGACCGGTGGTACGAAAAATCTCCGCCGTCGTCGACGGCGACGAAATCCCGGGCAGCACCTGCTTTGGCGGCAACAACGGACGTGTCCTGGGTCCGCCGGGGCGTGGTGGTCATTCTGTTTGGCTCCTGCCGAGGAGCGGACCACGGCCACGGTGGCTGCGGTGTCCTCTTGCATCAGGACAGCACGGGCGGCGCCCCACGGGAACGGTCCTTAACGCTTTCCATATGCCGGAACGCCACAAATTAGCGCTTTCTTAACGTCCCGCGTGCCAGGAACCGACGTGCACGAGTCCCGTACTTCAACGTCCAGCTTCAGGCGCCCGTTAGCGTGGATGGCCGAGGGTGAGCTGCTGTGCGTGGAAGGCGAAGTGAAGCGTGGGGTAGGCATAAACGTCGTTGAGTGTCATTGTCGGGGTGAAGAACGGATCCCATCTGTCCGGGAACGGCATCGAGGGTCCATGGTTCGTTGCACATGGCCTCATTATGGGTCGTGACCGGGCAAGGCCGGTGCGCTGTGACGGCAATAGGGGAAAACAGTATCCGCCGGCTCGATACCCAGAGAGCCGCGCGTTGTGCGCATCGGCGGCCGTCGAGTTCGACGTCCCCTCCTCCACTCTTTTGTGTATCGACGATTGTCGATATACTGAGAATAGAGTTGCAATCACGCTGACGACGTCCGTGGCAGGACGACCGCCTGAATGAGTGGGACTCCGTGTTTCGGTATCGAATCGAACCACCACGAAAGCCAAGGAGAACAACATGCCTGCAATCCGAATCTACGAATCCGCCCTCTGCTGTGACACCGGGGTCTGCGGCCCCGACGTGGCCCAGTCCCTGGTCGATGTGACCGCGGATGTGCGACACCTCCAGCGCCTCGGTGCAGACATTGCCCGCCACAACCTCGCCAGCGAACCTTCAGCTTTCGCGGAGGACGAAACGGTCCGTGGATTCATGCACCTGGTCGGATCCAAGGGCCTTCCGCTCACTATCGTCGACGGCGTCACGGTCGCCACCGGCACCTACCCCAGCAGGGAGCAGTTGCTGACTTTCGCCGGACTGGGCGAAGCCGCCGTTGAGCCGCAGTCCCGCCCGGAACTTGGCCTGAGTGAAAAGTCCGGCGGCTGCTGTGGCGGCTCGACGAGCTGCTGCTAGGTCCCGGCGTGAAGTTTCTTGAGAACGCGCCCCGGTTCCTGTTCTTCACCGGCAAGGGCGGTGTGGGCAAGACCTCCGTGGCGTGCGCGACGGCGCTCACCCTCGCCAAGTCCGGCAAGCAGGTCTTGCTGGTCAGCACCGACCCTGCATCCAATGTCGGGCAGGTCTTCGGTGTGACCATCGGGAACACCGTCACGCCCATCCAGGATGCGCCCGGCCTTTCAGCGTTGGAGATTGACCCGGAGCAGGCTGCCGAGGCTTACCGGGAGCGGATCATCGCGCCCGTCCGGGGCCTTCTGCCCGAGTCAGAACTGGTTGGCATCGCTGAGAGTCTCTCGGGCTCATGCACCACGGAGATCGCCTCCTTCGACGAGTTCACTAACCTACTCGCCGACGATAGCTCCTACGGGGAGTATGACCACATCGTCTTCGATACCGCCCCGACGGGCCACACCATCCGCCTTCTTCAGCTGCCGGGCTCGTGGACCGATTTCCTGGCGGCCGGCAAGGGAGACCCCTCTTGCCTGGGCCCGTTGTCCGGACTGGAGAAGCACAAGCAGGTGTACGCCAAGGCGGTCCAGGCACTCACGGACCCGGCGAGGACCCGGCTTGTTCTGGTGAGCCGTGCGCAGACTTCGTCGCTGAGCGAAATTGAGCGGACGTATCTGGAACTCAACCAGATCGGGATCGGCGGCGGTTATGTTGTCGTCAACGGCATCCTGCCGCCCGCCGCCGGCGATGAGGATCTGGCGCAGGCGTTGCGGGCCCGGGAGGCTGCCGCCGTCGCGGCCATTCCCGAGGCGGTCGCCGGACTTCCGCGCGACATATTGGATCTGAAGCCGGGCAATATGGTCGGCATTCCGGCACTCAAGTCCCTGTTCGCGGCCACTTCCGGCGCCGAGATCCCTGATGAGGCCGCGCTGGCCGCCGAGGTGGAGGACGCCACCCTGGCTGCCCTGGTGAACGAAGTGGAGCTCGACGGCCACGGCCTCGTGATGTGCATGGGCAAGGGCGGGGTCGGGAAGACCACCGTCGCTGCCGCCATTGCGGTCGCCCTGGCCAAACGCGGACATGCGGTGCACCTCACCACGACCGATCCCGCAGCGCACCTCACCGAAACACTCCATGGTTCCATCCCGGGCCTGACGGTCTCCCGCATCGATCCTGAAGCGGCCATCGAGGAATATCGAAGCCATGTGATGGAGACCAAGGGCCGGAACCTGGACGATGACGGGCGCGCGGCCCTCGCCGAGGACCTGTTGTCGCCCTGCACCGACGAGGTGGCCGTGTTCCGGCAGTTCTCCAAGGTGGTCCAGGAATCCCGCCGGCACTTTGTCGTGATCGACACGGCACCGACCGGGCACACGCTGCTGCTCCTGGACGCCACCGGCTCGTACCACCGTGAGATCGCCCGCCAGGTCGGCGACACCATGGGATTCGTGACGCCGCTGATGCGGCTTCAGGACCCGGCCCAGACCAAGGTCGTTCTCGTCACGCTGGCCGAAACGACGCCCGTGCTCGAAGCAGAAGAACTGCAAGGTGACCTGAAAAGGGCCGGAATCCACCCGTGGGCCTGGGTCATCAACAACTCGATCGCCGCCGCGCACCCGCAGACGCCGTTCCTGCGGGCCCGCGCCGCGAGCGAAGTCGAACAGATCGCGAAGGTGCACACCCTGACGGACCGGGTCGCCCTCATTCCGCTCCTGCCCGAAGAACCCACCGGTGAAGAGAAGTTGTCGGCCCTGACCGCACTCAGCACCCAGCCCGCCTGACCCGCCTCAACGGCCCCGCTGCACCGTGTGCGGCGGGGCCGTTGCCTTCCCGGCTAGCCGCCCAGGCGCTGGGCCAGCAGAGCTTCGATGTCCCGGGCGGTAGCGTCCAGTCGGGCGATCGTGTCCCGTTGGATCGACCGCAGGTACTCAGCATCCGACTCGCCGTCCTGCACCCACTCATCGTCGCCCGGAGAGTCCATCGCCTGGCGCGTGTTGGCGGTTGCCGTCCTGATGTTCTCCAACATGGCACGCAACCGGGCCTCGGTAGTGGGAGTCTCGGCATTCATGATGTCCTCCTGGGTTACGGTCGCGTCGTTAGCTCCCAGAGACTACCTTCGTCGCCGCCGTGTTGGCAGCACAAGAACTAAAGGACCCGCGTGCGCCGTTCGATCAGCACGGTGTCCATCCATTGGCCGGCAGCAGGGCCGTGCGCCATCCGGGCAATCTTTTCCCGCCGTCCCACCACCCTGAAGCCGTGGGCAAGGTGGAGCCGCATGCTCGGCTCGTTCTCCGGGAAAACGCTCGCCTGAATGGTCCAGATGCCGTCCTCTTCCGTCGAGTTGACCAACGCCTGGAGTAGGTGTGTTCCTATCCGCCGGCCGCGGGCTGCCTCGGAAACGTAGATGGAGTGTTCGACGACACCGGAGTACACGGGTCGGCCGGAAACGGCGGAAACAGCCGCCCAGCCAAGAATCCCGCCGGCGGGCACCTCGGCCACTAGGCGGTGGGAAGCAAGCCGCGAAGCGTCGAAACGGCGCCAGTCCGGTGCCTCGGCTTCGAACGTGGCCTGACCTGTCACGATTCCCTCACGGTAGATCCGCTGGACCTCGGGCCAGTCGGATTCCCGCAACGGCCGGATAATGACGTCGGGCGCCGAACTCTGACTCACAGAGACGCCAGAAGGCCGGCCGTCTGCTCCAGGGCGCCCGGAACGAGGGAGTAGTAGGCCCACGTGCCGCGCTTCTCACGATGCAGCAGGCCGGCGTCAACCAGGATCTTCAAGTGATGGGACACGGTCGGCTGGCCCAGGCCCAGCGGCTCGGTGAGATCGCAGACGCAGGATTCACCGGACGCCTCGGCCTTGACGATGGAGAGCAGCCGCAGCCGGTTCGGATCAGCGAGGGCCTTAAAAACCAAGGCCTTCTGTTTCGCCTCTTCAGCGCCCAGGGCAGGCGTTCCCGCCGGGGCGCAGCAGGATTCATCCGTGACCGGTTCGAGGATAGAGAGCGAGTTCATATACCCATTATGCCCCGATATTGACAATCATCAATATAAAGCCGTCATGGTCCTGGTTGGCTGGACGCGCAGACGGTCAACCTCCAACTACAGGCTGATGCTACGAATTGGCCGGCACGGAACTGTGCGCCAGAACGACGTCGTCCGCGGCGCGGGCCGCGGACGGGAACAAGACGAGGAGGAGGCCAACGCCTACCGTCGCGCCGATCAGCTGCGCTGCCACGAAGCCGGGAACGGAGGCCGGGGCTATGCCCGCGAACGTGTCACTGAAGATGCGGCCCACCGTCACTGCCGGGTTCGCGAACGACGTCGAGGACGTGAACCAGTACGCGGCGCCGATGTAAGCGCCCACCGCCGGCGCTGCCAGGACGCCCCGGCTGGTGGCGGCCAGGGCGAAGATCAGCAGCACGAGACCTGCGGTGGCGACGACCTCGCCGAGGAGATGCCCGGTGGTTGCCCGGTCCTTGACCGAAATGGAGGTGCCCACGTCAAACATGGCGTTCGCCGCAACACTGCCGCTGATCGCGCCCGCTGTCTGCGCAACCACGTACGTGCCAAGTTCCGGCAGCGCCAGTCCGGCCCCGCTCCGCCGGCCCAGGATCCAGTCGACGATGGAAACCACGGGGTTGAAGTGCGCGCCGCTGACGGGACCGAGCACGAGGATCAGGACCGTCAGACCCAGCACCGTGGCGGTGCTGTTCTGGAGCAGCTCCAGGCCGACGTCGTTGGGGGAGAGCTGCTGGGCGGCGATCCCGGAGCCGACCACGATCATCACGAGCAGGCTGGTGCCGAGCAGCTCGGCGACGGCACGGCGCCACAGCGGCGGTTGTTGAGAAGTCATGCCAACAGCTTGACCCAAAGAATTAACTCAGTCAAAATTGAACCAATGAATACTGACCCAGTTGAAGTCTTTAGGGCGCGGGTCGCCAAGCATGCGGCTCTCGCCGATCCTGCGCGGCTGCGAATTGTGGACCTGCTGACACTGGGCGACCTTTCCCCCACGGAGCTGCAGGCCGAACTCGGAATGCCGTCAAACCTGCTGTCCCACCACTTGCGCACCCTGGAAGGAGCGGGCCTGACTGCCCGCCACCGCTCGGAGGCAGATAAGCGCCGCAGCTACATCCGGCTCACCTCAGGCGCCCTGGAGGGCCTGGTGCCCGGGGCTGAGCACGGAGCCCGCCGCGTCCTCTTCGTCTGCACCCGGAACAGTGCCCGGTCCCAGCTGGCCGTCGCACTCTGGAGCCAGGTCAGCCAAATTCCCTCGACCTCCGCGGGTACGCACCCCGCGGACCGCATCGCCCCAGGCGCCGTTGAGGTCGCCCGCCGCCACGGCGTCGCTCTCGCGGAGCTTCCCCCGCGCCGGCTGGATGAAGTGGCGGACGATAAAGACTTCGTCGTGACCGTGTGCGATAGCGCCCACGAGGAAATCCCCAACCTGGACGGGATCCACTGGTCCGTTCCGGATCCGCTCAGGCTGAACACCGAGGACGCCTTCGAGCGCGCCTTCGCTGATATCGGCCGCCGCATCAGCGGCCTCGCACCCCGCCTGCACGCCGCCTAAACCCAAAACCCAACCATATTGACAAGTATCGATCTATTGTTCGATACTTCGTGCATCGACAAACATCAATGTTCAGTCAGCAAGGCGGGTGCGGGTCAACGACCTCATCAAAACCGATCCACACCTAACTGATCCCAGGAGAAACACCGTGAGCACCGAAACCGCCAAGAAGCCCTCCGTTCTGTTCGTCTGCGTCCACAACGCCGGCCGCTCCCAGATGGCCGCTGCCTTCCTCACCACCCTGGCCAACGGCGAGATTGAGGTCCGTTCCGCCGGTTCCGCCCCGGCGGACAAGGTCAACCCGGCCGCCGTCGAGGCCATGGCCGAACTTGGCATCGACATGTCCGCCGAGATCCCCAAGGTCCTCACCACCGAGGCCGTGAAGGACTCCGACGTCGTCATCACCATGGGCTGCGGCGACACCTGCCCGATCTTCCCGGGCAAGCGCTACGAGGACTGGGAACTCGAAGACCCGGCCGGCCAGGGCGTCGCCGCCGTCCGCCCGATCCGCGACGACATCAAGGCCCGCATCGAAGCCCTGATTTCTGAACTCCTTCCCGTCGGAAAGTAGAAGTCAACCATGCCTAAGCAGCTCGTCATTATCGGGTCCGGCCCCGCCGGCTACACCGCGGCGATCTATGCCGCCCGTGCCGGCCTCAAGCCTCTCGTTATCGCCGGGGCGGTCACCGCGGGCGGTGCCCTGATGAACACCACCGAGGTGGAGAACTTCCCCGGCTTCCCCGCCGGCGTCCAGGGGCCGGAGTTGATGGACGGCCTCCAGCAGCAGGCAGAACGCTTCGGCGCGCAAATCATCTTCGACGATGTCACAGAGGTCGACCTTGCCGGTCGCACCAAGCGCGTGACCACGGCAGGCAGGGAGACCTTCGAGGCTAAAGCGGTCATCCTCGCCACCGGGTCCGCGTACAAGGAACTCGGACTGCCCGAGGAGAAGAAACTCAGCGGCCACGGGCTCTCCTGGTGCGCCACCTGCGACGGGTTCTTCTTCCGCGAGCAGGACATCATCGTGGTCGGCGGCGGAGACTCGGCGATGGAGGAAGCGACCTTCCTGACCCGCTTCGCCAGGTCCGTGACGGTGGTGGTCCGCAAGGGTGAACTGCGGGCTTCCCGCATCATGGCGCAGCGCGCCAAGGACAACCCCAAGATCCGCTTCGCGTGGAACTCCGCTATCACCAAGATCCACGGCGATGCCAAGGTCACCGGCGTGACCCTGACGGACACCCGCACCGGTGAAACCCGGGAACAGCCGGCCACCGGGGTCTTCGTCGCGATCGGCCATGTCCCGCGCACCGAACTGCTCACCGGCCAGGTGGACCTCGACGCCGAGGGCTACATCAAGGTCGACTCGCCCACCACCGTCACCAACCTTTCCGGCGTGTTTGCCTGCGGTGACGCGGTGGACCACCGCTACCGCCAGGCCATCACCGCCGCCGGGACCGGCTGCGCCGCCGCACTGGACGCCGAACGCTACCTCGCCGCGCTCGACGACGCCGGCAGCATCGCCACGGCACTGGTGGAAGAACCCACGCACTCCTGACCCCGAACGGAGAGGGGGTGAGCTGAATGAAGACAGGATGCTGCAGTGACTCCGGTTGCTGCGACGACTGCCCTGATGACATGCAGGGCTGCTGCTAACACCCTCCCGCCTGCCGGCCCCACCGGGGCCGGTAGGCACCTCCCAACAGAACCACCACACCTACGGATGAAACAGAGGACACCATGGATTCAGCGAAGAACCTCCCCGTTGCCGTGATCGGCGCCGGGCCCGTCGGCCTGGCCTCGGCGGCCCACCTGATCGAACGCGGACTCGAACCGCTGATCCTCGAGGCCGGCCCGACGGCGGGCGCCGCCATCGAGCAGTGGCGCCACATCCGTCTGTTTTCCCCGTGGCAGTACAACACCGACGCCGCCGCGGTCCGCCTGCTCGCCGCGACCGGCTGGGAAGCCCCTGAGCCGACGGCGCTGCCCACGGGCGGGGACCTCATCGACCAGTACCTCAGCCCGCTCGCCGCGGTGCCGGCGATCGCGTCCCGCCTGCACACCGGCGCCCGAGTCGTCGCGGTTACCCGGCAGGGCATGGACAAGACCCACAGCCGGAACCGTGACATCACGCCCTTCGTGGTTCGTGTCGAACACGCCGACGGAGAAATCCGCGACTACCAGGCCGCAGCTGTCATCGACGCGTCCGGCACCTGGTCCACCCGCAACCCGCTCGGCACCTCGGGCCTGCCCGCCGTGGGCGAAGCCGCCGCCGCCGACAGGATTTCCGCACCGCTGCCGGACGTGCTGGGTCGCGACCGCGAAGCGTTCGCCGCGCGCACCGCCGTCGTGGTCGGCGCGGGCCACTCGGCAGCCAACACTCTGCTGAATCTCTCCGAGCTCGCACCCCAGGCGCCGGGGACCAAGATCGTCTGGGCGATCCGCGGCGCGTCGGCGGCCAAGGTCTACGGCGGCGGCGACGCCGATCGGCTGGCCGCCCGCGGCCAGCTCGGCAGCAGGCTGCGCAGCCTCGTCGAGTCCGGTGCCGTGGAACTGCACACCGGCTTCGGGATCGCCTCTCTCGCAGCGTCCGACGGCGCCGTCACCCTGACCTCCACGGACGGCCGCACCCTCGACGCCGACGTCGTCGTTCCGGCCACCGGGTTCCGCCCCGACCTGGACATCCTCCGGGAACTTCGGCTGGAACTGGACCCGGGCGTGGAAGCCCCGCGTGAGCTCGGCCCGCTGATCGACCCCGAATTCCACTCCTGCGGCACCGTGGCACCGCACGGCGCCAAAATGTTGGCCCACCCTGAACAGGACTTCTACATCGTCGGCATGAAGTCCTACGGCCGGGCCCCGACCTTCCTGCTCGCCACCGGCTACGAACAGGTCCGCTCCGTTGCCGCGGCGCTGGCCGGGGACCGGGAAGCGGCCGACGCCGTCCGGCTCGAACTCCCCGAGACCGGTGTCTGCTCCTCGGACATCGGCACCAGCTGCGACGTCCCCGCGGCCGTGCCCGCAGGTTTTGTGGCCGAAAGCTCCGGCGGATGCTGCGGAGCCCCTGAACCGGTCCTCGTGGGCTTTCCCACCGGACTGGCCCACGGTCGCTCCGGCGAGAACTGACCTCGATCACCTGCCTTCGTCACCCAACCACATTGGAGTGCTGACATGACTGACCACCCTGAACACGGACTGAGCCTGCAGGACAACACCGAACTCCTGCACCGGATCAGCGCGCGCCTGGCAGACCGGTTCGCCGGCGTCTTTGCCGCAGAAACGGTCGAACGCTACGTCTTCGAGTCGTACACCGCACTGGCCCGGACCGCGAAGATCAAAACGCATCTGCCCTCCACCACTGAGCACTTCGCCAACGACCGGCTCAACGCCCTGGCCAAATCCAAGGGCGCCGTCACCAGCGACGTCCCGGAGGTGCTGTTTGTCTGCGTGCAGAACGCCGGCCGCTCCCAGATGGCCGCAGCACTCCTGAATGTCGAGGCCAAGGGCAGGATCCGCGTCCGGTCCGCGGGCTCCCTGCCGGCGGCCGAGCTGGACCCGGCCGTCGTCGCGGCGATGTCCGAAATGGGCCTGGACGTGACCAGGGACTATCCCAAACCCCTCACCGACGATGTCGTGCGTGCCTCGGACGTGGTGATCACGATGGGGTGCGGGGACTCCTGCCCGATCTACCCTGGCAAACGCTACGAGGACTGGGAACTGGCAGATCCGGCCGGCCTTCCCGTGGCGGCCGTGCGGATCATCCGGGACGAGATCCACGATCGGGTCAAGGCACTCGCCGCATCCCTGCTCCACGACCCCAGCTCAGACAAGGAAGTATCCAACGCATGACCGAGACCACGAAAACACCCGGCGTCCTGTTCGTCTGCAGCAAGAACGGCGGAAAATCCCAGCTCGCCGCAGGGCTGATGAACCAGCTCGCCGGCGGGGCCGTCACCGTCCACTCCGCCGGAACCAAACCCGGGAAGTCACTGAACCCCCAGGCCGTGGATTCCTTGGCCGAACTTGGTATCGCCATCACCGGCGAACACCCCAAACCCGTCACCGACGAAGTGCTGGAAGCGGTCGACGTCGTGATCGTCCTGGGCAACGAGGCAAAAGTCGAAGCCCCCGAGGGCAAGCGGCTCGAGGTCTGGGATACGGACGAGCCCTCCGAGCGCGGCATCGAGGGCATGGAACGCATGCGCCTGGTTCGGGACGACATCAAGGCCCGGGTCCAGAAGCTGCATGCGGAGCTCACCGGGAACTAGACCGTGCCTGCCCAGGCGCTATCCCGGACACTGGTCGCGGAGGGTTCACCGCGCGGCGGCCTCGCCGCGCTGTGCATCACCCAGACCACCGGGTGGGGCGTGCTCTACTACGCATTGATCGCGGCGGTCCGCCCCATCAGCGAGGACACCGGCTGGGACCCGGCCCTCGTGACCGGAGCGTTTTCGGCCGGCCTGATGGTCTCCGCGGCGGCCGGCATCTTCGTCGGCAGGATTCTCGACCGGACCGGGCCTCGTAGGCTGATGATCGGCGGTTCCCTCGTCGGAATACTGGCCCTGGCCATGGTGGCGACGGCAGCAACCCTGCCGGTGTTTTTCGCGGCCTGGCTGCTCGCCGGCACAGCGCAGGCCGCCGTGCTTTATCAGCCGGCCTTCACGGTGATCAGCCGCTGGTACGGACCCGCCCGCATCCGGCCGCTGACGGTTTTGACCCTCGTCGCAGGGTTCGCTTCCACCATCTTCGCGCCCCTTACCGCAACCCTGACATCCGCGTTCGGCTGGCGAGGCGCCTTCCTCATCCTCGCCGGGATCATGGGACTCATCACCGTCCCGTTGCACGCCCGATACCTGAACCGGACCTGGGCCCAGACTGCCCCCGGCGCTGCCGCGACAGACCACCGGGAGACGGTGCGGGCCGTCCGGCGAAGCCCGGAATTCCTTGGCCTGCAGGCGCTCATGGTCCTGCTCTGCCTCGGGCTGTACACCGTGACGCTGAACATCATTCCTGTGCTGATGGAAAAAGGTTCCGACTACACCACGGCCGCGGTCGGGCTCGGCCTCATCGGAGCCGGACAGGTCGGCGGCCGCCTGCTGTTCGGCGCCATCCCGCCCGGCGCCCGGCTGTCGGTCATTGCCGGAACGGCAGCCGTTGCCGTCCTGTTACTGGCGGCGCTGCCCGGCCCGGTCCCGCTGCTTATCGCGGCAGGAATGCTCGCTGGGGCGGTCCGTGGGTGCCAGACGCTGTTGCAGGCCACGATCGTAGGCGACCGGTGGGGAAGCCGGAACCTGGGCACTCTGCAAGGCATCTTCGCGGCCCCGCTGACAGCTGTTACCGCCCTCGCCCCCGCAGCCGGCCCGGCAATCGCAGCCTGGCTCGGCAGTTACACCGCCATGGCCTACGCCGCGGGGGCCGCCACCGGGACAGCCGCACTCATCGCCGTCGCCGGGAGGCTCTCCGGAGGCCCCCATTCCGGGTGAAGCTGCATCGGAATCTGGCAGCCGTGCTCGGCAGGCTAGGTGGCCGGACCCTGCGTGGGAACGGTCTTGAGCAAAGGAATGAAGGCGATCAGTGCCACTAGCTGAGTGCCAACGGTGAAGAGGATGAGGCCGGTGAGGGAGGCTGAGTAGAGGGCCCCGATGATGGTGGAGCCCGTCAGCCAGGCGATGCCGTAGATGGCGGTAAAGATGCCGTATCCGGTGCCTCGCGTGGCGGCGGGGACGAGGTCTGCGACGGCGGCGCGGAGGGTGGATTCGTGGATTCCCAGGGCTGCTCCCCAGACGACGGCGCCGGCCCAGACCAAGACAGGGGTGGTGCTGAATGACAGGAACGGGACCGCCGCGGTCAGCGGCAGGGCGATGAGCAGTCCGCGCAGCCCGATGCGGTCATAAAGGACCCCGGATGCCAGGGCTGCGAGGGCGGCTGCTCCCATGGAGACGGCGTAGGTGACCGGAATCAGCGCCGAGGGCATCACGCTCTGGACTTCCAGATGGTATGAGATGACCCCGAAGGTGGAGAAGCCGAACATCGACACGGCCGTGAACGCGCTGTACCACCAAAACCGTGCTGGCAGCGGGACCCGGACGCGTGCCCGCCCAGGTGCGGGGGCCGCTTCGTTGACAGAATGTGTGTCATAGCGTCCAGGATCGGGTGCGGACCGGCGGAGCAGGATTACGGCGACGAGGGCCGCTGCGCCCGGGATGGCGAGGACACCGAATCCGAGCTGGAAACCAGACACGGCGACCATCAAGCCCACGAGCAGCGGGCCCAGGAGCGCGCCGGACTGGTCGAGGGCTTCGTGGATGGCGAAGGCCTTTCCGCGGCCCATGTCGGCCCCTGCGTGGGAGAGCATGGTGTCCCTGGCGGGGGTGCGGACGGCTTTGCCGAACCGCTCCATGATCACCAGCGCCGACGCCTGCCAAAGTGAGCTGGCCAGGGCCATGAGTGGGACGGCGATCACGGTCAGGGCGTATCCGGCGATGGTCAGCGGCCAGTATTTGCGGGTTCTGTCGGCCAGGGGTCCGGTCCCCAGGCGCAGGACCAGGGCCACGGCTTCCCCGAATCCGGTGATGAAGCCAACCATGACCGCGGACGCGCCAAGGGTGGCCAGGAACGGTCCCGTGATGGACCTGGCTCCTTCGTAGACGACGTCGGCGAGCATGCTCACTACGCCGAAGGCCAGTACGAAGCCCATGGGTCCGAGCCTGTTCGGGCGGGTTTTCTTCGTCCCGTCCGTCGTGACGTGTTCTCGATTCATGTCCGGCACTGCCGCTCCCTGGTCTGGTTCGTGGGTGTGGTTCGGTGGCTGGCCCGTCTCATAGGAGGCTAGCCAGGGCGAGGCCTGCGGCTGCGGCGCCGATCGCGGCCGCGGCGGTGCCGATCCCATTCAGGAGGGCAAGACCGGTTCGGCGGGCCTGGATGAGCCGGACGGTCTCGAAGCTGGCCGTGCTGAAGGTCGTGTACCCGCCCAGGAAACCGGTCCCAGCGATGGCCTGCAGCTCTGCGGGTGCGGCGTGGACGATCACGGCCCCGGCGACCAGTCCCAGGAGGAACGAGCCAGTGATGTTGATGGCCATGGTGCCCAGGGGCAGGGCGGTGCGGAGTTTGGAGCGGACCAGCCCGTCGACGACGAACCGGGTTCCGGCACCGAGGCCGCCGGCGAGTCCCAGCAGCAGAACGGTCAGTGGGTTCACTTCTTGTCCTCCTGCCGTTCGGAACGGAGCGTCGCATCGCGACGCCGAACGGTCCTCCGGGTGTGGTGCCCGGCGGCAGCCCGGATCCCTGCCACTGTTGCGATAGCGCCGCCAACCAGTGTGGCGGCAACATAGATCAGCGCGTCCGTGGTCCGTCCGGCCCCGAGCAGGGTGTTCGTTTCCAGGGCCAGGGTGCTGTAAGTGGTGAAGGCGCCCATGAAACCGGTCCCGGCGAGCAGGCGGACCACCCTGAGCCGTCCGGCGTCGGGGCCGCGGCGGACCAGGGCCTCCAGCAGGAACCCGAGTAGGAACGCCCCGGTCAGGTTGATGATCAGGGTCGGTGCCGGCCATCCGGCCGGGGCCGGCAGGACTCTGCTGAGGCCGTAGCGGGCCAGAGCACCGAACACACCTCCGGTGACAACAACCAGTACAAACCCGGGGTGCAGGTGCACCGGGCGGGGCGCGCGGGCTGCGCCGAGCGTCCCCGCGTCCGTGTCCGCCGAGGCCTGTGCCTGGTTGCCGTCGCGGAAGAGGCGGTCCGTTCCCGCGGTGTCGGGTCTTGCCGAAGGGGGGATGCCTGGTGTGGCCGTCTGGGGGGTGGGCGGTTCCATCAGTGGCCCTCCTTCGGATGGTGTTTGGCAAGAGGGACGACAAGGACCGGCCGGTGCTGGCGGTGGGTGAGATGGACCGCGACGGACCCGACCAGCAGTTCTTCGAAGCGGGCTCCGAGGCCGCGTTCGCGTGTGCCGACGACGATGACGGAGGCGTCCGTAGACTCGGCCAGCCGTCCCAGTGCCCGGGCCGGTTCCCCGGCCAGGGTTACGAAAGACCAGCGGATCGGGGTGCTGTCCAGGGCATCCCGGAGGCGCTCCTTGATGTCGGCGCTGATTCCTTCGATGTCGTCATCGATGCCGTCCGGATCAATCGGCCGGGCCTCGGTCCGTCCGTCGGGCTCTTTGGCGGGGTAGGTGGTGACGTCCACGTAGGCGCAGATCAGTTTCACGTTCAGGCTGTAGGCCAGTTCCGCGGCACGGTGGGCCACGGCCAGGGGCTGGCCGGGCACCACCCCCATGAGCACCGGCCCGGTGATCTTCCGGGGGACGTAGACGACAGGCCCTGTAGCGGGCCGGGTTTCCTTCGCGGGCTCATTCATGGGCGCTCCTGTCATGTCGCTTCTCTACTGGTCGTTGAGGTGGGTGCCGGTGGGCCCGTAGGGCAGTTCCGGATGCTCGTCGGTGATCTCGAGGAGCCGGTTGTATTTGGCGACACGTTCCCCACGGGCCGGAGCCCCGGATTTCAGCTGCCCGCAACCGGAGCCGACGGCGAGGTCCGCGACGAAAGTATCATCGGTTTCCCCGGATCGGTGCGAGACCATCGCCCCGAAGCCTCCGGCGGAGGCGACGGTGAGGGTGTCGAAGGTTTCGCTCACGGTTCCGGCCTGGTTGGGTTTGATCAGCACCGCGGTCGCGGACGCGGTCCGGATGCCGTCCCGGACCCGGTCCGCGGAGGTGACGAACAGGTCGTCCCCGACCACCTGTACCCGGCCCGCGAGCGCCGCGGTCAGAGCCGGCCACCCTTCCGTGTCTTCTTCGGCCAGGGGGTCTTCCAGGCTCCAGACCGGGTAGTCGGTGATGAGCTTGTCGTAGTAGGAGATCATCTGCTCCGGGGTGTAGGCGCGGCCCGCGACCGTGTAGGTCCCATCTGCGAAGAACGAGTTCGCGGCCGGGTCCAGGGCGATCGCGATCCCGTGCCGTCCCGGGGTGTAGCCTGCGTCCTCGATGGCGGCCACAATCAGGTCCAGGGCCTCCTCGGGACGGGCGATGGCGGGAGCGTAGCCGCCTTCATCGCCCAGGCCGGTCGCGAGGCCTTGTTTGTGCAGCCGCCGGGACAGGGCGTGGTAGACATCCGATCCCCAGCGAACCCCTTCGGCAAAGGACGGGGCGCCGGCAGGGGCGATCATGAATTCCTGGAACTCCAGCGGGTTCGCGGCGTGCTGGCCGCCGTTGAGGACATTGAAGTGTGGGACGGGCAGGCGTCCGCCCCGGCCCAGGGTCTGGCCGATCCAGACATGTAGCGGCGTTCCGACCGCGGCGGCGAACGCCCGCGCGGCGGCCATGGACACCGCAACGATCGCGTTCGCCCCCAGCCGGGAGCGCCCGGGGGTGCCGTCCAGGGACACGAGCGCATGGTCCAGATCTGCCAGGGTGGCCCAGGTCCGGGAGGTCAGCAGCCCGGCGATTTCGCCGCGGACGTTGGCCACCGCCTTCTGAACACCGCGGCCGGAGTATTCCTGGCCGCCGTCGCGAAGCTCGACCGCCTCGTGAGCCCCGGTGGATGCCCCGGACGGGGCGGAAGCGACCGAGACCGTGCCGTCAGCTGATGTGAGCCAGACTTTCACCGTGGGGTAGCCTCGGGAGTCCAGGATCTGCAGGGCGCGCACCCCGGTGATCTGAAGTTCATTCATGATGACTTTCTCCATTTCCTCGTCCTCATCTCAGGTCCCGCCGGCGGCAGCGACCAGGGCGGCGGCGGTCCGCGCCGCCAGCGGATTCAGATACTCCCCGCCCGAATCCTGCGCCGGAGATGCTGGTGCCAGAAGATACGGACCCGTTTGACCACCCCGCTGAGGGATTCGGTGGCCTTGACCGCTTCATGAGTCAGACCGGCGAAGGCCGGACTGCGCCGAAGTGCGGCCAGCTGGGATGATGGCATCGGCGGGGGCGCCCCGTAGTAGGAGCGCCGCCAGAAGTGAAGAACCTCCGGCCCGAGCTCGCTCAGCAGTTCCTGCCGCGATCCTCCGGTGAAGGAACCGTAACTGCGCTCCTTCAACTCCCAGGCAGGTATGGCCGGCACGTCGGGGCGTCCAAGCCCGTCCAGGACGATGCGGGCGGTGTCCCGGGTGCGAGAGAGGGTGGAGGTGAAAACGACGGCCGGGAAAGAGGAAGCTGAAGCTAACAGCGCCCCTGCCTCAGCGGCCTCGTTTTCACCGGTCCCGGTCAGGGGCGGGTCCAACAGGCCGGTGAACCGGTCCTGAGCATTCAGGACGCTCTGGCCGTGGCGGAGCAGGAGGAGCGTGCCGGGTGCGGGCATGAGTAACCTACCTTCGGATCAGCAAAGGTAGGAACCATTAGCCAGGAGGCGGTTCGAACGTCCCGCACCTTAGGTGCGGGTTGTTCCGGCGGGATCCATCACCGTGAACAGAGACTACAGGCACAGCGGCGAGGGACGCCACCATATGACGGAGTCATTCGGCGGGCTCTGCACCTTGGACGTCCGGTTCGGACTCAGTTTCGGTGGCCGTCGCCGCCAGGTACAGGGGCGGGCCCCAGCCGGCGAAAAAGCCAACCGCCTCAATCCAGGACGCATTCTCCTCATCTCCGACCGGGGCGCCATAGTCCGTCATGGATTCGGTCAGGCGCCTCATTCGTCCCCTGATCTCCCGCAAGCGCGAGGCCACCCCATGCCGCAGCGGCTCCGGCAACGGGCGCCGCGACACGAGGTGGAAACGACACAACAGCACCGGATCCCCGGCTCCCTCCGGCGTGTCAGGATCACAGGCGGGGCAGACCCTGACTCGCCACAGCTGGGTTGTCTCCCTGCACCAGGCTGTGGTGTGTGCCAGCCCGTTTGCTTCAATCGTGAGGGCCTCGGTGTTGGAGTTCGCGTAGCCCATCCGCAGACCCGTTAGGGACGGGGAAGCCATGTCCTGACAGATCCGGCACGGCCCCGCCGGCAGGAGCACATCGTCCGGATGGCGGTGCAGCAACGAGCCTTTCCGGTCGAGCCCGTCGGCGACGTGTTCGAGGAGGTCCTCGTAGAGGACCGTGACGTCGAAGGGCTGGTGCCCTCCCCGGGCGCCGGCACCGGCCTGCCACAGCTCAATCTCCACGACCGCGTAGGCCCAGGAGTGCCGGGGACACAACCCGAGGGAAGCCCGCAGAAGACGGCGCATGCTCCCGTCCATGATGTCCCCGTGGATGAAAGACCAGAGCTGGCGCACTTCCTCCGCTGAAAGTTCCAGTGGGCCAACCGGTAGCAAGACGCCGGTGAGCCTATCCTGTGCGCGCGGCCCCGGGGTGCCGGGCCCGTTTCGATGTCCAGTCATGGTCATTCCTGCCCTTCACAGTCGGGGCAGGACCCATCAGCCACCTCGGCGGTCCGGACCGGCTCGTCGGCCGGCCCCGGTGGGATCCATCACCGTTAGAACAAGGCTAAACCCGCCGGCTTCGTCCGGCACCAGGTCAGGGCGGCATTCTTCTGCCCGGCGTCCACGCACAGGCATGGCAGTCATCCGGGGTCATTTGTGAGTGTGTGGAGGACGTATTCGAGCTGCTCGGCGCTGAAGGTTCCCGGGTGTCGGACCGCCAGTGTGCCGTCCGGGGCAATGATGCCGGCGAAGGGCAGGCCGGGGATCCGGCGGGCCCCGGCAGTGGTGGCATTGGTGTCGGTCAGTAACGGGTGCGTTTTCGTGGTGCGCCCCGTGCGGTGGCTCCTGGATTAGGCGGCTTTGACGAGCGGGAGTTCGTCCCAGTGGGTGGTGTAGCGGGGGGGGAGAGCATGTCCCGTTTCATGGTCCAGTCCGGCCCGCCCCGGATTCCCGCGTGGCCCAGGCCGATGGAGCCGCGCCCGTACCGGCGGGTGACGTCTTCCAAGAGAGTGCCGATGTGGCGTTCCTCGTGCGGGTTTTCGAACAGGGTCAGGGGTGCCTGGTTGCCGGCGGGCCGGAGGTCGGTGACCATGATGCCGGCCTTGGCGTACCTGATGCCTTCGTGGATGTGGGGGAGGAGGGCATGGGCAGCCCGGGTCAGCAGCACGGGATCTGCGGTGGGCATCGGCAGCGCCACGCAGACCGAGGGGTAGGCGGTGTCGTACGGGTTGAAGTGTGAGGTGCCGGCGAACGCGGTGAGGACCTTGGCCTGGAGCCCGTGTTTGGCCAGACGCGCCGCGGCCTGCTGGCCGTAGACGCTCATGACCTGCCGCATCCCGCCCGCCGTGGTGATGGGGGTGGCGAAGGAACGGGAAAAGATGAACTGGTCCCGGCCGATCCGCTCTTCCTCCATCGGGATGCAGGGGGTGCCCTGCAGTTCCAGGACGGTGCGCATCATCACCACGGAGAAGCGGTCCCGGATCATGACCGGATCGGCCCGGGACAGGTCAAGAATCGAATGGACGCCTAAGGCGTTGAGCCGTTTGGTCAGCCGGGTGGCGACGCCCCAGATCTCAATCACCGACAGGCGGCGCATGAGCGACTCCCGGTCCGCGGCCGGCACGGAGTCCCAGTGGCAGACGCCGTCGAAGGCGGGGTTGTTCTTGGCCCATTTGTTGGCCAGCTTCGCCAGGGTCTTGGTCCCGGCGATCCCGACGCAGACCGGAACCCCGACGTTGCGCCGCACGGCGGCCTTCATGCTCCGGCCCAGGGCCAGCAGCTCATTCGGGGTGCCTTTGACGCCGAGGAACGCCTCGTCGATGCTATAAACCTCCAGCCACGCCGAATACCGGCCCAGCAGTGCCATGACCCGTGCGCTGATGTCCCCGTAGAGCTCGTAGTTGCTGGACAAGGCAACGAGTCCCCATTCCTTGGCCCGCGGGGCGAGTTTGAACCACGGCTCGCCCAGGGGGATGCCGAGGGCTTTGGCTTCGGGGGACCGGGTGACGGCGCAGCCGTCGTTATTGGACAGGACAACGACGGGCCGGCCCTCCAGGGAGGGGTCGAATGCCCGTTCGGCCGACGCGTAGAAGCAGTTCACATCCACGTGCGCGATCTGGGGCATGTGTCGCATCGGGGCGGGATTAGACATGGCGGTTCTCAGATATGGTGCAGGCACCGGTTCGCGACACCCCAGATGACCAGATCCGACAGGGACGGGACCCGGATGTCCGGGTACGCGGGGTTCTCCGCCTGCAGCACGACGCCGGTTCCGGTGACCCGCAGCCGTTTGATGGTCAGTTCCCCGTCCAGGACGGCAATGACCACGGACCCGTCCTTGGGTTCCAGCGCACGGTTGACGATCAACTCGTCGCCGTCGCTGATGCCGGCGCGTTCCATCGAGTCCCCGGACACCCGCACGACGTAGGTGCTGGTGATGTCCTTGATCAGGTGCTCGTTCAGGTCGATCCGGCCGTCAAAATAGTCCTGCGCGGGCGACGGATACCCGGCCGCGACGGGGACGGGGGAGACCAGCACCGACAACAACGACATGCCCGCATCGATCACCCGGGGACCCACAACAACGCCCACAACACACCCTCATTCGAATATATGTTCGATTCATTCAGTGTAGCGGTGTGGGCGGACAAAAGAACGGCCGTGCTGAGGTGCCTGGCCGGCGAGGCCCCCGCCGGCCGGGCCGGGAGCGGTGACGCCGTCGATGTCGACAGGGAGGTGGGAGGGGCCGCGAAGGAACGGGCTCGGGCGGTACGGGGGCGGGTCGGAGACCAGCCGCGGATTCTCCAGCCTCGTGGCGAACGCGGTGAGCGCGATCTGGGCTTCCAGCCGGGCCAAGGGCGCCCCGAAGCACAGATGGACCCCGCCGCCAAAGCCGAGGTGTTGGTTGTTCTGCCGGTCGGGAATGAAGAGGCCGGGGTCAGTGACGTGCGCGGGGTCCCGGTTGCCCGCGGCCAGGACCAGGGTGAGGGAGGCGCCGGCGGGGATGGTGGTCCCGGCGATGTCGATGTCGTCGAGGGCCGTGCGGAACGGGATGAAATGCACGGGCGGCTCGTAACGCAGCAGCTCCTCGACCATCGGGATGACAAGGTCGGGATCGTTGCGCAGCCTTTGCAGCTCCGCCGGGTGGCGGAGCAAGGTCAGCGCACCATTGGAGATGAGGTTCACGGTGGTTTCATGTCCGGCAATGAGCAGAAGGAGCCCGGTGCCCACCAGCTGCTCATCCGGCATCCGGCCTTCCGGGCCGTCGTCGGTGGCCAACGCTGAGAGGAGGTCACCGCCCGGCGCTCGCCGGTGGGCTTCAACCAGTTCTTCCATGAAAGCGCGCAGCTCCCTGCCGGCTTCAGCACGCTTTTGTTGTTGTGTTTCGGGATCAAGGCCGGGATCCGTGGATTGCAGGGCGACGTCGACCCAGACCCGGAAGCGTTGTTCGTCGCCCGGGGGCACGCCAAGCAGTTCGCAGATCACCGTGACGGGCAGCGGATACGCCAGATCATCGACGACGTCGATCCGGCTGCGGTCCGCCATCTCGTCGACCAGGCCGGTGACAATTTCCGCCATCCTCGCCTCCATCCCGGCCACCCTGCCAGGCGTCGTGGGTGGTCCGAAGTGCCGCATGGTGATCCGTCGAAACTTGTCGTGATCAGGAGGATCCATGCTGAGGAAGGTGGGAGTCATCCCTGCTCCGTCCCCCTCCTCGCCGGCAGCGGCGCGCATCGCGGCGGCCGCCGGGTTCCGCTCAATGTCGGAACTGACCCTCGGGTCGTGCAGCAGGGCGGCAATCTCCGCATAGGTGCTCACGAGGTAGCTGCCGTCCTCGAGGCGTGTCACCGGGGTCTTGCGCAGCTCGTCGTAAAACGGGTATGGGTTTGCCCGGTTGGAGTAGTCGAGGATCTGCTCCCAAGTGCTGGGCTGGGCCATGGTGAAGGCTCCTTGGGTCGTGGGGCCGGCTGCCGCCGGGCTCCCGGACGGCGCGTTATGGCAGGCGGCGATCGGTCAATCTGGCGCGCCGCTCATTGGGATAGTGACCGGTCACGACGACGGTCGCGTCCTGCGTGGGGCTCACGGCGGGCTGGAACCCGGCCGGAACCGGCTGGGCGTCGGCCGGTTCGTCGACACGCTGGAAGGACGGCGGGAAAGGCGCCGCCTGGTCGATCAGCGCTTCATAGTAATCAAGCCATTTGTTCTGGTTGAAGGCCACCGCAGCCACGATGCGGCCCTTGTAGCCGTAGACCGCGAGGAACCTCCGCAGGGCCACCGATCCTTGCACGATGGCGACCTGGTCGGCGACCGAGGGCACGCCCACGCTCTTGATTTCTGTGCCGAACTGGACGGACCAGAATTTCGGCACACCAAGATGCGGCCATCGCTCCGTCTCGCCGCTGACCATGTTGTGCGCTGCAACCTCGGCCTGGGAGACCGCGTTGCCCCAGTGCTCAGTGGCGAGGAATTGGTAGCCGAACATCGGCTGCGGGGCGCGGGCCACGTCCCCGGCGACGAAGACGTCGTCGGTGACCAGCCCGTTCACGTCAAAAGCCCGGCAGCCGGCGTCGCACGCGACGCCCCATATGCCGCTTGCGAGCCCGGAACCGGCGAGCCATTCGACGTTGCGAACGGCCCCCAGGGCGGCGACCGCCACGTCCACGTCAAGTCTTGTGCCGTCGGAGAGGAGGGCGCTGCGGAGCTTTCCGGTGGCGTCGCCGTCGAGCGAAACCACCCGGACGCCGCAGCGCAGGTCCACGCCGTTCTCAATCTGCAGCTCACCGGCGATGGCGCCGATCACCCCGCCCAGCGCCGCGCCGAGCGGCGCCGGTCCACCCTCCGCGACGGTGACCGCCAGGCCGAGTTCCCGGCAGACCGAAGCAACTTCGCAGCCGATAAACCCGGCGCCGATGACCAGGACCCGCCGAGGATGGCCCGCCAGGAGCCGCCGAAGCGTTGCCGCGTCCTCCCGGGTACGCAGTGTCAGGACTCCGGCGAGCGCCGCCTCCGCGGCGTTGGGCCAGGACCGGGCCCGCGCACCGGTGGCGATCAGCAACTTGTCGAATCCGATCCTGCTGCCGTCCGCCAAGTGGACCTGCTTCGCGGCCAGATCCAGACCCGTGGCCGCGACGCCCAGGCGCCAGTCGGCGTCGATTGCCCGGCGGCGCGGCAGCGACGTGTCCTCGGACGGTACCGATCCTGCCAGGACCTGTTTCGACAGCGGCGGCCGGTCGTACGGCGCATGCGGTTCCTCTCCGATGAGCGTCAGCGGGCCGGTAAACCCTTCCTCCCGCAACCGCTCCGCTGCGCTGAGCCCGGTCAATGACGCGCCCACGACGACGATCCGGCCGGTTTGTTTGAACGTGTCCCCGTTGAGCGAGAAAGCGCCGGCCGTTCCCCGAGCGTCTTTCGGATGCCGCGAGCCGTCCGGGCCGTCCCGCCGGTCGAGCTGGATGGCCTGCACCGGACATGCGGCGGCGGCCCGCCGGATCCTCGTGCGCTGCGCCTCGTCCGGGTCCGGATCGTACGTGAGGGCCTCGTCCCCCTGGATCGTGAAGACGTCCGGGGCGAGGAAGGCGCACTGGGCGTAGCCTTGGCATTTGGTGAGATCCACGACGAGCCGCATGCCGAACTTCTCCCGGGTTGAGGGACCCTGACGGGCTGAACCCACCCTCCGCCGGTGAGCTGGCGGCCCGTTCGTGAACCGGGCGGCTCCGCGCATGGCCGGACTTCCGGGCCGGCGCGCGGGCATCGATTCTTGCTCAAGCGAATCGAGTCTAGGCCTCGGGCGCGGGCCGCGGAAGAGGCTTTCTGCCGGATCAGGCGAGGCTGGGACTGGCGACGCAGGCTGCTGTGCGGGGAATACGGCGGACTTTGGCCGTCTGGGTGCATGAGCTGCGATTTCGTGCAGAAGAACCCTCAGACCGTGCAAAAGGTCGTCAACGCCTTCGTGGGTGCGCTCCGCTTCATCAACAGCCACACCGCCGCGGAGATCGCTGCCAAGATGCCGAAGGAATACGCCAACGCGGGCCGGGCCCTGTACGAGAAATCCATCAACGACACCGAGACCGCGTTCAACAAGGACGGCATGATGAACGCCGAGGGTGCCAAGAGCGTCCTCAGCATCCTCGACAAGTACTCAACAAACGTCAAGGGCAACGCCTCGACGATTGATCTGTCAAAGACCCGCCGTCCCCTCCGACGGCGGCGCTCGTTTTAGCGTGACGACAGCGTCACGACCGCTTCGCGAATCGCTGGGCGCCTTGCTCTGTCGAAGAATAAATCCAGTGTCTATTCTGTTGGTAAAGACCGCCAGGAACGCGGTCCACAGGCCGCCGGCACATCCCGGGAAGCCTTCCCGCTCCGGGGCCGTCTCGATGAGGAGGCGTCGATGTCCAGTCCCGATGTACCCACGCGCGGTCCAGCCCGATCCGGTCCGTATGTCATCACGGGAATCCTCTTGGCCATCGCCATTGTGGTTCCGTTGTTTGTGCCTGCGTACTCGCACGATGAGCCGCGCCTGGCCGGTATGCCGTTCTTCTACTGGTATCAGATGATGTGGATTCCGATCACCTCGGGGCTAGTGGGGATCTCCTTCTGGTTGGTCAGCAAGGAGGACCGCCGCCGGCGCGAATCCGTGCGCGGCCTCACGAGCCCCGAGGAGGAGCCATGAGCGCCGGCGCCCTTCCGTTGGCGGCTCCGGACCGACCCATTAACGGCGTCGCACTCAGCATTGTGATCATCCTGTTCATCCTGGTGGCAGTCTTGGGGTTCTTTGCTGCGCGGTGGCGCAGGGGAGAGGCGACAGGACTGCACAGCCTGGACGAGTGGGGCCTCGGGGGCCGGGGGTTTGGAACATGGGTGACCTGGTTCCTGCTGGGCGGTGATCTCTACACGGCCTACACGTTCGTGGCCGTCCCGGCGGCAATGTGGGCCACCGGAGCGGTGACAGGTTTCTTCGCGGTTCCCTACACGATTGTGCTGTACCCGATTGTCTTCCTGCTGATGAGCCGGCTGTGGTCTGTCTCGCACCGGCATGGGTTCGTTACGCCGGCGGACTTTGTTGGCGGCCGCTATGGCAGCAGGGCTCTTACCCTTGCCGTGGCGGTCACCGGCATCGTTGCGACCATGCCTTACATCGCGCTACAACTGGTCGGCATCAAGGCCGTGCTCACGGTGCTGGGCCTGGGCAGTCCAGAGAACGTGCTGCTGACGGACCTGCCGCTGATCATCGCCTTCGTGGTCCTGGCCGCCTACACGTATACGTCCGGCCTGCGGGCTCCGGCCCTGATCGCCGTGGTGAAGGATCTGCTGATCTATCTGGCAGTGATCGTTGCGGTCATCTACCTGCCGATCAAGTTCGGGGGCTGGGGGAATATCTTCGACTCGGCTGAGACAAAAATGGGTGCGATCAACCCGGCCACCGGCAAACCGACGGGGATCTTCATACCGGGCGCGGGCAGTTACTCCGCGTACTGGACGCTGGCTCTGGGATCGGCCCTGGCGTTGTTCATGTATCCACACTCCATCACCGGAGTCCTGGCGACCAAGAGCAGAAACACCATCCGGAGGAACGCGGCCGTGCTGCCGCTTTATTCGCTGATGCTGGGGTTCCTGGCGCTGCTGGGCTACGCCGCCATCTACGCAGGGACCAAGCCCATCGACCTGAATGGCGCCGTGAACCCGCAGCTGGTGGTGCCGCAACTGTTCCTGGACTATTTCCCGGCCTGGTTTGCCGGCATCGCCCTTGCTGCCATCGCCATCGGGGCTCTGGTCCCGGCCGCGATCATGTCGATCGCGGCGGCGAACCTGTTTACCCGCAACATTTACCGCGATCTGATCAGGCCTGAGGCCACACCCCGGCAGGAAGCAAAGGTCTCCAAGATCGCGTCGCTTGTGGTGAAGTTCGGCGCACTGATATTCGTCATTGCCATGGACCAGTCGGCGGCCATCAACATGCAGCTTCTGGGCGGTATCTGGATCCTGCAGACGTTCCCGGCGATCGTGGGCGGGCTGTACACCCGGTGGTTTCACCGGTGGGCCCTGTTCGGCGGTTGGGCAGCCGGGATCATCTACGGGACCGTCGCGGCCTACAACGTGGTCAACCCGGTCACGAAAGCCAACTTCGGCGGTTCCATCGCAGCCATCCCGGGAACCGACATTCCGGTCTATATCGCCGTTGTGGCGTTTGCGATAAACCTGATCGTTGCGGCAGCTTTGTCTCTGCTCTTCCGTGCCATCAAGCTCCCTGGTGGCACGGACATCACCCGCACTTCGGACTACGGGGCAGACGAGAACGATCCCAAGGTAGCCCAAATCCAACGCGAACTCCCTGTCGCCGAACCCGGAGGACCCACATTTTAGGCACGTAGGATGATGTCCGGCACGGACTGGCCGTGTCCGGGGCGTTTGGCCAGGGAGCGGGATTCCGTTGAGCGGATTTGTGGACAACATCTTGAACGTCAGTCCGCTGCTGGCGCTGCTTATCGTGGGCCTGCTGGTGTTCGCCGAGGATGCCCTTTTCATTGGCTTCATTGTTCCCGGCGAGACGGCGGCGATCCTCGGCGGGGTCGTGGCGAGCCGCGGGAACGTGCCCGTGTCGTCAATGATCGTTCTCGTGGTCCTCGCCGCGGTCATCGGGGACACGGTCGGTTACGAGGTGGGCAAGCACCTCGGGCCCAGGTTCTTGGATCTCAACGTCCTTAGCAAGCGTCGGGCAAAACTTCAGCGGGCGCAGGACTTCCTGCGTCGCCGCGGCGGCATGGCGGTTTTCCTGGGGCGGTTCGTCGCGTTTTTCCGCGCCGTCATGCCCGCTCTGGCGGGGACCTCCGGCATGCACTATCCGAAATTTCTGGCCTTCAACGTCGCCGGCGGTCTGGTGTGGGGTGCAGGATGTGTCCTTCTCGGATTTGTCGCCGGGAACTCCTACCAAGCGGCAGCCAAAACCGTAGGGCGCGACGTGACCGCCGTCGTCGTCGTGGCAGCGCTGGTTGTGGTGATCACCTGGCGCATCCGCAAGGCCCGCGCCGCACGCGCCGCGGGCACGGGGCCCGGTACTGGCCGGGCCGAGGGCAGGGCGGAACCCTGACCGAAGAACCCCGAACGGAGGGAAGCGGCGGGCGGGCAGCGCGACGTCGGCGGTCCCCGCAACTTCCCCGGCTGGCTAATTCGGAGCAGGATGGCATGTCCGTCGGGTGCAGGGAAACGCGCGCAATGGTGTACGTTGGCTTCCCATCAGAAAAAACATTAGGAATGAGAGTCACCGCAGTGGCAACCGATTACGACGAAGTCCGATCCGACGTCAAGGAGTCCCAGGAGCATTCCCTGCAGGCTTTGCAGTCTGCCAACGCTCCGGACGCCCGCAGCGTTGTCCGTGAGCTGGATGAAGCTGATGCTTTTGACGATGCCATCGTGCCGGGCGGGGAATTCGTCTCCGAGGAACTCGTTGTACAGGTCATCCCGCAGGCTCAGGACGAGTTCACGTGTCACTCGTGTTTCCTGGTCCGGCACCGGTCCCAGCTGGCGCTCGAGAAGAACGGCCACGCTTACTGCGTCGATTGTGAAGGCTGAGACCATGGCCTCCCTCATGTCCGGCCCCGGCGCGCTATTTCATGTGCCCCGCGACGGGCGGTTCACCAACGCCCAGGGCGGGTCCGCCTAGTCCATGCTCCGCGTGAAACGCCTCGCTGTGCTCGGCCTGTTCGTGTTTTGCGTGATCACCGGGTTTATCTTTTGGGCCCTGCCCTTGTCCGGCGCTGAAGCCCGCGGTGCCACGCCGCCCCCGCCGCGCGCGGAGGCGAAACTCCACACGCTGTCCAGCGGCATCACCTCCGCCGTGAACATCACACGAAGCACGGACGCCCAGTGGCTTACCCATGCCGCCGCGCAGACCGGCATTCCGGCCCGCGCCCTTGAGGCCTACGTGGCTGCGGCCGGTGCGGCCAACAACTCCGCGCCCGCGTGCGGGATCGGCTGGAATACCGTCGCCGCCGTCGGCTTCGTCGAATCCGGCCACGGGACTCATGGCGGGGGAGGCCTGACGCCTACCGGCCAGGCGAGCCGGCCGATTGTCGGTCCGAGCCTCAACGGCGACGGTTTCGCTGCCATCCCCGATACCGACGCCGGCGCCCTGGACGGCGACGCACATTGGGACCACGCCGTCGGCCCCATGCAATTCATTCCGTCCACCTGGCGGCTCTTCGGGCGGGACGGAAACGGGGACGGGAAGGCCGACCCGTTTAACATCGACGACGCCGCGCTGACTGCCGCCTCCTACCTGTGCGCCCACGGCCGTGACCTCACCACCGCAGAAGGCTGGACGGACGCCGTCTACTCCTACAACCAGTCTGATTCCTATGTGGGCCACGTACGCGACCGGGCCACCGCCTACGCCGCGCAGGCGGGCCCGGGGGGATAACTCCTTGTGCTGACCTTGCTGGTGGCAGGCAGTCCACCAGAAGGGGCAGACCGGCGGTGAGGCCGTCGGCTCCCATCTAGCCTTGTTTGGCGCCTGCCGCCGGTTTGTCGTCCCCGGCGGCTTCCCCGCGGTTGACCGGGAGGCCCAGGGCCAGGTCTGGGGCCGTGGTGTATCGGCGCAACCGGCGCTGTCCGGCCTCCTGGCTCCCGGCCTCGGCGGCCACCTCCGCGCCGGAACTGGTTCCGGGCATGCCGCGGGACTCGCTGTAGGTCTGCAGGCCGCCGTCGCGCTGGTAATGGCGGTAAAGGCGGTCTTGTTCGTCAGGTTCGAGTTCGCCTTCGGGTTCGATGCGGGGCGCGTCCTTGACGAGGGCCTTGTTGTACGGGATGACGAGGTCGGAGCCGTCGATCCGCGCTCCTTCGAGCGGGAAAAAGGATTCATGGGTGCCAAAGAGACCGGTGGCCACGGTTGCCCAGCTAGGCCGCTCTGTCGCGTCGTCGACGTAGATCTGGCCGATGCCGCCGATCGTGTCGCCGTCGACGCTTATGACATTGCCTTTGCTCTGGATCAAACCGTTAATATCTTCCCTGTTCAGCATGGTCGTATTTCCTTGGGTTCCGGAGGGCGGATGGTGAGTGTCGGCTGCCGCCTGCGACTCGTTGCCTGGCGTTGGGCTCCCCGTCGCGGCCTCGAGGTCGCGGGCCGCTTCGGTGTTCTCGTTTGCCGGCCGATTCCAGGTGGCGCGGATGCTGACCCCGCCCCGGTCATCCCGTTCGGTCTCGACGGTGATCTGCCCAGACGGCGCTCCCATCCGCAGCAGCTCTTCCCGGAAGTTCGCCGCGAGCGCGGGCAGAGTATCCTCTGTCCATTCCCCTGGCCTTATTCGGGTGGAAATTTCAACGGGCTCTGGCTGATAAAGCGTCACCGAAGTGACCTCCTTGTCGGGACGGCGGCCGTCGGATTGTTCCTTTGCTGTCGTTCGCCGATCACCGTTTGAGGTTCGCGGCGTTAACGATTCCAGAATTATCAGCTTGCTTACAGATAGTCCAGAGCAAGGCCCACCTCTCCAGCCCTCCTGCGGGTGCTCCGCGGTCTCAGCTTCCGCGGGGACCTTGCTTAGTCGACCTGTGCCAGCGTCTGCGTGAGACGCGGGAGTATCTGCCCCCGCCAGCCGCCGCCCATAATGCGGTGGGCGATCACGTGGCTGGGCTCCTGCGGGTCGAATCCTTCGTGAGCGAGGAACAAGCGTGTACCCGCGCCCTCGGGGACGAGCGTCCAGGTGACGGTACTGCTCAAGTTATTGCCGGCGTTGGCGTCCCGCCAGGAGATCCGGAGGAGTCTTTCCGGTTCGATTTCGAGCACTTCGCTGGCGACCAGGCCGCTGAAACCGGCGGCCGGCACCGGCGTTCCCTGCATCGTGTAGCGGTGACCGACAACCGGCTGGAAGTCGTTGTCCATGAGCCATTTTGCGATCAGTTCCGGCTCCGTGAGCGCACGCCACACCTTCGAAGGCGGGTGGGGGAGAAATTCGTCGAGTTCGATGGCGGTCAATGTCGTTGACATCAGGAGTCCTTGAGGTTGTCGAGAGTGGTGTTGAGGTCTTTGAGACGTCCGCGCCAGAAGGTTTCAAACGGAGACAGCCAGGACGCGACGTCGGCCAGGGGCTCGGGCGTCAGTGTGTACCGGATCGTCCGGCCATCGCGTTGCTCGGCAACTAGGCGCCGGTCCAGGAGGACCCTCAAGTGTTCGGAAACGCTGGGCCGTGCCATGTCGAACTGCTCCGCGATTTCGCCGGCAGTGCGCGGGCCACCGAGCAGGAGGAACAAAATGTCCCGCCGGGTCGGGTTGGCCAGCGCTCCAAAGAGCAGATCGGCAGGGGAGTCTTTCGTTCGGACGGGCACGCGGACAGCATATGTAGGATAAATCCTACGCGTCAAGTTCTGCTTCTCGCCTTCCCCACGACGCCCAAGACGAGGGTGCTCACCCAGCCGCCGCCGCACAGCACGATGCCGCCCTTCATGCGTTATTTCCAGACCAGCCAGCCTGTCAGCCCGCCACGGTCAGGGCCTGCGGGGCTGCCTGCTTCATGCGGGTCTGGAGCCAGCGCAGCTCAATGGACGTTTCGCCCTCGCGCTTGGAGACGACGTCGAGCAGTTCACGGTTCCATCACCCAGTTCCGGATCTCCTCGGGGTCCTCACCGTGCTGACGGGTGTGCTCCCGCGCCCGGATCCTGCGGTCTTGAAGGGATTGGCGCAGCAGCGAATAACGTTCCTGCTGCCCAGGGAGCCGGTCGAGAACGTCGAGGGCCAGCTGAAAGCGGTCTATGCCGTTGAGCATGGCCATATCGAACGGCGTGGTGGTGGTGCCCTCCTCCTTGTAGCCGCGCACATGCAGCCGGTCTTGGGTGCCGTGCCGGTAGGTGAGCCGGTGAATCAACGCGGGATAGCCGTGGTAGGCGAAGACGATCGGCACCTCCGCCGCAAAGATTTCCTCGAAGTCCGGCGTTGATAGCCCATGCGGGTGCTCGGCCGCTCCCTGGAGGCGCATGAGGTCCACCACGTTGACCACCCTGATCTTGAGCCCGGGCAATTCATCGGCGAGGAACCTGGCCGCGGCAACCGTTTCGATCGTGGGAACGTCCCCGGCGCAGGCCATCACGACGTCGGGTTCTTCGCCCGGTACTTCCGAACCTGCGAAGTCCCAAATACCCAGACCTCGCCGGCAGTGCCGGGCCGCCTCATCCGGGCCGAGCCAGGTGGGGGATGGCTGTTTGCCGCTAATCACGATGTTGATGTAATCCCTGGATTCCAGGCAGTGTTGCATGACGGCGAGGAGGGTATTCACGTCCGGTGGCAGGTAGACACGGATGACTTCGGCCTTCTTGTTCACGGCATGATCGATGAATCCGGGATCTTGGTGAGAGAAGCCGTTGTGGTCCTGCTGCCAGACATGGGAGGAGAGCAGATAGTTCAGTGACGCGACGGGCTGCCGCCACGGCAGGTCCCGGTGCACCTTCAGCCATTTCGCGTGCTGGTTGAACATCGAGTCAACTATGTGGACGAATGCTTCGTAGCAGTTGAAGATTCCGTGCCGGCCCGTGAGGAGGTAGCCCTCCAGCCAGCCTTGGCACAAGTGTTCGCTGAGGACTTCAAGGACCCGGCCCGCCCGGGCCAGGTGCTCGTCGACGTCGTCGATCCTGGACTGCCACACCTTGTCCGTCACGTCGAAAACATTCTGGAGACGGTTTGACGCTGTCTCGTCCGGGCCGAAGAGGAGGAAGTTGTCCGGGTTGCCGGCAATGACGTCTCCGAGCCAGCTTCCCAGGGTAGTCATGGGGCTGACGAGCTCAGCGCCTGGCCGGGGCACCTTGACGGCGTGATCGGCGTAGTCGGGCAACGCCAGCGGACACAGCAGTTCGCCGCCGTTCGCGTGGGCCGTGGCGCTCATGCGGAGCCGGCCGGAGGGAGCGTTGGCAGAGACCTCCGGACGGAGCCGGCCGCCGTCGTCGAAGAGTTCATCCGGTCGGTAGGACTTCAGCCAGCTTTCGAGTTGGGCGAGGTGCTCCGGGTTGGCACGGACTTCGGACAGCGGCACCTGGTGGCTTCGCCAGGTGCCTTCGACCGGCAGACCGTCCACCGTCCGGGGGCCCGTCCAGCCTTTGGGTGAACGCAGGACGATCATTGGCCAGCCCGTAGTGCCACCGGACGTTTCTCCGGTAGCGGCGCCGGTAGCGTCGCCGGCGGCCCCGCCGCGGTGCCGGTCTTGAATGGCCCGGATTTCAGTGAGGCACTCGTCGAGTGCTGCGGCAAAATCCTGGTGCGCGTCGGCGGTCGCCGCCGGGTCGGTCACTGTCACGAAGTGCGGCACGTGGCCGTAGCCCCGCAGGAGCTGGTCGAGCTGGGCCTCCGGCATGCGGGCCAGGATGGTGGGGTTGGCAATCTTGTAGCCGTTCAGGTGCAGGACGGGAAGCACGGCGCCGTCCGCCACGGGGTCCAGGAACGTGTGCGAGTGCCAGCTCGCGGCAAGAGGCCCGGTTTCCGCTTCGCCATCACCGATCACGACGGCGGTGATCAGCTTGGGGTTGTCAAAGACCGAGCCGTAGGCGTGGGCCAGCGAGTAGCCAAGTTCGCCGCCCTCATTGATGGACCCCGGGGTTTCCGGCGCAGCGTGGCTCGGGATCCCGCCCGGATAGGAAAACTGCCGGAACAGTTCAGCCATGCCGGCTTCGTCGGGCCCCACGTGCTCATAGATTTCGGTATACGTGCCCTCCAGCCAGCCGTTGGCCACCACCGCCGGGCCGCCATGACCGGGGCCCGCGATGAACAGCATCTCCTGCTCATCCCTGCGGATGACGCGGTTGAGGTGGGCGTAGATGAAGTTCAGCCCCGGGGTTGTTCCCCAGTGCCCCAGCAGCCGCGGCTTGGTGTCCTCCGCCCGAAGGGGCCGGCGCAGGAGCGGGTTGCTGCGCAAGTAGATCTGGCCGACGGAGAGGTAATTGGCAGCCCGCCACCAGCGGTCCACCAGGCCCAGGCCCTCATCGCAAACCGGGTTCCCGGGGTAGTGACCTGCGGTGGATCCGTGAATTTGAGCGTTCGGGCCCTGGTCCGGATGCTTCATGGGCAGAACTCCGCTTCGTCGAGGCTAGTTCGGGACATGGTCAGTGAGCTTAGCAAGTCCGGTCGCGTTTCTGGGTGCCCCCACGCGTACCTCAGCTACCGTTTCACCGTGTCTGCTTAGTCCTTGTCCAGCTCCCGGAGGAGCGACTTCGCTGCGTTGGCGATGTCATCGTGGTCGTTCTGGGCGGCCCGGCTCTCGATGGCAAGGATTGCGCAGCGGTGCAGCCGGCGGAAGTCTCCGAAGGGAAAGCTGTAGCGCCCCTTCGTCTCGGGAGTCTTCTCGCTGTCCTCGCCGAGATGCCACTGGCCGTATTCCGCGTAACGGTGCTTGTCGATGAAGGCGTTTTCCTGGTCGGGGTCCGGGGCATGCTCGCTCCAGTCATCCCGGGTATCCCGGGCGATCCTGGCGTCCTTGATCATTTTCCGGGCATGACGCAACGCGGCGTCGTTGATTTTGATCGTCATGGATTGCCTCCCTGTCGTTGTCAGGTTCGGGGCGACCTCAAGAGTCGCGTTCGTGACCTCCTCCACCTGTCCTGGCGACAGGAACAGGCGTGTGCTTCGTTGCCCGATGCTACAACTGCCGGGTTTCCCGCACCAGCGCTGCGCCTTGGATGGCAGACGTGCAGGGCTGACCCGAGCTGTCGCTACCGGGTGGTTTTGAGCATCTCCAGGATTTCCTGCGTCGTTCCGGTCTCGCCTAGGCGGGGGAATATTGTTGTGACGGAGTTTTCGTGGGCGTTCAACGTCAAGTCAGTCATTGCGTCGAGGGCCAAAGTGACGTTCAGGCCAGCTTCATGGGCGCTCCGTGCAGTGGATTCCACGCCAATGCTGGTGGCGACGCCGCACAGCACCACCTGGGTTACGGCCAGGTCTTCCAGGAGGGCGCCCAGGCCGGTCCCGGTGAACGCCCCCCACGTTTTCTTTGTCACAAGGTGGTCCGCTGGCTGCTGGTTCAGTTCAGGCAGCAGTTCGGCAAAATCGGCGGGATATTCCCTGGCGCCGCTGTTGCCTTGATCCGTCCGGCCGGGAGCGCCGCCGGTGACGTTGACCAGGACCACTGGCAGTCCGCGACGACGGAAGGCGTCGGCCAACAGGGCAGCATTCCGCACGACAGGCTCGATTGGATGGGCTTTCGGGGAGGCAACAATTCCCCGCTGCAGGTCAACAACGATCAGGGCGGTCTTCGCGTCCAGCGTGGTGATGGTCATGATGTCAGGGCTCCCAAAGACGATTGAGTAGGCGAGGGCGCCAAGGAGTCTTTCCCGCTCCCGTGGCGTAAGTACTCTATCGCCGGCCACGCCCCCGGCGGCGTCCACGGGCTCGGCTGCGGGGCGCTCCCGTTGTCGTCGCCTCCTGCATGGGAGGCACGGCCCGCGACCGGGAACAATTTGCCCCTGCTGTGCGTTGCAGTTCCGTCAGACAAAGAACACCAGAAAAGAGATTAGAGCCCAGTGGCTACCGATTACGACGAAGTACGTTCCGACGTCAAGGAATCACAGGACCGTTCCCTGGAGGCTCTGCAGTCCGCGAACGCCCCGGACGCCCGCAGCGTCGTCCGCGAGCTGGACGAATCCGACGCCCTGGATGAGGCGATGACCCCCGGCGGCGAGTTTGTCGCCGAAGAACTCATTGTCCAAGTCATTCCCCAGGCCGAGGACGAGTTCACCTGCTACTCCTGTTTCCTGGTCCGGCACCGGTCCCAGCTCGCGCGCGAAAAGAACGGTCACTCGTACTGCATCGAGTGCGAGGGCTGAGGCGCAGGGATATAAGGAAAGCAGGGCCGGGCCTGGGCGCCGCGCCGCGTTCATGGAGGGCCACGTTGCTGCGCAGGCTCCAGGGTGTCCGGCCGGATATCGAGCGGGAAATCGGCTACAGTGAAATTCACCAGGTTCACAGAATACACAACCGTTCACAGGAGCCGCAGTGGAGAATCCTTTTCGGCCGACAGCGGGAGCGACGCCGCCTGACCTGATCGGCCGCGGGGGAGTCCTCGACGAGTTTGCCTACGGCTTACGCATTGGATCAGGCGCGCCAGGATTGCTCACCATCTTCACCGGCGCCAGGGGCATCGGCAAGACTGTCATGCTGGGGGCCGCAGAGGATCTGGCGCTCAGCAGCGGTTGGGCGGTAGTTTCCGAAACGGCCACCGGGGGATTCGTGGGGCGGATCGGCGAGTCAATGCGCCTGCTCACGAATAATCTGGGGGAAGGGCCCACCGGCCGCAAAGTCACGGCCGTGTCCGTTGCCGGATTCTCCGTCACCACCCAGCTCGCCCCTGAAGAGCAGGTCGACTGGCGGGTCCGCGGTGCAGCACTTCTGCGCCTGCTGGCTCAGGGCGGCACCGGACTGGTCATTACGGTCGACGAAATTCATGCGGCAGACCGGGCAGAGTTGTCCCGGCTTGCCGCAGACGTGCAGCATTTCATTCGCGAAGGGCTACCCATCGGCCTGATTTTCGCCGGTTTGCCCGCCGCGGTGTCCGACTTGCTCAACGAAGGCGTGGCCACTTTTCTGCGGAGAGCCGACCGCATTGATCTCCATGCCGCTTCCATCGTTGAAGTGGAGCGCTCCTTCTCGGAGACATTCGCCGACGCCGGGATCACCCTGAGCGCTGAGCTTGCCGGAGAGGCGGCGCAGGCCACCGGGGGATACCCGTTCCTGATCCAGCTGGTCGGCTACTATCTGTGGCGCGAGGCGGAAATCGCCTCTGACAACTTGGACGCCGAAGCGGTGGCCCGGGCAGTCACGGCAGCTCGACGCCGGAACGAACGAGTGGTCATCGAAGCGGCACTGTCAACGACTTCCGGCAGGGACCGGGACTTCCTTCACGCCATGGCCGAGGACCGGGGACCGTCGTCGACCGCGAATATCGGAACGCGCACAGGAATGCGGCCGAATGCGGTGGGCAACTACCGCACGCGCCTCATCGACGCCGGGCTCATCGAGCCGGCCGGGCACGGAGTGGTGGACTTCGCCATCCCGGGACTCCGCGAATACCTGGCATCCCATCGGGCGGGCAGCTAGATCCCAGCTAAAAAAACGTGGCGGCCTCCAGCGCGGCTCGTGCTCGGGATGAATGGATGGCTGGCGCTACTTGGCAGGGTCCACGATTTTCGGCGTCCCGGTGCCGATCGGACCGGGCGTCGCGAATCCGGTCGTGGGGCGGTTCCTGGACGTCCCCAGGACCAGGCCCCAGTGGTCGTCGGTCCAGGAGATGTCGTATCTGATCGTGGACGGCTTCCCGGGCTGTGCCACGTGCACAATCGCGTATTCGGGGACGTCGTCGCGGATGCCGACCCTCCAGGCCGCCGGGTTCCAGCCGTGGGCCTGATCGACGAGCTGCTGCGCGCCGGCACGGACATCGATCCGGTCTACGGGCACCAGCTTCTCGACCTGCTCCACTGACCCCGAAGAGGCAGCCATCATGACACTCTTGGCGAACGCTTCGCGGGTGGACACGTCAGGATCCCGCGGCCCGGGAGAACAGGCGGCGGCGAAGAGCGGAACAACGAGGGCCAACACAGCGAGCTTAGGTGCGGGGTGCATACCAGGTTCCTGACGGGCTGTTGTTGGAATGGGTCCGGATCGAAATGTCCCGGGTGTCACGTGGATGGTAAATCACCCGCTCACACGGTCGGGCCGGTGCCGTTGGCTGCCCTGCCGCCGCGAGGCGCCACACTCATGGCGACCGTCACCGTGTCACCGTC
The DNA here is from genome assembly GCF_052113245.1 of Arthrobacter sp. YAF34. Lineage (NCBI taxonomy): Bacteria > Bacillati > Actinomycetota > Actinomycetes > Micrococcales > Micrococcaceae > Arthrobacter > Arthrobacter sp. YAF34. The sequence goes on from NZ_JBFRCV010000001.1 coordinate 254,997, forward strand.
GCCGAACCGCTCCTGCGTGCGGACGTCCTTCTTTACAGGCAGCAGGTACACCCCGTTGCGCGGCAGGAGCGAAGTCTCCCATCCGGTTCCACCGATCCGCACGGACACCGGGATGGCACCCCACCCGTAGGTGGCCGCCGATGCTTCGGCCCGGACGTAGTCACACACGTCTGCGGGCAACGACAACCAGTAGAAGGGCGCCGGCCCACGCCATTCGAACAATTCCGCGCTGAAGATTGTGTCCACGTGACGGAACGCTAATGGTCGAACGTCGCTTTATCAACGGTCTTTGCCGGCGATGCGGCTTCCACTCTTGGGCACCACGCGTCCGGCAGTTCGGTATCCAGGACACCACGGACGTGATGCCACGCCCCGGGGGTGTAGGTGATGGACCCGGCCGCCATCCACTTATGGTGATTATTCCGACCTGAAGGTGAGCGAGTCGGCGCCGCTCACCCAGAGCAGCTTGCCGTTTGCGTATGTCATTGCAATGGGCCGTTTCAGGAATTCCTGAACCCAGTTTCGCTGGAAACCGGCAGCGCCTATACATCCCTCAGCACCTGCCGCGATCTTCCCGGCGACGGTGAGGATGTTCCCCTTGATGACCACTGGGGCACCCAGGGGGCCACATGGGGTCCGCACGGTCAACAGCAGGGCACCGTTGATGGAGGTGAGCTGAGCCTTGACGGCTCCGTTCGCCGCCCAGGGGAGGGCTTTGCCGTTCGATGTCGCTGAGACGCTGTCGTAGGTGGCGCACGGCGCCCCGGGCAGGAACGGTGCGCACACTTCCTGCGGCTGGGATGTGATGGCCGGGAGGGGAGTGGGTGCACTCTTGTCAGCTTGAGCGGATGCTGAGAGGGGCGTCGGCGTGGACTGCCCGCCAGGTGGCGTCGCTGCACATGAGGTCATGAGCAATGACGCTAATAGAACGGAAGTTTTGATTGGCAGGAGCCTGGTGCGGCCCATTGTTTCCCCTTGAGAATGAATGCTGACCTGAGCCTAGACGTAGGACCTTCGATTGTCATTAGGTTTGGGGGGATCAATTTTTTGGTGCCACGTTTTTCCATAGGCAAAAGCGATGGGGGCGAAAAATTGACGACGAATTACCGGGTAGATCCAGCGGTAACTATCACCACTTGGCCGGGGGATGAGGAGGATAACGAAGCCATGGACACAGTTCAGGCAGTATTCGCGGCCTTTATGATCGCGGCTCCCTGGCTGACGAGGACGGCAAAGGGGAGTGCCACGAAGGTGACCGACAAACTTATCAACTCTTTTTACTGGTACCAATGAATATTTCCCTTTGGAATAAATCTGCCCACGGCTATGGAGTTCGCTTCGGCACTCTACGGGCATGGCAAAAGTGCAGCGTGAGGCAATGGGCCGCCGGGGTCAGCGGCCTGACGCGGCGCGATCGGTGAGGGCCCCTGAAATGGCGAAGAGAAAGATTCCAGCTCCCATCACCGCCAGACCGAAAAAGGTTCCGGGCGCCATGTGTGCTCCCTAACGCTTTTTGATGAGCGCACCGTCAGTGTGCAGCATATCGAGGCCACGGATCCGCTGCCGCAGTGGCGTGCTTCTGTTGCGCTTGGTCGCTGTAGCCGAGCATTTCGGCCACGAGCGGGGGAGGAACTTCGGTGACGAGCGCGGAGGGATGCGTTCCGTGTGTCAAGGAGGTGATCGTGCTTCAGATGCAATAATCGTCTTCTACTTGACATAATGTTGATTATCGGCGCTTCATCCCATCCGAACTAATTGCCACCCCCAGGACTGCTGCACGCACCCGGCCGGCCCCCGGCGCGCCCCAGGGACCATGCAGGCGCGTAGGGAGCCACCCGATGGGCACTGCCGTGGTAGTTGCCAGAAGTCCCGGACATCAGCACGGCCCATGGGCTGTCGATGAGCTGACACAGAGCCATCAGGAGGACCACGCCGCTTGCCGTCGTTTCCGGTCCCGGACAGTCCAAGCGATGAGAGCGGCAAAAACGATCACTGCCAGGGCGCCAGAGACTCCCACCATGACGTCAATAGGCAGCACATAGACCAGGACGGCCCGCGCGCTGGCCTCAGCAATCAGTACCGCACCCCAAACGGCAGAAATCTTCAGGTGCCAGCGGCGCACGGCCGGGTTGCGGTGGAATTCCCGGTCCATTTCCCCGGCGCGCTCCGGGCTCCAAGTCTTGGCTGCGTCCAAAGTCAGGGGATGTCCCAGAGCAGCCAAAACCAGGAACGAAACACCAATACCGCCGGTGATGGCCGAGTCCTTGAGCAGCAGAAACCGCGGGTCACCGGTAAGGAAAGACAGGCCCAGACCGAGTCCGAAGACGATGACCATCAGCATCGCAAACGGGTTCAGGAAATGTGCCTTGATTGCGGTCCACGACAGCCGGCAGGCAGCGGCTCCCGTCGCCGCCAACAGCGCGGCCCAGTCCGTGGCACCGGCCAGGTGCAGGACATAATAAGCAGCCAGCGGCACCCCCACGTCCCAAGCCAGACCGCGAACCAGCGCACGCGTCACCAGACCCGGACGCTCCTGTCCCGAAGACTGCTCAGTGTTCATCGGGGTACTCCATCCCTCTTCCGGATGCGGGTTCAAGATCTTGATCTGCCCATTATGGATGGATCCGACCGCCACACCAGCGGCGACGACCCTCGTCAGAATCTACTTTGCATGGGGGTAATCAATCCCTGGGGCAGGTCAAGGAGTCAAGCAAACCCGGGGCAGTCCCCGCTGCTTCCCAACGATGCGCTTGCTGATCACCTGGTGATGCGTGCATTCGCAGTAGGCTGAACCTCGAACGTGATGGAGAGGAGGGCTTGGGATGGCCGAGATCGTGGCCGAGGTGATGGCCGAGCTGGCCTCCCTCGAGGACCCGAAGGCGCGTGAAGTGAACGAGAAACACGGTGACGATCACGGTGTGAACCTCGGCAAACTGCGCGCACTCGCGAAACAGCTGAAGACACAGCCGGAACTCGCACGCCAGCTCTGGGAGACGGATAACACCGCGGCGAGACTGCTGGCGATCCTGATCTGCCGCCCGAAGGCGTTCGAGCGTGACGAGCTGGACGTTATGTTGCGCCAGGCGCGAACCCCCAAGGTCCACGACTGGCTCGTGAACTACGTGGTGAAGAAGAATCCGCACTCGGAGGAACTGCGCCTGGCTTGGTCCGCCGATCCGGATGCCGTGGTCGCCAGTGCCGGCTGGGCGCTGACGACGGAACGCGTGGCGAAGAATCCCGAGGGCCTCGACCTTGCGGGACTGCTCGACATCATCGAGGCGGAGATGAAGGACGCTCCGGATCGCTTGCAGTGGGCGATGAATCACTGCCTGGCTCAGATCGGGATCGAGCACGCCGAGCACCGCACCCGGGCAATCGACGTCGGTGAGCGCCTGGAGGTGCTCAAGGACTACCCGACTCCCCCAAACTGCACGTCTCCGTTCGCGCCTATCTGGATCACCGAGATGGTTCGCCGACAGCAAGATAGGTAGGCAGGTCCGCGCTCACGTTCGAGCCGCTAGTCCCCAAAACTTGGCACCCGATACGAACCGGCTGAAGGCGCGGCAGGTTACGAAACCCAATCGTCGTCGTCGTACGGGCGGCCGCGGAAATGAGCGCGGAGGTACTCCCCCACGACGGCAGCTCCCAGCTCCCCGGTCTCGGGTGCGACGACCCGGCCGTCGATTCGGCGGACCAGACGCTCGACGAACCGCTCCAGGCCGGGATCATCGCCGAGCCGGAAGAACGTAGCCTGGGTACCGGCACGCCCAAGCCGGTCGAGCTCGGCGACCGTGACGCGGATGGTCTCCGTGTCCGGCGGCCAGGAGAACCACGACTCGCCGTCGGCCAGCAGGTGCGCAGTGGGCTCGCCGTCGGTCACCACGAGCAGAACCGGCTGCATCGACGGGTGCTGCCTGAAGAAGCGGCCCGCCAGCAGCAGGCCGTGATGGAGATTGGTTCCCTGTTCCCGTAAAGCCGGCAGGGCCGTGAGCTCGCCGATGTCCATGGTCTGCGCGTACCGGCCGAACGTGATCAGCTGCAGACGGTCGCCGCGGAACCGGGTTGAGATGAGGTGATGCAGGGCGAGTGCAGTCCGTTTCATCGGCACCCACCGGCCCTCGGCGGCCATTGAGAATGACACATCAGCCAGCAGGACGACGGCGGCCTGGGTGCGCGCTTCTGTCTCCGTCACCTCAATGTCGCCGACACCGAGGCGCACCCCGCGGCTCGGGTCGCCGCCGTCGGCCACCGTCCGGCGGATCGCGTTTGTCATGGTGCGCGTGACGTCCCAGGGCTCGGCGTCGCCGAACTCCCACGGGCGGCTGGAACCGGTCTGCTCCCCGGCTGCGCCGGCGACGCGCGTATCGCGGCCCCCTTGCCGGCCGGAAAGTTGCTTGGCGGTGTCCCGCAACAGGGACCTGCCCAGCCGCCGCATGGCCTGCGGGGACAACCTGAGGTCGTTGTCGGCACCGCGGCGCAGGTAGCCGCCGTCCTGCATGGCCCGCTCGATCTCCCCGAGGGTACGGGCCGTCACTGAGGCATTCCGCCCGAGCTGGCGCGCCAGGGCGTCCAGATCCAGGTCATCGAGGCTTGAGCCGTTATAGGCCTGGGAGAGCTGTTCGGCCAGTTCGTCGAGTTCGGCGAGGTCTTGGAGCACGCCGGTGCCATCGCCTAGCCCGAGTCCCTCCTCACCCTCGAAGCGTTCGGACCCCGTCCAGTCCTCGCCGGGGCGCAGGGCACGCAGGCTGTCATCGAGTTGGCCGAGCTGGGCCATGAGTTCCGGCGAACCGAACGCCTGGGCGGAGAGCCGCATCAGTTCATCGCGCTGCTCGGGGGACATGGATTGCAGGAGCCGCTGGGCGGCGGCCGCGCGCTGGGCAAGCGCGTCCACCAGCTCCTCGACAGATTGCGGATTCTCTGGAAAAAAGGCGCCGTGCCGGGCCATGAACTCCTGGAAGTCCGCGTCGGTGTCCTCGCCGCGCCGGTGTTTGCCGAGGAGCTCGTTGAGATCACCCAGCATCTCGCTCACGGCCGCGCGGTCCTCCTCCGTGGCGTTCTCGAGCGCCTGTTTCATCCCGGCGAACCTCTGGTCCAGGACCTCCCGGCCCAGCAGGTCCTTGATCCGGTCGTAGGCTTCCCGGGCGGTGCTGGACTGCCAGTCATAGGAGGCGAGTTCATTGACCGCGGCTGCCGTAGAACGGGGCAGGTTCTGCAGCTGCATCTCCCGGATGGCGCGGTCGGTGTTGTCCATCGAGACGTCGCGGGCGAGTTGCTTGCGCTCCTCCAGCACCGCGGTGTCGAGTAGCTTCTGGACCTCCGTGAGGGTGCCGTCCAGCCGGTGCCGGCTCAGCAGTTCACTGCGGCGCTGTTGAACGCGGCCGGCGAGGTCGTCGAGCCCTTCATGGCTGCGGCCGCCGCGGCGCAGGAACTCCTGCAGGGCGCGCCGGGGTGAATAACCGGTCATGACGTCCTCTGCGATCGCGGCGAGCGCCTCCGCCAGGTCCACCGGCGGCGCAAGCGGATCGGGCCCTCCCCGGTACCGGCCATACCTGGACCGGTTGTGAACGCTCATTGGCCCTCCTGTACTCAGTCGTAGAACCACCACCTGGCCGCAGAACTACTCAGCCATTGATGTCACTAGCCGTAGATCGTTTCCTCGTCGTCGGACTCCTTGGAGATCCGCCGGGCGAGGTATAGACCTTCCAGCGCCAGTTCGACGGCGGCGGCGCGCTGCCCGTCGTTCGTGGCGCCCAGGCGCACACTGATTTCCTCGTAGAGGCTTGATCCGTTGAGGGGCGGGAGGTTTTGGAGGAATTCGCGCGCCGTGACCAGTTCCCCGGTGGTCACGGTGGAGTGACCGTCGAGTGCGGCCACGAGCGGACCCATGTCGATGCCTTGGAAGTGCGCCCGCACCGCTTCCGCGGTGGCCATGCGCAGGAGGTGCTCCAGGATGTCCTGCTCCCGTCCTTCCTCGCCGGACTCGAACTCAATCTTCCCGCCGAGAACCTCCACGGCCGCCTCCAGGTCGATGATCCGGGCGACGGCCTCGTCCTCTCCGCGCACGCTGGCGCGGCGCAGCGCCGCCGCCGCGACGGTTTCGGCGCCCGCAATGGCGAACCGCGCGGAGACCCCGGAGGTCTGGTTGATCGCCGGGGACTGCCGCAGCGCTCGGGTGTAGCGGGCCAGGATCTCGAGGATGACGGGCGGGACGCCCGCCACCAGCTGCCCCTCCTGCCGGATAACCGCGACCTCGTCGTCGAGTTCAATCGGGTAATGGGTGCGGATCTCGGCACCGAAGCGGTCCCTCAGCGGCGTGATGATCCGTCCGCGGTTTGTGTAGTCCTCCGGGTTGGCGGACGCGACGACGAGGACGTCGAGCGGCAGTCGGAGCACGTAGCCGCGGATCTGGATGTCGCGTTCCTCCATCACGTTGAGCATCGAGACCTGGATCCGCTCGGCGAGGTCGGGCAGCTCGTTGATGGCGATGATTCCTCGGTTGGAGCGCGGGACCAGGCCGTAGTGGATGGTTTCCGGGTCCCCTAGCCGGCGGCCCTCGGCCACCCGCATCGGGTCAACGTCGCCAATCAGGTCGGCGACGGAGGTGTCCGGCGTCGCGAGCTTTTCGACGTACCGTTCCGAGCGGTGGCGCCACGCCACCCGCAGCCGGTCCCCCTCGGTGAGGGCCCGGGCTCGGGAGTGCTCCGTGATCGGTTCGTACGGGTGTTCGTTCAGTTCCGATTCCTCGATCACGGGCGACCACTCGTCCAGCAGCCCGGCCAGGGTGCGGAGGAGCCGGGTCTTGCCCTGTCCCCGTTCGCCGAGCAGGACGACGTCGTGCCCGGCGAGCAGGGCCCGCTCGAGCTGGGGCAGGACGGTCCGGCTGAAGCCGTACATCCCGGGCCAGGGATCGCGGCCGGCAGCAAGCGCGGCGAGCAGGTTGTCGCGGATTTCGCGGCGCAGGTCCTTGTGAACGTGGCCGGAGGCACGCAGTTCACCAACAGTGAAGATTTCGGGGCGATCACTCACCCCTCTAAGGTAGTCCTCGCGCCCGGCCATGGCACCCCCTAGCGCTCCGCGGCTTTCTCCATCGCTCGCAAGCTCGGGCGGGGCCCCTGCCGCTACCGCTCCGCGGCTCCCCACCCCTCGCAAGCTCGGGCGGGGCCCCTGCCGCTACCGCTCCGCGGCTCCCCCATCCCTCGCAAGCTCGGGCGGGGCCCCTGCCGCTACGCTTAGATCCTGATGACTGCAGCAATGCCTGGACCTTCATCGGAGCCCCCACAACAGGGCACGCTCCTGCTTCTGGTGCGCCACGGGGAAACGCCGACGACGGGCACGGTGCTGCCGGGGCGGGCCGCGGGGCTGCATCTTTCCGATCGGGGCCGGGCCCAGGCAGAACGGGTCGCGGAACGGCTTACGGGCCTGTCGGTCAGCGCCATTTATTCGTCGCCGCTGGAGCGCGCCCGCGAGACAGCGGAGCCGACGGCGGAGCGTACGGGACTGGACGTAATCCACGACGACGGCCTGCTCGAATGCGACTTCGGCGACTGGACCGGCGCCGCGATCGCCGACCTGGCAGCCCTGCCCCAGTGGCACACCGTCCAGCACAGCCCGTCCGAATTCCGTTTTCCGAACGGCGAGAGCTTCACGGAGATGCAGGCGCGGATCGTCGGGGCGCTGGAGGTCCTGTGCACCGCCCGCGGCGGCGGCGTTCTCGTGTGCTTCTCCCACGCCGATCCCATCAAGGCCGCCGTCGCCCACGCCCTGGGCACGCCTCTGGATCTTTTCCAGCGGATCGTCATCAGCCCGGGTTCGGTGTCGGCCATCTCGGTTGTGGAAGACCACGCACCCACCGTGCTCACGGTGAATTCGACGTCGGAGCCTCTCAGTGGGCTGTGGGCGCCGTGAGGTTGCCGCTGAGTGTGTTGGGACCTTCGGCGAAAGGTGCCAGACTGTGTCCGGCAGGGAGCTGACGCTGCTCGCCGAGGGCCGCGTCGAGCTGCTCGGCCGACTCCCTCGCAGCAGCAACGAGACGTTCCTGGTCCAGGTCTCCCGCGGCGACGACGCAGCCTATGCGGTCTACAAGCCGGAGGCCGGGGAGCGGCCGCTGTCCGATTTCGCGCCCGGGCTCTACCGCCGGGAACGTGCAGCCTACCTGCTCAGCGAGTCCCTGGCGTGGGGGCTCGTGCCGCCGACGGTGATCCGCGAGGAGGCGCCGTTGGGGGTCGGCTCGCTGCAGTGGTTCATCGAGTGCGACTTCAGTGAGCACTATTTCACCCTCTATGAGGACGCCCCGGAGGTCCACCGGGACCTGGCCCGGATCGCCCTGTTCGACTACATCGCCAACAACACCGACCGCAAGAGCGGCCACGTGCTGCGCGGCCACGACGGACGGGTCTGGGGCATCGACCACGGGCTGTGCTTCTCGGCAGGCTTTAAGCTGCGCACCGTGATCTGGGACTTCGCCGGTGACCCCATCCCCGATGCCCTCCTGCGGGACATCGCTCCGCTCGCGGAGGCCGTGCCGCCAGACGTGGCGGAGCTCCTCGACGGCGGCGAGGTCACCGCCCTGCAGCGCCGGGTGCGGCGTTTGCTGCACGAGACGGTGCTGCCGGTTGACCGAACCGGCATGCGGTACCCGTGGCCGCTGGTCTAGGAGGTCCGCCGCCAGCGGAACGGCGTTCACGCCCGCCGGTACGCGCCGCGGGCCGGCTCCCTGGGGAGCCGGCCCGCGGCGCGTGACGAGTCATCCGATGACGGGACCCCGAGTGCTGGGGCAGGTCAGGCGGACATCCGCTCCGCGAGAATGGACTGGGCCTCGCGGACTGCCGGCACGCCGTCGCCGTCCTGGCCGTACAGCCAGTCGTTGTACTGGAAATCGTTGTCCTTCCGACTCTTGAAGAGCAGGTTGCGCAGCGTCCGGGCCAGGCCGGAGACGTGCCAGGATTCGCCCCAGACGCGGGCGGTGCGCTGGACCCGGGCGGTGCGGGCGGCGCGGATGCTGTTGAACTCCTTGATCGCACCGTCCCAGGCTTCAGGGTTCACGCCGTGATCGGTGAAGACCGTGCCCACGGTGGCGTCCTGCAGCGCGGCCGCGTCCTCGAGCGCCTGGCAGGCGCCTTGGGCGAGGTACTGGAGCATCGGGTGCGCGGCGTCGCCCATCAGCACCATCCGGCCGGCGACCCAGTTTTCGATCGGGTCACGGTCGTACATGGGCCAGCGGATGCCGGTGGCCAGGTTCTTCAGCGCCTCCTGGACGGCAGGGACGCAGTCCTTGTACGCAGCCTCGAGCTCGTCCACTCCCCCGTACTGTTCTTCGCCGCGCTCGAAGGAGGGCGACTTGAAGACGGCCACGGTGTTCAGCAGCTTGCCCTTGCGCAGCGGGTACTGCACCAGGTGGCAGTCCGGGCCGAGGTAGACAATGACGTCTTCGAGGTCGGCTTTGGGGGTGTTTTCGGTGATCGGGACCGTGCCGCGGTAGGCGACGTATGCCGAGGAGACGGGCTCGTCGCTGGTCACGAGCGGGCGCAGGGTGGACCGGAGCCCGTCGGCGCCGATCACGACGTCTGCCTCGAAGTCCACGCCCGCTGCGGTGTGGGCGACGCCGCGGCCGTTGACGGTTTCAACGTTCTCGACCATGACGTCGTTGACGAGCTTGACGCCGGCGGCTTCGCAGCCTTCGAGCAGGACCCGGTGCAGGTCGCTGCGGTGGATCACGACGTAGGGTGCGCCGTAGCGCTCCGCGAACTCCCCGCCTAGGGTCTGGCGGGTGAGCTCCTCGCCGGTGACGGCGTCGCGGAACACGAGGTGCTTGGGCTGGACACCGATTTCCAGCGCCTTTTCCAGCAGGCCCCAGCGCTTCAGGACGCGGGAGGCGTTGGGGGCCATCTGCAGCCCGGCGCCGACCTCGCCGAATTCGGGGGCCCGCTCCACCAGGGTGACGTTGGCGCCGTTTTCACGCAGCGCGAGGGCTCCGGCCAGTCCGGCCATTCCCCCGCCGATGACCAGGACGTCGGTGGACAGACCGTCGGTGGACAGGAAACTGGTGGACGGGACGTGCTTAGACATTGCTAGCTCCTGTTGATGAGGTTGACGTTGAGAGTTTGGAGTTGAGTTTGAGGCCGACGGCGGCCAGCAGGACCGCGGCGATGGCGGCTGCAGCGGCGAAGGCTAGGAAATTGGAATTGACGCCCAGTCCGGCGGCCAGCAGGAGGCCACCGATCTGGGGTGCGGCGACGGCGCCGATGCGGCCCGTGCCCAGCGCCCAGCCCAGCGCCGTGCCGCGCAGGTGTCCGGGATAGTGGCTCGCGACGGCGGCGATAATGAGGCACTGCGTGCCGTGGGTGCCGACGCCGGCGAGGACCAGCATGACGTAGACGACGCCGACGGGCGGCCCGGACACAAGGACCACGAGGGCACCGGCGGCGACGGCGGCCGCGGCGATCGCCGTCGGGATCGGCCCGAAGCGGGTTCCCGCCCAGGCTGTGATGACCGAGCCGGCCACCGCGCCCAGGTTGAGGGCCAGGGCGAAGGTCAGTGCGGAGCCCAGGTTGTAGCCGGCCAGCTGCATGAGGTTCGGCAGCCAGGTGCCCAGGCCGTACCAGGCGAACAGGGTGGCGATCGTGGCCACGGCGAACAGCACACTCACCCCCAGGTACGGGGCGCGGAGCAGGGACGAGAAGCCGGACGGCTCGTTGACCGCGGGCCGTTGCCCGGCTGCGTTACGGGCGTCCCTGCCTGCGTCGCTGGCCGGGGCCAGGGTCTCCGGAAGGTATTTCACCCCGAGCGGCACCACGACCATCAGGGCAACCGCCGCGACCAGGAACATGGACTCCCAGCCGAAGGCGGGGATCAGGTTGATCCCGATGAGGGCCGCGAGGGATCCGCCAATCGGGACACCGGACATCATCAGCGTGGCGACGGTGGACCGCCATTTGGCCGTGACGAGTTCTGCCACGAGCGCATTGGCCGAGGGCACCAGGCCGCCGAGACCGATGCCCGCGAGGAGACGCAGGGCGCCGAAGACGGGGGCGCTGGGGGCGAAAGCGCAGAGGACCGTGAAGACGGAAAAGACGATGGCACAGCCCAGGATGGTCCGGCGGCGGCCCCAGGAGTCGGCCATCCGCCCGGCGAAGATCGCCCCGAGCATCATGCCGACGAAGGCCATGGAGCCGATCGTTCCGGCGGTCGCTTTGTTCAGGCCCCAGCCGGTCTCAGAGATCAGCGAGGACTGGACGGTGCCGTAGACGATGAGGTCGTAGCCATCGAAGACCACGAAGAGCCAGCAGACGAGGACGGCCGCGGCCGAGCCTTTGGAAAACCGTGATGCAGGCCCATCAGCGGAAGTGGGGCCCGGAAGGCCCAGTGTTGGCCGCTCCGGCGCTGCAGCGGAAGGTGTGTGATTCATGCCACTACTGTCGTGGAGATTTCAGGCGAACAACAATACAATTCTGATGTGCAGAACAACCCGCCAGCCAAGTCCACCCGGAAACCCGTCCAGAAGCGGCCGACCTATTCCATCGAGGCGGTGGACAACGCGCTGCAACTCCTGCAACTGCTCCGCGACGGCGGCGCGCTGCGGCTCAAGGACGCCGCCGTGGAGCTCGGCGTAGCCCCCTCCACGGCCCACCGGCTCCTGGCGATGCTGGTCTACCGGGGCTTCGCCGTGCAGGATGAAACCCGCCGCTATGTGCCCGGGCCGGCCATGGGAGTCGGCCCGGCGGGTCTGAGCTGGACCAGGATGCTCCGCTCGCTCGCCCAGCCGCACATGGAGCTGCTCTCCGCGCAACTGAACGAGACTGTCAACCTCATGGTGCGGGTGGGCACGAAAGTGCGCTTCCTGGCCACGGTGGAAGGGAACAATGTCCTGCGGGTGGGCGACCGGCAGGGGACGGTAATGCCCGCCAGCCGGACGTCCGGCGGCAAGGCCATGCTCGCCGAACTGGAACCCCACATGATCGACCAGCTGTTCCGCAGCCACAATGCCGAAATTGGCGGCGACACTATCCCGGACGGCGAGTATCCGGCGTTCCTGCGCGAGCTCGAGTCCATCCGCGGCAACGGCTTCGCGGCCAACTTCGAAGGCACGGAGGAGGGCGTGAGCGCCCTCGGAATGGCCTTGCACAACCGGCACGGGCACGTGGTCGGCGCACTCAGCGTCGCCACGCCCGCGACCCGCTTCCGCCGGGTGTTCGACGCCGGCCTGGTCCCCGCCCTGCGGGAAACCTGCCGGCAACTGGAGATCGACATCGCCGCGAATCCGGCCGAGCCGGACTGAGCCCGGATGGAGCAGGGACTGAGCAATTCTGACTAGCAGAATATGCTGGATGTCACACTGCCGGCTCCGTATGGTCGAACTACGCCAAGAAGCTTTTCCGACCTACCGAGGAGGCCCACGTGTCCATCAGCGCCGAGAACACGACCCATGAATCAGTGGCCGCGGGACACACCGCTCCGGAGCCCACGCCCGAAGAGGCCGCCCAGCTGCAGGAGCTGTACCGCGACTTTGACCGGGAGAACCTGATCCCGCTCTGGACCGAGATCGCGGACCTGATGCCGATGGTCCCGAGCCCGAAGGCGGTCCCGCACGTCTGGCGGTGGAGTGATCTGTACCCGCTCGCGGCCCGCGCCGGCGACCTCGTCCCGGTGGGCCGCGGCGGCGAACGCCGCGCCATTGCCCTGGCGAACCCGGGCCTGGCCGGGACGCCGTATGCGACCCCGACGCTGTGGGCGGCCATCCAGTACCTCGGTGCCCGCGAGACCGCCCCGGAACACCGCCACTCGCAGAACGCGTTCCGCTTCGTGGTCGAGGGCGAGGGCGTCTGGACGGTCGTGAACGGGGACCCGGTGCGGATGTCCCGCGGCGATTTCCTGCTGACCCCGGGCTGGAATTTCCATGGCCATCACAACGACACCGATGAGCCGATGGCCTGGATCGACGGGCTGGACATCCCGTTCGTGCACTATGCCGACGCCGGGTTCTTCGAGTTCGGCACCGAGCGCGTCACCGACGAGGCCACCCCGGACATCTCCCGCTCCGAGCGGCTCTGGGCCCACCCGGGCCTGCGCCCGCTCTCCGGGCTCGATGACACCACGAGCTCCCCGATCGCGGCCTACCGCTGGGAATACACGGACCGCGCACTGCGCGAGCAGCTGCTGCTCGAGGACGAGGGACACCCGGCCACGGTGTCCCAGGGCCACGCCGCGGTCCGGTACACCAACCCCACCACCGGCGGCGACGTGATGCCGACCATCCGGGCAGAGTTCCACCGCCTGCGTGCCGGCGCCACCACCGAAACCGTCCGCGAAGTCGGCTCCAGCGTCTGGCAGGTGTTCGAAGGGACCGGCTCCGTGGTCCTGGGCGGCGAAACCCGGACCCTGGAGAAGGGCGACCTCTTCGTGGTCCCGTCCTGGGCAGCCTGGTCCCTGCAGGCCGAGGCTGGCTCCCAAACGGAGTTTGACCTGTTCCGCTTCAGCGACGCCCCCATTTTCGAACGACTGAACTTCAACCGCACCTACACCGAAGGACGCAAGAACGCATGAGACTTCTCACCCTCCGTACCGGAAACGGCACCGGCACCGGCACTTCCACCGTGGCTGTCCGCCAGGACGGCGACACCCTGACCGAGATCGACGGCTTCGCCAACGTCGGAGAGCTGCTGAAGGATGCCGGCTGGGAGGCCACGGCTAAAGCTGCCCGCGGCGCCACTCACCCGCTCGAGGGCGCCGACCTCGACGCCGTCGTCCCCTCCCCCGGCAAGATCATCTGCGTGGGCCACAATTACCGCAACCACATCAAGGAAATGGGCCGGGAAGTCCCCGAGTTCCCCACCCTGTTCGCCAAATACGCCGAGTCCCTGATCGGCCCGAACGATGACCTGGCCCTCCCGCAGGAATCCGACACCGTCGACTGGGAAGCCGAACTCGCCGTCGTGATCGGCAAGAAGGGCCGCCGGATCAGCGAGGCCGACGCCCCGGACCACATCGCCGGCTACGCCGTGCTGAACGACGTGTCCATGCGCGACTACCAGTTCCGCACCATCCAGTGGCTGCAGGGCAAGACCTGGGAAAAGTCCACCCCGTTCGGCCCGGCCCTGGTCACCCCGGATGAATTCACCGCCGGACCGCTGATGACCTCCGCAGTCGACGGCGACATCCAGCAGAGCACCCCGACCGGCGACCTGGTCTTCACCCCGGAGTTCCTGGTCTCCTACATCTCCACCATCATCACGCTGAACCCCGGCGACGTGATCGCTACCGGCACCCCGGGCGGTGTGGGCCATGCCCAGGACCCGAAGCGTTACCTGCAGGAGGGCCAGCTCCTGGTCACCACCATCGAGGGACTGGGACAGCTGAAAAACCGCGTGGTCAAGGAAGCCTGATGGTCGCCCGCCACGACCAGACGAGCGACCCGGAGCTGCTGGCGGCCTTGCTGCAGGCGCGGCGGGGCACGGCGTTCTTCGCCCGCAAGCTTAACGAGCTTAGTGACGCGGAGCTCGACGGCGACTCGCTGCTGCCGGGCTGGACCCGCCGCCACATCACCGCGCACATCGGCTACAACGCCCGCGCCATCGCCCGGCTCATCGAGTGGGCCGCCACCGGCGTCGAGACCCCAATGTATGCCTCCACCGCGGTCCGGGACCACGAGATCGACTTCGGCGCCACCCTGTCCCCGATCGCGCTGCGGCACCTCTTCGACCACTCCGCCGTGCACCTGAACGTCGAATGGCGGGACCTCCCGGAGGAGGCTTGGCACCACACAGTCCGCACCATCCAGGGCCGGGAAGTGCCGGCCACGGAAACGGTCTGGATGCGCAGCCGCGAAGTCTGGATCCACGCCGTGGACCTGGACAACGGGGCCGTCTTCCGGGACATCCCGGTACCCGTCCTGGAAAGGCTGCTGGCGGACATCACCGGAGCCTGGCACACCCGCGGCACGGATGCGGGCCTGCTGGTCAACGTCACGGACCGCGGCATCACGTTCGGGGACACGACGTCGGCGACCCCCACCGTCGTCTCCGGACCCCTGGCCGCCGTCGTCGAATGGGCCGCCGGCCGCGGCAACGGCGGCGTCACCGCTGCAGACCAGGATGGCGCAGCCCTCCGCCAAGTCCCGCCCGCACCCAAATGGATTTGAGCACCGGCTAAGCGGCCATAAAAGCGGTGGGCCCCCTCGGCGACGGGGCCTACCGCTTTCGTGCTCGGGTGCCTCCGTCCGGGGGCACTTTGGGGGCACTGTTCGACGCCGGCGCCCTGGTTCGCGGCGTGTCCGCGTCAAAGTGCCTCCGGACCGCAGCACCGGCCACACCGGAGTCATCCTTGGCCACGCCGAACAGGGCGAGGTTCTGCTTCAGCCTTCGTCGCAGAGCAGGTGGTACCAGTTGTCGGCCAGTACCTCCAGTGCGTGGTCGCGGTTGGGTTCCAACTTGCGTCGCGTCCAGAGGGTGGCAACGTAGTCCAGGGACGTGAAGGCGAGGGTCCCGCGGATGTGGCGCGTCTCCTCCCGGAAACGCCCGGCCAGCTCCATTCCGCGGACCAGGTCGGAAATGACCTCCTCGTGCCACCCCTCAACCATCGCGCGTACGTCACGGTCGACGGCGGCGGCCTCGTCGAGGACGTCCAGGTAGGGCCGGAAAACCGGCCAGAGCGCCGCCCTCGACTCGAGCCAGGCCAGGATCCCCGGCAATTCGCCTGCACGCACCACGTCAACCAGGTCGGCCGCGGTGGAACCGCTCTCCGGTCCGTCGGCACGGTCCAGCACCGCGTTGACTCGCGCCATGAAGTCCCGCATCAAATCGGCCCGTGAGGGGTAGTAGGCGTAAAAGGTCACCCTGGTGGTGCCGGCCGCCGCCGCGATCTCGTCGATGGTGGTCGCGGCGTAGCCCTTTTCGGTGAAGAGCTCAAGCGCCCGTTCCACGATCATGTCGCGAGTGAGCTTCTTCTGGGCTTCCCGCAACGACGACATGGATCAATCCTAACGCTGGTGTGGGATCAAACCCGGGCAGACGCCGCCGGGCGGAGCGCGGCCGGACCGGCGTCGGCCAGCCGGCGCAGTTTGGGCATCGGGATCCGGTAATTGATCGCGGCAGCGGTCCCCGAACCGTCCGGGTTGTCCCAGCGCAGGAGCGCCGACCCGTCCTCCCGGCCGGGCTCACTATAACCGGGTGCGCCCACAACCGGCGTGAAACCGACCGCCTTGAGCGACAGTCCGAAGCCTTCCGTCCAGAAATACGGCTGGAAGTTGAACTCGGGTGCGCCGTCGCCCTGCAGCAGGCCGACGGCGGCGACCTTGGCCTGGTCGATCGCACTCGTCCATAGGGGAACCCGCTGCACGCCGCGAAGGGTGGGGAAGAAGGCCACGTCGCCGGCGGCGACGATCTCCGGCCGCAGCCGGCCGCGCGAGTCCACGCGCAGCGACCCCTCGCTGAGCAGACCTGAGCCGGCCAGCCAGTCAATGTTCGGCTCATCGCCGACGGCGGTCACCACGAGATCCGCTTCGAGTTCCGTGCCGTCGGCCAGGACAACCGTTGCCCCGTCACCGTGATCGACCAGACGGGCCTTCCCGCCGCGGATCAACCGCAGGCCGCCCAGGATGGCGGCGGAGGTGAAAATGCCGGACAGATGGTCGCCGAGCTGGCGCGACAGCGGCCTGACATCTGAGACGAGGGTGACCTCGCAGCCCATGTGCAGGCAACCGGACGCGACCTCCATGCCGAGCGGTCCGCCGCCGATCACGATGACCGAAGGGCGCGAGGCGACACGCTCCTTGAGCAAGACCGCGTCCTCGATGGTGCGCAGGGTGAACTCGCGGAGGGGGCCGTCCTGGTCCGGCCCTGCAGCTCCGTACCCGGCGGCGAGGCGCTTCGCCCGGGAGCCGGAGGCGATGACGAGGCCGTCATACGGCAGCTCACCGCCCCCGTCCAGGCGGACCAGCCGGGCGTCGACGTCCAGGCTAGTGGCGCTCTCGCCGAGCAGCTCGGTTGCTTCGTGGGTCGGCGCGGGCAGCTCGTGCGCGTGGAGCGCATCACCGCTCGTGCCATCAACACTCTTCCCATCGGCACTCTTCCCATCGACACCGTGCAGGAGCGCTTTGGACAGGGCCGGGCGACTGTAGGGATGGTGGCGTTCGGCGCCAACGACAGTGAGTTCACCGTCGAAGCCGGCCGAGCGCAGCGAGTCGCAGGCCGTCAGCCCAGCAATGCCGTTGCCAACCACGACGATCCTGCGCATCATCAGGCCGCGGCCAGTCGCAGTGCGGCAACCGGGCAGACCCGCACCGCTGCTTTGGCGGCGTCGAGCTCGGCCCCGTCCACCTCAGCGACGTCGATCACCAGTTCGCCGTCGTCATCGAGGTGCATCAGCTTCGGTGCGGCTTCCTCGCACAGGCCGTGTCCTTCGCAGCGCGGCCGGTCCAGTTCGATCCTCATGCTGCCACCACCTTTTCGACCTGGAGCAGTTCGAAGCTCCGGGTGATGTTGCTTGGCTCCCGGACCTCCTCGGAGACCGTCAGGGATTTCACCCTGCGGGCAAGTGCCTCGATGATCGCATGTGCTTCAAGTCTCGCCAGGCCCTGGCCGGCGCACCCGTGAGGTCCGTAGCCGAAGGAGAGATGATCCACCGGGTTGCGCATGACGTCGAAGACGTCCGGGTTCTCATAATGCCGCGGGTCCCTGTTTCCGGCGCCAAAGAGGATGCCCATCTGGGCGCCCGCAGGAATGGTGACTCCGTCGATTTCCACGTCCCGGGTTGCCTTGCGGCCCCAGATGTGGACCGGTGCCCAATAGCGCAGCACTTCGGCGAAGGCTGCCGGAACAAGGTCCGGGTTCTCCCGGACCAGGTCGAACTGTTCGGGGTGGTGGCCGAACAACGCAATGATATTGCCGATGGATGCGATGGTCGTGTCGACGCCCGCCCCCAGGTACTGGTGGATGATGTGCCCCGCAGAGCCTTGCGGGATGTCCCCGCGGGTCTCGGCGTCGAAGATTCCGCGGCCGATGGAGCCGGGCGTGAGGTCCTCGGCGGTGACCGACGAGCACCAGCCGTAGAGCTCGCCGGCGATCGGGAAGCTCTCCTGGGTGCGCTGGTTCAGCGGGCCGATGACCTGCATTGCGGCCTGCCCCCAGCGCAGCATGTTGTCCTTGACGTGGCCGCTGAAGCCAATGAGGTCGGCAACGATTTCGATCGGGAACGCCCGGGCCAGCGCATCGATGGCCTCGAAGCTGCCGCTGCCGGCGAGTTCCGCGACGAGCTTGTCCGCCTTTTCGTCGATGACGACTTTCAGGCCGCGCAGTGCGCGGGGGGTGAGGTTCTGTGACAGCGTGGCGCGGAGCTGGGTGTGGACGGGCGGGTCCGAGGCAAGCGAGGTGCCCTGAAGCGCCTCGTTAACCATCGGGTTGAAGCCGATGCTGGCGGACGAAAACGTCGCGGGATCGCCCAGCGCTTCGCGGATGATGTCGTAGCGGGTCAGAACGTACAGGTCGTTCTTGGGCAGGTGGACCACGCCGGCCTGCTCGCGCAGCGCGGCATACGTCGGGTAGGGGTCGACCAGGATGTCGTCATCCCAGATATCGATGGTGGATTCGGTGGGTGCAGTCACGGTGTTCTCCTTGCGGATGATGGGTCGGTGAAGGGAGGGCCGTCAGCCTAGACAATCGCCTCGGCGTTGGCTTCGGTAGTCTCCGCGATGTCGTCGGTCGTGGGCGCCGAGGATCGTGCGGAGATGAATAGGGTAAGAACAGCGGAGAGGGCCGCAGCGAGGCCCGCGGCAAGGTAGACGGTCTGGAAGCCCTGGCCCAAGGACGTCCCCGCCACGCCCTGGATCTGCGGCTTGGCGGAGGTGAGGGCCCTGACCATGGCGTCGACCGCCTCGGCCGGTGCGCCGCTGGCGGCTGCCTGGCCGGAGAACTGCGCGATGACGCCTTCCCAGCCTGAAAGGTAACCCAGCGGTGGCACGTTCGACAGCCCGGCCACGGCGTCGGCGGGCAGCCCTGCTCCGCCGAGGATGCCGGCGAGGGGCCCGGCGAAGACGGTGGCTCCGACTCCGAACGCGATGGCTGAGCCGATGACGGGGCCGAGGGCGAAACCGAGGTCGCGCAAGAGGTTGGTCGTGGCAGAGGCCATGCCGATGTGCTGCGGCTGGACGGTGTTGATGGCAACGGCGGTGATGGAGCCGACCGTGAGCGCGAACCCGATACCCAACAGCAGGAGCGGGGTAATGAACGCCGTCCAGGGAGTTCCGCCGAAGGCCTCCGGCGTGCCCAGTGCGAATGTCGAGAGCCAGAAGGCCGAGACAGCCATGAAGGCGAAGCCCGCCGTGAGCACCCAGCGCGGGGCCACATGGTGGATCAACCAGCCCACCACCGGTATGAACGCGAAGGCCGGCCCCTGGATGAAGACGAACAACACGCCGACCTTCCAGGCTTCGGCGAGGGCGAGCCCGCCGACCGCGACGCTGGTGCTGTAGCAGACCGCGAGGAAGGCGAACATGCCGGTTACCGCAACAATGCCGGTGATGGAATAGGCGCTGTTCCGGAACAGCGTCAGGTGGATGAGCGGCTGGCTGGTGCGCATTTCGATGACGACGAAAGCGACCAGGAGGAGGCCGCCGGCCACGTAGCTGGCGATCACCTCGGCGCTGCCGAAGCCGGCGTCGACAGCCTGCACGGTGGCGAAGAGGACCGCGATCAGGCCGAGCGCGAGCGTCACCTGTCCGGGCAGGTCCAGCCTGCGTCCCTCGGCGGCTGCGGAATCCTTCGCCCGGACCGCCACGAGGAGGACGGCGACGGCGATCGCGGCGGCGATGAAGTAGGCAACGCGCCAACCGCTAAAGACGTTGGGCGCGCCTGCCGCGGCACCCGGAACGGTGAAGGCCGCAGCCGTCAGGCCTGCCAGCATGGGAGAAATGACCGCCCCCAGGGAGAGGAACCCGGCCCAGGTGGCGATGACCTTCGCCCGGGCGCGGTGGTCCGGGGTGATCGCCGCGATCATGGACAGCGAAATGGGGAACAGAATTCCGGCCCCGATGCCGCCGACCGCCTGCGCCGCGATCATCATCTCGGTGGTGGACGCCAGTGCCGCCAGGACGGAGCCTGCGACGCTGACCACAGCGCCCGCGTACAGAAGCTTCCTGCGCCCGAACATGTCGCCCAGGAGCCCCCAGCTGAGTTCAAACACCACGATGCCCATCATGAACATACCGGCAATCCAGGTCAGCCCTGCGCCCGAGGTATGGAATTCCACGGCGAAGGTGCCGTTGAGGGCGCCCGGCAGGGCATTGGTGATTTGGGCCAGCGCGACCGCACTGTAGGCGGCGACGAAAGTGGCCCGTACCGAGCCGCGGCTCGATAGCGAGGGGGTCTGACTCATCGATGAAACTCCTTTGTTTCAAGAGTGGGTGTGGCGTTCACCACAGTTTGGAGTCAAACTTTACAGACTGTCAAGAGGACATACGCAACGTTGGCTTCATAAACGCTTCGATTCCAATTTCGGCTCGACGTACGCTCCGACTATTTCCTTGACACGGTGTAAAGCATTGTGTGATGCTGGCTACACCGCAACGGAGCGACGGCCTGGCCAGACTCCGCGGCGCTCCTGCACTCAGCACCCATAACTTCAAGGGAGAAGCCACGTGAGTTACCCCCCACCCCCCGGCTCCGGCGAGGCGATTGCCGCCACCGCCGGGCTAACCGTGAACACGGTCCTGGGTCCCGTCCCTGCTTCCGAACTGGGCGTTGTCGCGGTCCATGAGGCCTTGTTGTCGGTACTCCCCGGCGCGCAGTACGCCCCGGACATCTCCATGGACCGGGCCGAGATCTTCGAGGTCCTTGCCGGCAAGCTAGCCGACTTCCGCAACCACGGCGGCAGCACCATCGTCGATAGCACCGGCATGTTCCACGGCCGCGACCTCAAGCTCTACGAGGCACTGTCCCGCTCCACCGGTGTCCACATCATCGCCTCCACGGGCCTGGGCCCGGAGGAAGAACTCGGCGGGTACTTCCTGACCCCGCAGACCAGCCCGCCCACTCCGTGGCCGGCCGAGAAGTTCGCCGAACTCTTCGGCAACGAGGTCACCGAGGGGATGGTGGTGCCCCGCATTGAGCGTCGCGCCGCCGCCGGAATCGTCGCCACCGTCGCAGACCGCGCCGGCATGACCCCGACCGAGGAGAGCCTGTTCCGAGGCGCCGCCCGCGCCGCCAAGAACACCGGCGTCCCGGCCTCCATCCGTTTTGGCGCCGATGCCTTGCGCGACCTGGACATTGTCCTGGACGAACAGATCGCGGCCGACCGGGTGCTCGTCGGCGACCTGGACCGCAGTGACGCAAAAGGTGCCGCCATCGAGGTCGCCGGCCGCGGAGCCTTCGTCGGCCTCGACCACGTGGGCCTGAACGACCATGCGGACTACCTCACCGACCACGAGCGCGCCGAACTGGTCCTCGAGCTCCTCCAGGCCGGCCACGCGGACAAGATCATCCTTTCGGGCAACTCCATCGGCGTGGCCAAAGGCCTGCCGGACTACAACCTGCCCTACAGCCACGTCCTGACCACGTTCGTGCCGTTCCTCAAGTCCCGCGGCCTGAGCGAAGAAGACGCCCAGCGGATCCTCGTGGACAACCCGCGCACGCTGCTGACCGTCCGCTAAGCACGCTTCCGCTCCAAGACAACAACCTTTCGAACCCCTGAGGTGAACGCATGACCAAGGTCAACACAGTGCTGGGAACCATCCCGGCCGAAGAACTGGAAATCGTGGCGGTCCACGAACATATCGGCTACGGGATGCCCGGCTCCGAACTGGACACCAAGTGGTGGAAGTCGCCGGAACAGGCCTACGAGGAAACCGTGCCCAAGCTGCGCAAATTCCGCGAATACGGCGGCGGCACCTTCGTGGACGCCACAGGCATCTGCAACGGCCGCGACGTGGACTACTACAAGTCCCTGGCCCGGAAGACGGGCGTGCACATCGTGGCCTGCACCGGCTTCGTCGGCGGCGACACCGCCCTGCCGCACTTCTCCCGCGCCACGGTGGACTACCTCGCGAAGGTCTTCATCCACGAGATCACCGTCGGCATCGGCAACACCGGCGCCAAGGCCGGCGTCATCAAGGTCGGCGTGAGCCGCGGCGGACGCATGACGGACCTGGACAAGCGCATCTACCGGGCCGCAGCCCGCGCCGCCGTCGTCACCGGCGCGCCGATCCTGACCCACCTGGCGATCGACCCGGAACCGGCCGTGACCATCTTCAACGAAGAAGGCCTGGCGCTGGACCGTGTGCTGTTCGGCCACGCCGACGACGGCCTGAACGCGCCGATCACTCCGCACGACTGGATCTACGCGCAGGGCGGCAGGATCGGCTTCGATACCTTCGGCTACGACCTGGAACTGCCGGACCCGCCGTTTTGGGGACGCAAGCGCGCCGAACGGATGGAGCACTTCGTCAAGCTCGTTAACAAGGGCTATGCGGACAAACTCCTCGTCTCGGCCGACGCCAACTGCAGCCCCCTGGGCTGGCCCGGCGTGAAGGGCCACACCATCAACTACATCTTCGAGGACATGATCCCCGACATGCGGGCGGCCGGCATCGATGACGCCACCCTCAAACTCCTGCTCGAGGACAACCCGGCAGACTTCCTGTCGCTGCACGCCTGACCCGCGGACAGACCCCCACAACTTGCCCGTTTCCGCCAGACATGGCCCGGGCCACGAAAGAGTCAAGAAAGAGATGAAACCATGAAGGCTGAAGACCTCAAGAACCTCAAGATCGCCATCGTCGGCGCAGGCTACGGCGGGGCCGCGGCGGCCAAGGCCCTGAGCCTGCTCGGTGCGGACGTCAAAGTCTACGAGCAGGCTCCCCAGATGGGAGAGGTCGGCGCCGGCATCGGCCTACGTCCCGCGACCATGGCCCGGTTCCGTCAGTGGGGGATCTTCGACGCGATCGCCAACGTGAGCTCGGCGAGCGACTACTTCGAAATCCTCACGGCCACCGGCGAACCGATCATGAAGGACACCTGGCCGGAGTTCGGCGAAGAGAAGCAGACGTACCTCATCCACCGCCGTGACTTCATCGAGGCCCTGCTCGGCGTGCTTCCCGAAGGCATGGTGCAGCTTGGCCACAGGTTGGAAACCATCGAGGACAAGGGCGGCCGCTCCGTTCTGACCTTTGCCAACGGTGAGACGGTCGAGGCCGACCTGGTGGTCGGCGCCGACGGCATCAAGTCGGCGGTGCGCGAGCATCTCTTCAGCGACAAGGGCCCGGTGTTCTCCGGCGAGCACGCCTACCGGGTGGTGATCTCCGCCGACGACTCCCACGGCCTGGTGGTCGACGACAACCTCCGGATGTACATCGGCAAGGGCACCAAGGTCTACCTGCTGCCGCTGCGCCAGCGCAACCAGATGTCCTTCGATATCACCGCCCTGAACCCGGACGGAACCTGGGCACCTGCGATCACGAAGGAAGAACTCCTGAAGACGGTAGAAGGATTCGACGAGCGGATCGTGGCGATCGCCCGCGGCCTGGACATGGACGCCGTCAACATCCGCGCGGTCTACGACATCGACCCGGTTGACACCTGGCACACCGACTCGGTTGTCCTCATGGGCGATGCGGCCCACTCCATGCTGCACCACCAGGGCCAGGGTGCGAACTCTGCCATCGAGGACGCCGGAGCGCTGGCCGACGCCCTCGCCCAGGCCAGCTCGGTCAAGGAGGCGCTGGCCCTGTTCCAGGCGACGCGCAAGCCGGTGACAGATGAGCTGCAGCGCATCTCCCGCCAGGGGTGGAGCGAGGAAGAGGTCAATGACGTCTTCCCCGGCCAGAAACCCGCATCCCAGAAGCCCGCCGCCCGCGCAGCAGCACCGGCGAAGGCCTGAACGCCATGACCATTCACCCCGAAATCGCCAAAATCATCAGCACCCTGCCGGCACCCGACGGTTCCCCCCTGGACCCCGGCGTCATGCGCGCCGGCGAGGCCGCACAGGTCCCACCGCCGGCGGACCGGCTGCCGCTGCACGCCGTCGAGGACGCGACGGCTGTGACGCCGTTTGGCGAGGTTCCCGTCCGGATCTACACGCCGTCCGAGGCCGACGCCTATGGCCTGCTGGTGTACTTCCACGGCGGCGCCTTCTTCCTGGGCAGCCTTGACACGCACGACCACGTCGCGCGGGCCCTCGCCAAGGAAACCGGCCACAAGGTCATCTCCGTCGGCTACCGGCTGGCTCCCGAGGCCGCGTTCCCGGCCGGCCTTGACGACTGCTACGGCGTGGTCCGCTGGGCCGCGGAGCAGGGTGCCAGCCTTGGCTGGGACGGGAAGAACCTCGCCATTGCGGGCGACAGCTCGGGCGGCAACTTCGTCGCCGCCGTCGCCGCACGGGGCCATGACGACGGGTTCACGGCGCTCACCCACCAGGTCCTGTTCTACCCGTCGCTGGACCTGGACTTCGACGTCGAACGCTACGCGTCGCTGCGGGAGAACGCTGAAGGGTACGGGCTGGAGACCGCGGGCCTGCTGCCGTTCAACTCCTTCTACCTCAACAGCGGCGCAGATCCCGCGGATCCCCTCGTCTCCCCCATCAAGCGCCAGGACCTCTCCGGACTGCCGCCGGCCCTGGTCGTCACCGCCGAGTATGACCCGCTGCGGGACGAGGGCGAGCTCTACGGCCGGCGCCTCAGGGAAGCCGGTGTGGAAACGTCAGTCAGCCGCTATTCGGGCGCCAACCACGGCTTTGTCGCCAACTTCTCCTGGATTCCGGAGTTCTACCGGGCATTCGAGGAGACAGGTGAATTCCTGAACGCGAGGGCCCCCCGATGACCACGCCAGTCGCTGTTCATCCTATGGTCTCCCCGTGGGGGCGGTTCGGTCTCTACAGCTTTTTCATCGACGCCCCGGAGCCCGCGATCGTTGACACGGGCATCTCCTCCTCGCCGGCCGAAGGCATGGTGCCGGCACTGGAGGCGATCGGCCGCCGGATTGAGGATGTCCGCTGGATTCTGCTGACGCACGGGCACATCGACCACATCGGCGGCGCCTACGCCCTGTGGGAGCTCACCGGACGGCGTGCGCAGGTGGTCATCCACGAAGCTGACGCCCCGATGCTGCGCTCGCGCCGCGCCCATGTGGACGAATACCTTGCCGGACGGGCGCAGTATCTGCACGACTCTGGCGGCGAGGCAAAGCTGGCCGCGGCCACCAGCGCCGTCATCTCGGGCGAGATGGAGCCGACCCTGGTGGTGAGCGGCGGCGAGACCATTTCACTGGGCGGCGACGTCACCGTCTCCGTCCATTCGATTCCCGGCCATACCCCCGGATCCGTGGCATACGTCATCGACGGGCAAAACGACGTCTTCGTCGGCGACGCCGTGCAGGTCCACGGTGCGGCCAACGGTTTCCCCGGCTTCGTGGACCCGGCCGCTTACCGCGCCAGCCTGCAGTACCTTCGCGATGAGATCCGTCCGCAGCACCTCTACCTGGGGCACCCGTACCGGCGCGCGGACGGCACACCCTACGGCGTGCAACTCGACGCCGGCCAGGCGGCGGAAGCACTCCAGGGGAGCCTGGAGATCGAGGCCCGTGTCAACAGTGCGGCCTGCGGCTGCCTGGCTGCCGGACTGCGGGATTCAGACTCGCCGTACTCGCCCTTCGCATCCGTGGCCGAGGACCTTGGCTACGAGGGAGACCCCAGCCTGGAGCCGTCCCCGTTCTTCACGACGCTCAACGGCTACCGCGCGGCGTTCGACCATTTGACCGAAGATGAGGAGATAAGTACTCATGGATGACTTCCAGCTACTGAACGCCGGCGGGGAGAAAATCGCCGTCCGCAAGGACCTCCGGGTCCCGATGCGGGACGGCGTCGAACTCGCCGCCGACGCGTACCAGGGCCAGGAGGATAAGCCGCGGCCCGCACTGGTGGCCTTGAGCCCCTACGGCAAGGAACTGCAGGCCCTCGCCTTGACCACCCCGCCGCAGCGGCGCCCCAGCCCGATGTGGGACGGCTGCATCGAAGCCGGCGACATTGCCCGCATCGTCAAGGAGGACTACGTCCACGTCATCGGCGACCTGCGCGGCTCCGGCCACTCCGGCGGCGAGCACATCGGCAACTACAACGCCGGCGGTGTCTCACTTGGCCAGGACGCGTACGACTTCATCGAGTGGGTCGCAGCGCAGCCATGGTGCGACGGCAACGTCGGCATGGTGGGCATCTCCTACTTCGGGTCCATGCAGGTGCTGGCCGCGGCCGAGCGGCCGCCGCACCTGAAGGCGATCTTTGTCTCCGGCGGACATTACGACTTCTACGAGACCACCTACCACGGCGGCATCATGTGGTTCATGCCGCGTGCCGCCCGGGAGGGCCGCGGCGGTGATTCCGGCTGGGCGTTCACCGATAACGTCAAGTCCCGCATGATCGAGAAGTACTCCCCCGGGGAGCTAAAGGAGCTCGTCGCCAAGCGTCTTGAGGATCCGGACGTCGCCGCCTGGCCGAACCTGGTCCATGTCCTGCACTACCCGAAGAACCACGAAGCCTGGTTCGACATCGTCATGAACGAGCTGGACGGAGACTGGTACGAGGAGCGCAATCCCATCACCCTGGCCCCGACCATCGACATCCCGGTGTGGCTGCAGATCGACCAGGGACGAGGCTGGACCATGGACGGCACGATCGAGCTGTTCAAGGAGCTGAAGGGGCCCAAGAAGCTGGACATCGGCCCGTACCCGCCAATGCAGTCGCGCCCCTTCATCGAGGAACACGACAAGATGTTCCGCTGGTACGACTACTGGATCAAGGGCATCGACAACGGCGTCATGGACGAGCCGGCCGTTAGCGTCTTCGTGGAGGGTTCCCGCGAGCTCGTGACCGCCGAGCAGTGGCCGCCGAAGGACGTCGAGTACAGGTCACTTTACCTGCGCCCGCGGCGCAAGCTGTCGACCGAGCCGGAGACGATGGGATCGGAACACGCGGCGCCGGACGGTTTCTACCAGGCGCCGCTGACGGTGACGGACAAGGTGGAGATCATCAGCTGGTCCACCCCCGCCTTCGAAGAGGACACCGCGATGATCGGCACCGGCGCAGCGCACATCTTCGCCGAGATTGACCAGCCGGATACCAACTTCATCCTGCGCCTTTGGGACTACGCGCCCAACGGCAAGCGCCAGCTCATTACAAGTGGTTACCTCAAGGCCTCACACCGCGAGCTCGACGAACGGAGCGCCGAGGGCAGCCCGGTCCACCCGCACACCCGCTCGGTTCCGGTGGAACCCGGGGCGATCGAGGAATACGTGCTACGGCTGTACCCCTTCGCGAACACGTTCAAGCCGGGCCACACGCTGACCGTGGAGCTGTCGAACGACGAGCCCCTGGCGGACGAGCACAACGCGCTGCTGCCGCCGGACGCTTTCCACCTGCCGGTGGGCCGGCCCGTCACCCACAAGATCTACCGCGACGCGGCCCATCCGTCCCGGCTGGTGCTGCCGTTCACCACCCGCCAGCCGGCGGAGCAGAAGACCGACTGACCCCTCCGGGCAACTGGTGCTTCCTGCTCAATCAGCGAGCAGGAAGTACCAGTTCTCACCCATCAAATCCAGCGAGATTTCGCGGTCCACGGTCCAGCCGAGCCGCATTCGGCGCCGCGAAAGGAAGTCCAGCTCCCCGGAGGCCAGGGCGCAGCGCACCCGGCGGCTGCTGGGGTCAAACCGCCCGGCCCGGTCAAGGCCGGCCTGCATGTCGTCAATCGCCGTGTCGAACCACTGATCAAGGGCCGTCTGGATGTCCGGTTCACTGGCTGCGGCCTGGTGCGCCGCCACCACGTAGGGCCGGATTTCGGCCCACTGATCAAATTTGCGTCCGAGCCAGGCCCGGATCTGTTCACGGTCCCCGGATTCCACCACCGAATGCAGCGGCGGGACATCGGCCTCGGTCAGCATCTCGTTAGACCGCTCGACGAGCGCCCGCATCAGCTGGCCCTTGGACGGAAAATGCGAGTAGAAGGTGGCCCTGGTGGTTCCCACGGCGGAGGCTATGTCATCCACCGTGGTGGCGGCATAGCCCTTCTGCTCAAAAAGCTCCAGCCCCTTTTCAAGCAACAGCCGGCGGGTCATCTGCTTCTGAGCTTCTCGGATGCTTGCCACTCCCCCAGAGTAGTGCCATCAGGCTCCCACGCTGGGGTGTCCGCACCGGCTGCGGGCGACTCCCGGAGCGCTCCTTCCCAGTTGCCGGCCGGGAAGTCGGCCCGGAGCCGGGGACACGCCGGAGTGTTCCGCGTGTCGGCGTCAGCAACCGGGCAGGAGCGCGGTGCCCCGGCCCCCGGGGCGGATCCGGCACCCCCGGCTGTGCTACATTTCGGCCCATGACCTCGCACCCGCCAAGCCACCATGCCGACGCGCCCGCCGCCGCCGCGATCGGGCTGTTGGCGAGGCAGGGCTATGACGCAACGTCCGTTGACGACCTTGCGGACGCCGCAGGCATGAGCCGCAGCACTTTCTTTCGTAAGTTCGGTTCCAAAGAGGACGTGGTCTTCGCCGACCACGAGCGGATCCTGCGGCAGGTGACGGACAGCCTGGCGGAAACGATGCAGGAACCACTGGCAGCGATCGGGGACGCGGCGCTCCTGGTTTTCAACCATCACGTGCGGAACCGGGAAACGTCCCGGGCGCGCTATGAGCTGATGCAGGCCGTTCCCGCGCTCCGGGACCGGGAGCTGGTCACCTCGCACCGGTACGAAAGGGCTTTCCTCCAGCACCTTCTGGACAAGCTGCCCGACGCCGAGCATCGCGAATACAAGGCCGTCTCCTTCGCCGCGGCCGTGGTCGCCGTCCACAACGCCTTCCTCCGGCGGTGGCTTCGCAGCGGGCCGGCCCAGGAAGCGGAGACGGCAGCCCGGGACAGATCAACGGCGCTCGCGAATGAGCTTCAGGCCCTCGCCGAGATCTTCCGGCCGGCCCTGCTGGGCTCCGGCCCGGCGCACGAGTCCCCCGCCGTCGTCGTGACTGTCCTCGCGGCGGGCGCAGACAAGGAAGCGATACTGCAGGCTGTCCGGGACGCCCTTCCCTAAGGTCGGTCGACACACGCACTTTCTGACACTGAGTTTCTTGACGTGGGACTCAGTTTCAATGCATCCTTAGTCGGTGTGGTCTGAGCCACATTACGTTGGCGGTCAAAGCCCGCGCCCCAGACAGAGGATTACTCATGACGACGACGTCGCCCGGCTCCGGGCTCACCGCCACAGCGGCCGCGGATCAATTTCCGCTCGGCACAGTCGAACCCGACTACGTGCTGACCGAGGCCTTGGGCACGGATCCCGCCTCCCTGTTCACCGGCATCGGCGCCGAAGACCGCGCCTATTGGGACCGTGCCCGCAGCTTCGTCCAGGACGAGGTTCTCCCGGTCATCGACGGCTACTGGGAACGCGCCGAATACCCCCGCCAGCTGCTCCGGCGCCTCGGCGAGCTGGACCTGCTGCGCGACGGCGTTGCCGTGGAAGGCTTCGCGCCGATGAGCAGCATGGCTGCCGGGCTCGTGAACATGGAGATCAGCCGCGGCGACGGTTCCGTGGCGACGATGATCGCGGTCCAGGGCGGCCTGGCCCTGCGGTCTGTCGCGGAGTGCGGATCCGAGGAACAGAAGAAGCGCTGGCTGCCGGCGATCGCCGCCGGCACCGAGTATGCGGCGTTCGCCCTGACCGAACCCACACACGGCTCGGACGCAGTGGGGCTGGAATCGACGGCCACCGCCACAGACGGCGGGTTCCTCATCAACGGAGAAAAGAAGTGGATCGGCAACGGCTCGATCGGAGGCCTCACCGTGGTGTGGGCCAGGGGTGAGGACGGCCAGGTCCACGGCTACCTGGTACCGCAGGACTCCCCCGGCTACACCGGGACCAAAATCGAGGGCAAGCTGGCGCTGCGTGCCATCTGGCAGGCCCATATCCGGCTGGAAAATGTCTTTGTGCCGGAAGAAAACGTCCTCCCCGGAGCGCGGACCTTCAAGGACACAGCCCGCGTCCTCCTGGCTACCCGGCTCAGCGTCGCCTGGTCCGCCGTCGGCCACGCCACCGCGTGCTACGAGACCGCCGTCCAGTACGCCAAGCAGCGCAAGCAGTTCGGCCGGCCGCTGGCAGCCTCGCAGATCGTGCAGGAAAGGCTGGCACGAATGCTCAGCGAACTCTCCACCATGCAACTCATGGTGGTCCAGATGACCCGGCTCGACCAGGAAGGCACGCTCACCGCCGAACAGGCCTCGCTGGCCAAATACACCTGTACCCGGCTGGCCCGTGGCATCGCCGCCAACGCCCGGGACCTGCTGGGCGGCAACGGCATCCTGCTGGCCAACCGCGTCGCCCGGCATTTGGCCGACATCGAAGCCATCCACACCTACGAGGGCACCGAGACCATGCAGGCGCTCATCATCGGCCGCGGAATCACCGGCACCTCAGCCTTCGCCTGACCAACGTTGTCCCTCCGAAAGGACTTCCCATGAACCAGAACGCCACCATCCCCGTCATTCTCGGCGGCGCCCGCACCCCGTTCGGCCGCTTCCGCGGCGGCCTGACGCCCTTCTCCGCCAGCGAACTCGGCGCCCACGCCATCCGCGCCGCGCTGGAGCGCACCGGTGTCTCCCCGGAACAGGTCGGCGCGGTCATCGTCGGCCAGGTCATCCAGGCCGGCTCCGGCCAGGGACCCGCGCGCCAGGCCAGCCTCGCCGCCGGCATCGGCTGGGACGTTCCGACCGTCACGATTAACAAGCTGTGCCTTTCCGGGCTCACGGCCGTCATCGACGCCGCCAGGATGATCCGCGCCGGGGAGGCCGACTTCATAGTCGCCGCCGGCCAGGAATCGATGACCAACGCCCCGCACCTGGTCCCCGGACTGCGCGCAGGCGTCGTCATCGGTGACGCTCCCATGCTCGATTCCCTGAACCACGACGGCCTGCAGGACCCGGTCAGTGGCAAGCTGATGGGCGAAGCCACCGACGCCGGCAACGCAGAGCGGGGCATCAGCCGGGCGGAGCAGGACGCCGTCGCGGCTCGCTCCCACCAGCGCGCCGAGGCGGCACGCGCCGCCGGGGTGCTTGCGGAAGAAATTGCGCCCATCCAGGTGCCGCAACGCAAGGGGCCCGCCCTGTCGCTGGAACACGACGAGGGAATCCGGCCGGAGACCACCGCCGAATCCCTGGCCCAGCTGCGGCCCGCGTTCTCGAAGGACGAGGCGGCCACCATCACCGCCGGTTCGGCCTCCCCGCTTTCCGACGGGGCCGCCGCGCTGGTGATTGCCAGCAAGGAGGCGGCCATCGCCGCCGGCTTGGACTGGATCGCCGAGATCGGTGCCCACGGCCAGACCGCCGGACCGGACGGCTCCCTGCACTCCCAGCCCGCCCGGGCCATTGAACGCGCCTTGTCTCAGGAAGGGCTCACCGCAGAGGACCTCGACCTGGTCGAAATCAACGAAGCCTTCGCCTCGGTCCTCATCCAGTCAGCCAACGACCTCGGCATCGAGACCGACGTCGTCAACGCCGACGGCGGCGCGATCGCCCTCGGCCACCCGGTGGGAGCTTCGGGCGCCCGCCTGGTCCTGCACCAGGCGCTGGCCCTGAAGCGCCGCGGCGGAGGAACCGGCGTCGTGGCCCTCTGTGGCGGCGGCGGCCAGGGCGATGCCCTGATCCTTAAAGCTTAATCAACCCTACGAAGAAGCAGGCCATGACCAACACCACCACCGGCGACGGATTCGCCACCATTTCCGTTGCGGCGATCCTGGCGGAATCCGCCAAGCGGACGCCGGACAGCGTCGCCCTGATCGTCGGAGAGGATGAGACCAGTTACGCCGGTCTCTGGCGCCAGACCAAGGCGTATGCCGGCGCGCTCCGGGACCGCGGCGTGGGCCCGGGCGACGCCGTCGCCGTCCTTATCCCCAACGTCCCGGACTTCGCCCGCGTCTACTACGCCATCCTGTCGCTCGGAGCCATTGTGGTCCCGGTGCACGCACTGCTCAAGGCACGCGAAATCGAGTACGTGCTCCAGGACAGCGGGGCCAGGATGTTGATCTGCGCCGCCCCGCTCCTGAAGGAAGGGGCCGCAGGTGCCGCCAGCGCCGGGATCGATCTCTTGACCGTGATGGCGCCCGACGACGGCGCTCTGCCGCGGCTTGAGGCCGAGGCGGCCGCGTCCCAGCCCATCGACACCTACGTCCCCTGCCGGCCCTCGGATACCGCCACCATCCTGTACACCTCCGGCACCACCGGCAAACCGAAGGGCGCCCTCGGCACCCATTTCGCCCTGGTTGAGCAGACGAGCGTGCTGCTGACGAGCGTCATGGATTTCAAGCCCGGCGACGTCCTCTTCGGCGGCCTGCCGCTGTTCCACACCTTCGGCCAGACGGTTGTTCTCAATACCGGGCTGCGCGCCGGCGCCACGATCGTGATGATGCCCCGCTTCAGCGGCGAGGGGGCCCTCAATCTGATCGCGCGGCACAACGTGAATATTTTCATCGGGGTGCCGACCATGTATGTGGCGCTTCTGGAGGCGGCCAAGACGGTTCAGGTGCGCCCGGCCGCACTGCGGTACGGCATCTCCGGCGGAGCGTCCCTGCCGCTGGCCATCATGGACAAGTTCCGCGACGTCTTCGGCGTGGAAATCCATGAAGGCTACGGCCTGACCGAAACATCCCCCGTCGCCGCGTTCAACCACGTCGGCACACCACCCCGGCCGGGCACCATCGGGGTCGCGATTTGGGGAGTCGATATTGAAATTGCGCGCGCCGAAATGGTCGAGAGCATCGAGCTACTGCCCCGCGGCGAACTTGGTGAACTTGTCGTCCGTGGACACCTGCTGATGAAGGGCTACCTCAACCAGCCCGAGGCGACCGCCGAAGCGATCGTCGACGGCTGGTTCCGCACCGGAGACCTGGGTACGAAGGACGACGACGGCTACCTGACAATCGTGGACCGCAAAAAAGACATGATCATCCGAAACGGCTACAACGTCTACCCCCGCGAGGTGGAGGAAATCCTCCTGACCCATCCGCAGGTCATCAGCGCCGCCGTCTACGGAATCCCGCACGACGTCCACGGCCAGGAAGTTGCCGCCGCGATCGTGCTTGATGCAGGAGCCACGGCCACCGAGACGGACCTGATGGACTTCGCCAGCGCACAGCTCGCCGCGTACAAGTATCCGCGCGTCATCCGGCTGCTGGCCGAGCTCCCCCTCGGCCCCAGTGGAAAGATCCTCAAGCGAAACCTGGCGAGCGGTTAGGCGCCGACGTAGGCCGCGAGGTGTTGGCCGGTGAGTGTGGACCGGCCGGCGACGAGGTCTGCGGGGGTGCCTTCGAAAACCAGCCTGCCGCCGTCGTGACCGGCGCCTGGGCCAAGGTCGATGATCCAGTCGGCGTGCGCCATGACCGCTTGGTGGTGCTCGATGACGATCACCGACTTGCCGGAGTCGACGAGGCGGTCCAGCAGGCCGAGCAGGTTCTCGACGTCGGCCAGGTGCAGGCCGGTGGTGGGCTCGTCGAGGACGTAGACGTCGCCCTTCTCGGCCATCTGGCTGGCCAGTTTGAGCCGCTGCCGCTCGCCGCCGGACAGGGTGGTGAGCGGCTGGCCCAGGGTGAGATAGCCGAGCCCGACGTCGGCGAGCCGTTCCAGGACTTTGTGGGCGGCCGGCGTTTTCGCGTCGCCTCCCCCGAAGAATTCCTCAGCGTCCGTCACGGACATCGCGAGGACCTCGGCGATGTTTCGGCCGCCGAGCGTGTATTCCAGCACCGACGCCTGGAACCGCTTCCCCTCACATTCCTCGCAGGTGGATTCGACAGTCGCCATGACCCCCAGGTCGGTGTAGATCACGCCGGCTCCGTTGCACGTGGGGCAGGCGCCCTCGGAGTTTGAGCTGAAGAGCGCCGGCTTCACGCCGTTGGCCTTCGCGAACGCCTTGCGGATCGGATCCAGCAGCCCGGTGTACGTGGCCGGGTTGCTCCGCCGCGAACCACGGATCGCCCCCTGGTCGACCACCACCACGCCCTCGCGGCCGTCGATCGAGCCGTGGATCAGCGAGCTCTTCCCGGAGCCGGCGACCCCCGTGACCACGCACAGGACTCCCAGCGGGAGGTCGACATCGACGTCCCTGAGGTTGTGCGTCGACGCGCCGCGGACCTCCAGGGCGCCGCGGGAGCGACGCACCGAATCCTTGAGGGAAGCCCGGTCATCGAAATGGCGGCCGGTGGTGGTGTCGCTGCCCCGCAGCCCCTCCACGGTGCCCTCAAAGCAGACTGTCCCGCCGCCCGTGCCGGCGCCGGGGCCGAGGTCGACGACGTGGTCGGCGATCGCGATCATCTCCGGCTTGTGCTCCACGACCAGCACGGTGTTGCCCTTGTCCCGCAGCTGCAGCAGCAGCTCGTTCATCCGCTCGATGTCGTGCGGATGCAGGCCGATTGAGGGTTCGTCAAAGACGTAGGTGACGTCGGTCAAGGAGGAGCCCAGATGGCGGATCATCTTGGTGCGCTGCGCCTCTCCCCCGGACAGGGTCCCGGCCGGCCGGTCGAGGGAAAGATAGCCCAATCCGATCCCAACGAATGAGTCGAGGATGTGCTGCAGCCCGGCGAGCAGCGGGGCTACCGACGGCTCATGGAGGCCCCGGACCCAGTCGGCCAGGTCGCTGATCTGCATCACGCATAGGTCCGCGATGTTCCTGCCCTGGATCTTTGCGGACCTGGCCCCCGGGCTGAGCCGGGTGCCGTCGCACTCGGGGCAGGTCTGGAACGTGATGGCGCGCTCCACGAAGGCCCGGACGTGAGGCTGCATCGCATCGACGTCCTTGGAGAGCATCGACTTCTGGATCTTCGGGATCAGCCCCTCATACGTCAGGTTGATGCCCTCGACCTTGATCTTGGTCGGTTCCTTGTACAGCAGGTCGTGCATTTCCTTCTTGCTGAACTTCGCGATGGGTTTGTTCATGTCGAAGCCGGCGCCGCTGAAGATGCGCCCGTACCAGCCGTCCATGCTGTAGCCAGGGATCGTCAGCGCGCCCTCACTGAGCGACTTGGTGTCGTCGTACAACGCCGTCAGATCGAAGTCGGAGACCGAGCCCATGCCCTCGCAGCGCGGACACATGCCGCCCAGATAGACAGCACCCTGCACCACACTCTTCTCCACCCGGCCGCCGGCTTTCTCGGTGCTCATCACGCCGCTCGCCTTGCGCGTCGGGACGTTGAAGGAAAACGCCGTGGGCGGCCCCACGTGCGGCTGCCCCAGCCGGCTGAAGAGGATGCGGAGCATGGCGTTGGCGTCGGTGGCGGTGCCGACGGTGGAGCGCGGATTGGCACCCATCCGCTCCTGGTCGACGATGATGGCCGTCGTCAGGCCTTCCAGCAGGTCGACATCCGGTCGCGCCAGCGTCGGCATGAAGCCCTGCACGAAGGCGCTGTAGGTCTCGTTGATCATGCGCTGCGACTCCGCGGCGATCGTCTCGAACACCAGCGAGCTCTTGCCCGAGCCGGAGACGCCGGTGAACACCGTCAGCCGGCGCTTCGGGATTTCGAGGCTGACGTCCTTGAGGTTGTTCTCGCGGGCGCCCCGCACGCGGATCAGGTCGTGGGTGTCGGCAACATGCTGCTCGGGCGCCTCCGTGTCCGTCCCCGTGGCCATGCTCATCGTGTCTCCATCTGTCAGGGGGCCCGCCGTCGCGGTCTCCGTCGGTGTCGCTGTGCTCCATCTAACCAGCTCCGCGCAGTCAGCTGACGTCGGCATGTCGGCACGGCCGGCGTCGGGCTCAGCCCGGCTGCTGGACCGGCGCCTGAATACGAAGGAGGTTGCCCGCGGGATCGCGGAAGGCGCAGTCACGCACCCCGTACGCTTGGTCCGTCGGCTCCTGGACGACCTCGGCGCCGCTGGCCTGCAGCCGGTCGAAAGTGCCGTCGACGTCGCTGGTGGCCAGGAGGACGCGGGCGTAGGTGCCCTTGGCGATCATCTCGGCGATGGTGCGGCGTTCGTCCTCGGTGATGCCCGGGTCCGCAGCCGGCGGCTCCAGGACAATGGATGTGCCCGGCTGGCCTGCGGGCCCGACCGTGATCCAGCGCATCCCGCCGTATCCGACGTCGTTGCGGACCTCGAAGCCGAGGACGTCGCGGTAGAAGGCGAGGGAGGCGTCGGGGTCGTTGTGGGGAAGGAAACTCGCGTGAATTGTGATGTCCATGACGATCATGCTAGCTGCGGCTCGGGGGCCGGCGCTTCTCGATTCCTGACCGGTCTGGTGACTTGTTTCGCCACGCACGACGGCATCCCCGCGGTCGTGCGCGCCGCCTGGCGGTAGACGCTCGGCGGCACACCCACCAGCTCCGTGAAGCGGCTGCTGAAGGTGCCCAGCGACAGGCAGCCGACCGCGAAGCAAACCTCGGTGACGCTGAGGTCGCCGAGCCGCAGCAACGCCATGGCGCGCTCGATGCGCCGCGTCATCAGGTAGCTGTAGGGAGACTCGCCGTACGCCACGCGAAACTCGCGGCTGAGGTGTCCGGCCGACATGTGCGCGCCCCGGGCAAGTGCCTCGACGTTCAGGGGCTGCGCGTATTCCCTGTCGATCCGGTCCCGGACGCGGCGCAACCGCGCGAGGTCGCGCAGGTGCTGCTGGACCCTTGGCTCTGGGTCCGGCAGCCGTGGCTCCGGTAGCGGTGAATCCGGGACGGGCAAGGTGGTCACATGTGAGATCGTGCTACGCCGCGCCGGAGTTGTCCAGTGCAGCTGACGTGCCCGAATCTGCGGCCAATCCATTGTCTTTGGCGGCGGCCTCATTGAGAATGAACCATGACGGTCTACCTGAGGTCCCTGGAAACTGCTGTCCCGCCAACCATTTTGGTCCAGCCTGAGGCAAGGGCCGTGTTCGCCGCCCAGCCGGGCCTGACGCGGCTCGGCTCCCGGCTCGTCAGCACCTGCTTTGACTCCGCCGCCATCGATACCCGGCACACGGCGGTCCGGGAACTCACCACGGACAGCCGGGCGCAAGATCCCCAGTTCTTCGACCCCGCGACCGGACTGCTGCTCAGCCCGAGCACCAAGGTCCGGAACGACATCTTCGCGACGGAAGCCACCAAGCTCTTCATCGAAGCCGCCCAGAAGGCCTTGGATACCTGTCCGGGCATCGACGTCCCGGATGTCACCCACCTGATCACCGTTTCCTGCACCGGATTCTTCAACCCGGGCCCGGATTACAAGATCGTCCGGGCGCTCGGCCTGAACCCTGCCGTTCAGCGGTACCACCTGGGATTCATGGGCTGCTACGCCGCTTTTCCGGCGCTCCGGGCCGCGAAGTCCTTTTGCGAGGCAGATCCAGAGGCCGTGGTGCTGGTGGTCTGCGCCGAACTGTGCTCGCTGCACGTCCGGACCTCCAATGATCCGGACACCATCATGGGCTCAGCCCTGTTTGCCGATGGCGCCGCCGCAGCCATCGTCACCGCCCGGGACATCCCCGGTGAACCCGCACTGCTGCGGTTGGACCACTTCGAAACCGTCCTGACGCCGGTTGGGGAGGAATCCATGGCCTGGAACATCGGTGACGAAGGTTTCGAGATGGTCCTGGGCAACTACGTCCCTCACATCATCGACGACCACATCATCGACGCCCTCGAGCCCCTGCTGTCACGTGACAGCTCGCTGCACGGGCTGCCCTACCGCGACATCCAACACTGGGCCATCCACCCGGGCGGCCGGAGCATCCTGGACAAGGTCCAGACCCGGCTGGATCTCAGCGACGAACAACTGGTGCCCGCCCGTGAAACTCTCCGAACATTCGGAAACATGAGCAGCGCCACCGTCTTGTTCGTCATCAAGCACATTCTGGACCTGCCGGCCGCCGAAGACGGGCAGGACAGCACGGGCGGCGGGGCCGGCGCCGAACGGATCTGTTCGATGGCGTTCGGCCCGGGCCTGACGGTGGAAACGGCGCTCTTCACCCGGCTGCAGGCACCGCGCGGCGCCACGGCCCCCCGGCAGGAACAGTCCTCCACGGACACGGAGACCCCCGGCGCCGGTGCTGGCGCGGGTGCGGTACGGGCGCAGCCGGTACCGGTGCGGACCTGAAAGGGGCCATGCTGAAACCGTTCAGCGCCACGCCGTTCAGCACTGGACGGCTCCGCGCTGCCCTGCTGCGGGACCGTGCCTCAGACGCCGTCGAGGAGATGGACCTTCCCGGCTGCGATCCCGACCGCCTGGAACGCACCTATGCCCAGTTCGCGCTCGTCAACCGTGCGGTTGCCGGCTGGCGGGGCATCTATCGGACCCGGGTGCGGCCGCGGCTGTCCAGGGACACCCCCACATCCATGCTGGACATCGGCTGCGGCGGCGGAGACGTTCCGGTGCTGCTCGCCCGGTGGGCCGCCCGCGACGGACTGCGCCTCGAGGTCACCGCCATTGACCCCGATCCGCGGGCCATCCTGTTCGCCAGGGGCCGCCACGCGTCTGCGGGGGTCACGTTCCGCCAGGTGGCTGCCGCGGATCTGCTTGCAGAGGGCCGCCGGTACGACCTGGTGGTGTCCAACCACGTGCTGCACCACCTTGACGCGCTGCAGGAATTCCTCGCCGAGTCGGCGCAGCTGGCCAGCGGAGCCGTGGTCCACAACGACATCCGCCGCAGTCCTGCCGCCTACGGGTTCTTTTTTGCGGCCTCCTGGATGTTTACCGGCTCTTACATCCGTCAGGACGGGTTGACCTCGATCCGGCGCAGCTACACCGCCGCGGAGCTGGCCGACGCCGCTCCCCGGGGATGGACGGTGACCCGGCACACTCCGTTCCGGAACGTGCTGGAGCTGGACCCCGCATCCGGGGCTCGCCCGGAAGGGCCTGCGCCCCGTGGCTGACGTGCTGATCATCGGCGCCGGCCCGGTGGGACTGTTCATGGCTGCGCTGCTGCTGCAGGCAGGCGTGGACGTGCAGACCGTGGAGCAGCGGAGCGCCCCGGAACCGCATTCGCGGGCCATCGGCATCCATCCTCCGGCGCTTGCTGCCCTGGCCCGGGCCGGCGTGGGCGAGGCCCTGGTTGGCGAGGGCGTGCGGATCCGCCGCGGGGTTGCCCTGGCCGGCGGGAAGAGGCTTGCCGAGATGTCCTTCGCCGGCGTCTCGGACTGTTTTCCGTTCATCCTGTCCCACCCCCAGGGCCGCACGGAGGCTCTGCTGGAACGGCGCGTCAACGGGCTCAAGGCGGGCGCCGTGCACCGCGCCGTCCGCCTTACCGGACTGTCCGACGACGGCGGACAGGTCACGGTGGACGCCGTTGGCCCCTGCGGCGCGGTCCGTTATGCCGCGCCGCTGGTCATAGCGGCCGACGGCGTGCGCTCCTCGGTGCGGGCCTTGCAGGGCATCGGCGTGCGCGGCAAGGACTACCCCGACAGCTACGTCATGGGCGACTTTGCCGACGGGACTGGTTTCGGTGCGGACGCCGCGCTGTTCCTGGCCGGTGACGGCATCGTGGA
The DNA here is from genome assembly GCF_052113245.1 of Arthrobacter sp. YAF34. NCBI lineage: Bacteria > Bacillati > Actinomycetota > Actinomycetes > Micrococcales > Micrococcaceae > Arthrobacter > Arthrobacter sp. YAF34. The sequence goes on from NZ_JBFRCV010000001.1 coordinate 294,416, forward strand.
ATCGTTCCCGCTGCCCGGTCAGCTCCGCCGCTGGGTGGTCCGGCTGGGTGCCCGCGACGCCGCCGGCCTCACAGCGGACGGTGGCGACTGCGCCGCGTGGTTCACGCAGTGCGTCCGAGGCCGGACGGGATTCGAGATCGACCCCGGGACCAACAGCATGCTCAGCAGCTTTGGGGTTCGGACCCGACTGGCCTCCCGCATGGTGGCTGGCCGGGTGATCATGATCGGGGATGCTGCCCACGAGGTCAGCCCCATCGGCGGGCAAGGCATGAACCTGGGCTGGCTGGATGCAGAGGCCCTGGCGCCGATCGTCACGGCCGCGCTGGGCGGTGAGGACGTGGCGGGTTCCCTCCGGATTTTTGAACGGACCCGGCTGAGGGCGGCGGCCAAGGCCGCACGCCAGGCGGAAATCAACATGGCCCTGGGCCGGCCCCTCGCGGACCGCCGCCTGGCGCTCCGAAACCGTGGCATCGCGGGCGTCGCTGCGGTCCCGTTCGTGAATTCCCTGATCGCCCGCCGCTTCACCATGCATTAGGGGCGTCGGCCGCGGGGGCGCGTCACCGGGAGTCTGCACGTAAAGTGCAGAAAACCCCAGGCGGGCCCGCTCCCCCGCCTCGGAATAGACTGTGCGCATGGACGGCCTTCCTGTGACGCGCCGGCGCCCCACAGTCTTACGCACTCTGTGCGGCGTTGCGGCGGCTGTGACCGTGCTCGGCGCTGCAGGGTCCTGCAGCGCGGGTAGTAGTGGCGACTCGACCGGCACGGCGTCCGCGCCGTCCGCGGGTGCCGGGCCGGTGACCGCTGAAATCAGTCAGTTTCGCGACAACTACAGCAAGCGGATCATCGAAATCCAGCTCACCAACACCACCAGCCGCGCCCTGACGGTCCTCGGCGCGGAACTGACCAGCCCGCTCTTCGCAGGACCCGTCACGTGGCCCGGGAGCGCCGGCGGGATCGAGCTTCCGCCCGGGCAGGCGAAGAGCCTGCCGGCACCGCTGCCCGCACCGGATTGCAGCAGTCCGGCCACCACCAGCGTCGGACCGGGAGATGCATCCGGCCAGGCCGGTCCAACATTCGTCTCCCTCCGCCTGGTGACGCCGGAAGGTACCGCGCCGCCGACGTCGGCCGCCCCAATCCCGGCTGCAGACCCGTTCGGCGTCCTGGCGCGGAACAACGCCGAGATGTGCGTGGCGCTGGAGGCCGCGAAGGTGGCCACGATCAGAATGGCTCCGGAACTGGAGGTCTCCGCTGACGGTCGGACCGCCGTCGTGCGTTTGTTGATGACACCGCGCCCGAAACCGCGCGATGGCGGCGGCGCAGCGGACGCCGGCGCGACGGGTCTGGTGATAGACAGGATTGAGGAAACCACCCTACTGGCCGAGTCCCCGGTCGCCCCATGGCCCCGGGGGGTCACGCTCCGGCCCGGCGAACCACCCTCGGAACTGAGGCTCGGGATCCGGCCCGCCCGTTGCGATCCGCACGCCGTAGCTGAGGACAAGGTGGGCACACTGCTTCCGCTGCAGGTCCGGGTGGCGGGACGGCAGGGCGTGCTGAAGATCGACTCCGGCGACAAACTTCGCGTCCGGATCTACGAATTTGTTACAACGGCTTGCGGTCGCCAGTAGTCTGAGGGCATGTCCATTGATGCCAGGCCCACCGACTTCAGCACTGCCCGGATTCGCGAGACCGTTCAGGAGATTCTGCGGGCCGGTATCCTTCCGCCGATTGTGCAGGCGGGGCATCCGGTCCTCCGGCACGTGGCAGCGCCGTTCGACGGCCAGCTGAGCGACTCCGAACTCGGTCACCTCATCGACCTCATGCGCAGTGTGATGCACAAGGCCCCCGGCGTCGGCCTGGCGGCCCCGCAGCTGGGAATTCCAATTCAACTCGCCGTCCTGGAGGACCAGTTCGCCGTCGATCCCGAGGTAGCTGCGGTCCGCGGGCGCGAGCCGTTGCCGTTCTTTGCCATGCTCAACCCGAGGTATCAGCCCATCGGCACCGGCACTGCGGCGTTCTACGAAGGCTGCCTCTCCATTGGCGGCCTGCAGGCGGCGGTGCTACGCCCGGAATCGGTCCGGCTCGACTTCACGGCGCCGGATGGGACGGACCTTCAGCGGTCCTTCTCCGGATGGCAGGCACGGATTGTTCAGCATGAGACCGACCATCTGCATGGCATCTTGTTCCTTGACCGGGCCGAGCTGCGCTCCATCAGCAACAATGCCGAATACGCCTCGCGCTGGGCCCAGCCGGACATCAGCCGCGCCCGGCAGGAACTTGGGTTCCTGCCGGACCCGGCGGAGGACTAAGGCCGCTCTGCCGGATTCCCTGCGGATGGCAGGTAACGTGCCCACCACTTGAGGATTTCATCGAACCGCTGCTTGCGGTGGTGCGGTGTGCCCGAGCGTGACAGCTCATGGTTCTCCCCCGGGAAGACCAGGAACCCGGTCTCGACGCCGAGCTGCTTGAGCGCGGTGAAGTACCGCTGGCCCTGCTCGACGGGACACCGGAGGTCCTCCTCGCTGTGGATCACCAGCGCCGGCGTCGAGACGTTGTGCACACGGGCCATGGGGCTTTGGGCCGCCATCTGTTCCGCCGACGAGCCGGTGTATTCGCCGCCGAAGAACCAGCCGATATCAGACGAGCCGGTGAAGCTCACGGGGTCCAGGAATCCGCGCTCGACTATGGCCGCCCGGAAGCGGTGGTCGTGACTGATGGTCCACGCCGTCAGGTAGCCGCCGTAGGATCCGCCCATGATGCCAACATTGTCGGCGTCCAGTTCCTCGAACTTCGCCACGGCCCCGTCCAGGAACGCGAGGACGTCCTGCATGTCCACGGTCCCCATGCGCTCCTTGATGGAGCGCCCGTGATCCTGGCCGTAGCCGGCCGAACCGCGCGGATTGCACATGAGCACGGCATAACCGGCCCCGACGTAGACCTGGGCCTCGTCGAACAAGGCCACGGTGAACTGGGCAAACGGCCCGCCGTGGATGTTCAGCAACACCGGGTGGGGGCCGGCCCCGGCCGGCCGCACGAGCCACCCATGGACCGGGTAGCCGTCGGCCGAGGGGAACGTCAGCTCCTCCGGCTCGGTGATACCGGCGACGCTCCGCAGCGGTGCGGAGAAATCCGTGAGGCGGCGCAGCTGCCCGCCGTCGAGCACGGCAACATCCCCGGCCGTGGACGCGTCGCTGAAACTCACCACGAGCGAGGGCCCGGCGGCTGCGGCGCCGGTCGCCACCCGGCTCCCCTCCAGGTGGACTGAATGGGCGCCGGCCGCGCCGAATTCGTGGAGTTCCACGGTTCCCCGCGCATTGTTTAGGACCAGGGCGCCAGCCGCACCGCGCAGCTCGATCCGGCTGCCGCCGGACAGGTCCAGGGTCTCGACGTCGCTCAGCGCCGTGGCGTCGCCGCCGGTGGCCGGCATGGCATACAGGGCGGTATTGCGCGCAACGAAGTCCCGGCCGGAGGCGCCCAGATCCTGAGCCAGGAAGAACAGCCACTGCCCGTCGGCGGACTGGCGCACGGCGCTGACGGTCTGCCGTCCGGTATTGGCCGGCACGACCGCCTGCGGCTCCCCGCCGGCGGTCGGGATCGAGTAGATCCCGCTCACGAGATCCGAGTCGTGCTCCTCGTGGAGGGCTGCGGTGAAATAAACGGTGCCGCCGTCGGCGCTAAAGCTGGCGCCGTTGTGGTCGGTGGCCCCGGTGGTGAGCTGCTTGGCGGCCGGCAGCAGACCGGCTGCGGATTCCGCGGGAGCGGGGGCGCCGCCGCGGGCCATCAAGGCGCGTCCGGTCGGGGCCACGCGCGGTTCGGCGTCAAGCGGCGGCACCTCGACGAGGAACAGCTGCAGGGGCTTGTCGGCGATATAGCCCAGACCGTTCATCCGGTACTGGAAACCGGTGATCAGCCGGGCGTCTTCGCCGCCGGCAGCGACGCCGTCGATGCTGCCGTACCGGCCCTCCTCGGGCACCCTGGCACTGAAGACGATGCTCCGGGAATCCGGCGCCCAGGCGAAGGAACTGACCCCCAGGGGAGCCGCCGTTATCGGCTGGGGTTCGCCGCCGGCCGCTTCCACCACATGGAGCTGCGGCTTTCCGCCCGCGGCGGCGCGCAGGAATCCGAGGACCTGGCCGTCCGGCGAAAAGTCCGGCGCGGTGTCACGGAAACCCCGCGTCAGCCGGCGGGGCCGCCGGCCCGGATCCATGGGGTACTGATCCGTCGCTTCACCGCCCAAGGGGACGGTCCACAACTGCCCCACGTAGGCGTCGGCATCGAAATCAGGGCGGATCACCGACACCACGGCGCGGGACCCGTCAGGGTGCACGGCGGGGGCGGAAACGGAATTGAGCAGCGGCAGATGTTCAGATTTCACGTTTGCGAGCCTAGCCCGTGGTGCGCCGCCTGTGAAACACCTCACGTCCCCGGAGCGGCGCGGCAACGCACACCGGCGGCGGCCGAGCGAAGGCACGCCCGGGCGCCGAGGCCAGCTTCAGTCCCGCGCGCCGGGCCCGGTATCCGCGTTTAGGATGAAGGTATGCCTCCCGCCACCGATCTTTCCCTGCTGTGCCCGGTGTGCCGGAACAGCCTTCGGCCCGGCGACGGCGGCACACGGACCCTCGAATGCGGCGCAGGCCACCACTTCGATGCGGCTAAGCAGGGGTACTTCAATTTCCTGGTGGGCAAGGGCACCGTTTTTGAGGCGGACACCGCAGACATGGTGGCGGCGCGCTTCGATTTCCTCTCCGCAGGGCACTATCAGCTGCTGGCCGATGCCGTTGCGGAACTGGCCGCGCCGGCACTCTTATCAATGCCCGGCAAGCGGCCCGCGGTACTGGACGCCGGAACAGGTACCGGCCACTACCTCAGGGCCGTGCTGGACCGTGTCCAACAGAACCGTCTCCGGCCGCAGGCCGGCGAGCCAGGCGAAGCGCCTGAGGGTTCTGCGCCGGAGCCTGTTCCGGTGCAGGCAATCGGACTGGATATTTCCAAGTTCGCCCTGCGCCGCGCCGCCAGAATGAACCCGGACGCGGTGAATGTGGTCGGAGATGTCTGGCAGCCGCTGCCAGTCGCGGACAACGCCGTCGACGTCGTGACGGTGGTCTTTGCGCCCCGCAACGCGCCCGAGTTTGCCCGGGTGCTTCGCCCCGGCGGTCGCTTGGTGGTGGTTACGCCACGGCCCGGCCATTTGGAGGAGATAGCCGGGCAGGCCGGGCTGCTGGGCATCGAACCGGCCAAGGACGAACGGCTAGCGATGTCGCTGGGCCAGCACTTCACTCCCGCCTTGTCCGTGTCCCGGAACCTGGACCTCGCGTTGTTCCTGAACCCCCGCGACGTCGCCAACCTCGCACTCATGGGACCGGCGGGCCACCACCTGGACCGCGCCGCACTGGCGGTCCTCGAGGCGGGTCTGCCCGCGCGGACCGCCGTCTCGGCGCGGTTCCGGATCAGCGTCTTTGAACCGATGCCCCCGTCCGGCCGCTAGTCCGCCGCTAGTCCCGGGCCCCAGAGCCGCCTACCGACCCCTATCGAACCCCGGAACCAGGGGGTGCGTGACGTCGGTTGCTGCGCCCCCACTGGCCCGCGGAAGCCCCTCGCATGGCCCGGGATTCAACCGGACACGTAACGACTTGGCCACTTTGCCGATGAATTTCCGGCGGCAGGCCCCACCGTTTGCCGTTCCGCTTAGGATGGAAACACAGTTACTGGGGATCTGTGCCTTCCGCTCCCGGAACTCAAGGGGGAATTGATGTCTGAATGGCTGGTTGAGAATTGGTGGGCGCTCTGGCTCACGCTCTTTCTCCTGTTTGCCGTGGTCGAGATGATCACCCTGGACCTGTTCTTCATCATGCTTGGGGGCGGCGCCCTCGCCGGACTCGTGGCGGACTTCGCCGGCGCGGATCTGTGGCTGCAAATCATTGCCTTTTGCGTGGTGTCCCTGCTCATGATCGGCTTCGTCCGGCCCGTTGCTCTCAAGCACCTCCATAAGGGGCCGGCGGACCGGCGCAGCAACGTCGAACGGCTCATTGGCGAATCCGCCCTCGTGATGGAGGCCGTGAGCGAGAGCGGCGGCCTCGTCAAGATTGGCGGCGACGTCTGGAGCGCCCGGTCCGAATCGGGAGTGCTGGCGCCCGGTCAGCAGGCCGTGGTCAGCGCCATCGACGGTGCCACCGCAATTGTGGCCCAGCAGCCGGAGCCGACCATCCAATAAAAGCCGGCAGAACTTCCTGCGGGCAGGAAAGCACTAAACCGCCGACCCTCCGCAGCGAAACCAAAAACAAAACAACCTGGGGAATAGGTGATGTATGGATATCGCAGTCGCAATTGTGCTGCTGGTACTTATTGTGTTCGTCATTATTGTGCTGGTCCGATCCGTCCGGATCATTCCGCAGGCCCGGGCCGGTGTTGTTGAACGGCTGGGTAAATACCAGCGCACCCTGAATCCCGGCCTCACCCTCCTCATCCCGTTCGTGGACCGCTTGCTGCCCCTGCTGGATCTGCGTGAGCAGGTGGTTTCGTTCCCGCCGCAGCCCGTTATCACCGAGGACAACCTGGTGGTTTCGATCGACACCGTGGTCTACTTCCAGGTCACCGATGCCCGGGCCGCGACGTACGAGATCGCCAATTACATCCAGGCCGTGGAACAGCTCACGACGACGACGCTCCGCAACGTCGTCGGCGGACTCAACCTCGAGGAAGCGCTGACGTCGCGCGACCAGATCAACGGCCAGCTCCGCGGGGTCCTGGACGAAGCGACCGGACGCTGGGGCATCCGTGTCTCCCGGGTTGAGCTCAAGGCGATCGATCCGCCGCACTCGATCCAGGATTCGATGGAAAAGCAGATGCGGGCCGAACGTGACCGCCGTGCCGCCATCCTGACCGCGGAAGGCACTAAGCAGTCCGCCATCCTCACCGCCGAAGGCCAGCGCCAGTCCTCCATCCTGAAAGCCGAGGGCGACGCCAAAGCCGCGATCCTGCGCGCCGACGGCGAGGCCCAGGCCATCCAGAAGGTCTTCGACGCCATCCACAAGGGCAACCCGGACCCCAAGCTGCTGGCCTACCAGTACCTCCAGACCCTCCCGAAGATCGCCGAGGGCACCTCGAACAAGCTGTGGATCATCCCCAGCGAGGTGGGCGAGGCACTAAAGGGGATCGGCAGCGTCCTGGGTGCCGGTACGCAACAGCAGGCGGCGTCGACGTCGGAGGTCACTCCGCAGTCATCCCCCAATGGCGCCGAAAACCCGGGGAGCCGGCTTTAGGCCTCCGTACGCAATTCCCGCAGGCCCGCCAGCTTTTGTGGCGCTCCAGCGCGTAGTCGATGCGCGATTCCTGCCGTCCCGGTACCCGCTTTACCTCAGGCACACCACTCACGTATACTTGAATATTTGTCCGGCCGGTTCAGCCGACCGGAACAAAAACGCTTCGCACAGCGTTGATTCCATTGACGTGCCAAACAGTTTTTTGTTCACTGGTGGCTGTCATCTGGCCCCGGAACACGGGCCAGTCACAGGGCAGCGCAGTGCAACCAGATATCCGGCGCCTGACGGTCCCCGGATAACGCAGGGCTGGACCCTGCGAACCGAATAGAGGGAGAAAAGATGAGCGATCGCAGCCTGCGGGGTATGCGCCTTGGCGCACAGAGCATGGAGACCGAATCCGGCGTCGAACCGGCTCCGCGCCAGCGGGTTGAATACCGTTGCGAGGACGGCGAGCAGGTGTTCGTGACGTTCTCCTCGGAAGCCGAAATCCCCCCGGTTTGGGTTTCGAAGACGGGCAAAGAGGCCTTGCTTGTCGACGGCGAACGCCCCGTCAACAGCAACGAAAAGGCAGTGCGCACCCACTGGGACATGCTGCTGGAACGCCGCAGCCTCCCGGAGCTTGAGCAGATCCTCGAAGACCGCCTCACGATCCTGCGCGAACGCCGCGGCGAACGCCGCTCGGCCTAAGCGGCCAGCGAACCAGCTGGCAGCGCCAGCTAAAAGGGACCGGACCCGCAGTGAACTGCGGGTCCGGTCCCTTTTTATGTGCGTCGCCTTGCGGTCCGGCGCCGTGCCGGGCTGCTAGGCCTCTTTCTTGCCCCGGAGTTTGTTCCAGCGGGCCGTCAGGCCCCATTTGGTGACGTTGATCATGGCTTCCACTACGATGTTGCCGCTCATCTTCGACGCACCGAGCTCACGTTCGACAAACGTGATGGGACGCTCCACGATTGTCAGGCCGAGCTTGGCCACCCGCCAGGCCAGGTCCACCTGGAAGCCGTAGCCGACCGAGTCCACCGCATCCAGGTTCAGCTTCTCCAGAGTCGTCCGGCGGAAGGCGCGGAACCCCCCGGTGACGTCCTTGATCTTCACGCCCAGCATGATGCGGGCGTAGGTGCTGCCGACCCGGCTGATGGCCTGCCGGTAGAGCGGCCAGTTGACGACGCTGCCGCCGGGGACCCAGCGTGACCCCATGGCGAGGTCCGCGCCCTGTTCAACGGCCTCGATCAGCTGCGGCAGCTGCTCGGGCTGGTGCGAGCCGTCGGCGTCCATCTCCACAAGGATGTCGTAGCCGGCGTCCAGGCCCCACTTGAAGCCCGCGATGTACGCGGCGCCGAGCCCGGCCTTGCCGGCCCGGTGCAGGATGTGGACCTGGCTGTCTTCGGCGGCCATGCGATCCGCCAGCGCTCCTGTGCCGTCCGGGCTGTTGTCGTCGACAACCAGCACATCGGAGGCAGGCACGGCTGTGCGCAGGCGACCGAGGGTCTTGGGCAACGATTCCAGCTCGTTGTAGGTGGGGATGATGGTGAGGACACGCACAGCGAGGCCTTTCCTTGAAGGGAGCGGTCGGTACGCCGGCAGAGAATCGTCGTAGACTTCCAGGCGCAACTTCCCATTATAGGGAGTCGCGCGGCCGTGCCGGTTCGCCGGGCCCCGCCGGGCAGGTCCACTCGCCTCGGGCCAGTTCCGGCAGGCCCCGAATTGGGGCGCCGGAACCGTTTTCTGCTGCGAAGTGGACCCGCCCCCTCGGGGCGCCCGTGGCCATGACCAGAAAAGCTCCCGCGGGTGCGGCAACCTGGAATGTACCTGGGACTGCCGGAGCCTGCGCCGTACGCAACCCTCCGTTGAACCTCAATGCTACGGGGGCACCCGGATCTGTCAACCGAGCCGTGACCTGCCGTTTCGTCCATCGCCCCAGCTCAGGGCCGGGTCCAGGGTGCCCATGTTTCGGTCCCGCGGCCCGACGAACGGGTTGGATGACGGACCCGGATGGGGTGGCCGGGGCGCGCCCGACGGCGGCGGCAGGTTCAGGCGCCGAGGGCGCCGCTGGCGTAGAGTTCCTGGCCGTCACGCACCGTCTGGAGGCAGACGGGATCGTTGCCTGTGTCCAGCGCCGGCAGCAGCGGTGTGCGGGCGCGCGGATCGGTGCTCCACGACTGCACCCGGCCGTCGGCAACCTGGACCATGAGTTCCTCGACCTCCCAGACCGCGAAGCTCGCCGGGGCCCCGGGCACCAGCTGTCCAGCCATGGGGTTCCGGTACCGGGCGGCGCGCCAGCCAGCCCGCGTGTGGCCCAGGAACGCGGCGCGGGCGGAGATCCGTTCGGCCGTATTTGTGTGCTCCAGGCAGGCGCGCACGCTGGACCACGGCCGCAGGGGCGTTACCGGGCTGTCGCTGCCGAAGCAGATCGGCACACCGGCCGCGTAGAGGCTTGCGAATGCGTTCATGCCCTGCTGCCGGGAACCGAGGCGCTGCTGGTACAGGCTGTCCCCGCCGCCCCAGAGGGCGTCGAAGATCGGCTGGGCGCTGACCGTGACGGAGTAGCGGGCCAGCCGGCTGATGGCCGCGGAATCAGCGAGCTCGACGTGCTCGAGGCGGTGTCCCGCAGCCCGGACGCGCTGCTCCCCCACCTCGGCAGCGGCAAGGTCGAGGGCGTCTAAGGCTGCGTCCAGGCCGGCGTCACCGATCACGTGGAATCCTGCCTGGATGCCCAGCAGGGAGCACGCCGCCAGGTGGGCGGCCGCCTCGGCCACGGAGAGGTACTGGCTGCCGCGCTCCCCCGGCGCGTCCGCATAGTCGGCCCGAAGCGAGGCGGTCCGGGAGCCGATCGATCCATCGATGTTGAGGTCTCCCGCCAGGCCCAGGACCGGTACGCCCAGGCCGTCCAGGATGGACCGGGCATGATCCGCCGAGGAGGAAAGCTCGCCCCAATACGGCAGGATCTCCGGCACTGCCGCGGCGTCAGCCGGACTGGACCCCGGTTCCCCGCCGGCGGTGCCGTTCCAGGACGCCGCGACCCGCAGGTCCTCGACGCCGCCGATGTGCGGGGCCGCCATCTCGGCGAGGGCCACATACCCGTTGGCGGCGGCCTCCGCGAGGGCCCGCCGCTGGTAGCGGTGCACGGTGCCGGCAGGAAGCCGGCGGGCTGCCAGCCGGGCCGCGGTGTGCGCACCGCGTTTGACCTGGCTGCCGGCGGCGTAGCCGTCCATTCCCTCCAGCCCGGCCGCCGTCACCAGCGAGTTCGAGACCAAGGCCGAGTGGACGTCCACCCGGGACAGGAAGACCTCGCGACCACCGGCGGCGCGTTCGAGCTCCTCCCGGGAGGGCAGCGCGGGTTCGGCCCACGTGGTCTCGTCCCACCCGTGGCCCAGCACGGTGCCGCCCGCGCTGGAGGCGGAGCCGGCGTAAGCGGCGACGGCGTCGAGTAGTTCAGCGGCGGAGCGTACGCCGCCCAGCTGGAGCCCGTCCAGCGCGATGCCGGTCTCCGTCAGGTGGACGTGGGAATCGACGAAACCGGGGGCCAGGAGCGCGCCTTGAAGGTCGATCACGTTCATGGAGGCGTCTGCAATGGAGGTGGCGGCCTGCTCGGAACCGACCCAGGCGACGGTGTCGCCGTCGACCAGCATGGCGGTGGCGAACGGATCGGCGGCGGTGTAGACGGAGCCGTTGCGGTAGAGCGTGACGTTGCGAGGGGCGGCCGGCGAATCGGTCATGGGGCGGGAACTCCTTGTAACTGGTGGCCGGATCAGCGCCGGCGGGTTCGAAATACGTTTAGAACTACGCGTTAGAAATACGGTTCGGTGGGAGGGTGCGCAGCCGGATCGGCGCCCTTGCACGGCCTGGTCGCGGTGGCTGCGACCCCTTACGCCACCGAGGAATAGGCGACGACGCCGCGTTTGACGAGTTTGATGGCCTCCGCACACAGCCGCGCCACCCGGGGGTCCAGGTTCGGGATATCGGCCAGCTGATCCAGGAGGTCAATCACCTGTTTCACCCAGCGGACAAAATCACCTGCGGCCAGGTCGGTGCCGCTCAGTACGTCCTGGAGATGCCGGCCCTTGGCCCATTTGAAGATCGGCCAGACGAGGCCCAGTTCAGGCTCCGCGGTGAGGGGCAGCTTGTTGGCTTCTTCCACATCTTCCAGTGCCGACCATTCATGGACCACGGTATCCACGGCCGATTCCAGGGACACGCTCGGCATCTTGGGCCGCAGGCCGCGGTCCTCACGCTTGGCCTGGTATACGAGTGCACTGGCCAGGGCGGCGATCTCGGCGGCGTCGAGGTCGTTGAACGCGCCCATCCGCAGGGACTGCGAAATCAGCAGGTCCTTTTCGCCGTAGATGCGCCGCAGCCGCTGCCCGTCCGCGCTGATGGTCAGCACGCCGGTGTCCGAGGTTTCCAGGTAGCCGTAGCCCGTCAGGACCCCGCACACGCGGTCGAATGTTTTGGCGATCGTGTTGGTCCGGCCCTGGATCTGCCGGATGAGGCCGTCCGTTTCCTGGCGGAGCTTCCACCAGCGTTCGGACCACCGGGCGTGGTCTTCGCGTTCGCTGCACCCGTGGCAGGGGTGCGCGCGGAGCTCCCGGCGCAGCTCGGCGATCCGCTTCTCCTGGTTGGGCGCGGCCGCGGACCGGCCAAAGTCGTCGTCGCGGCGCGGAGGTGCCGGCGGCCGGTGCTCGCGGATCGCGTTGCGGACCGAGGACGCCAGATCACGGCGCGACTTGGGGACCTTCGCGTTGAACGACTTGGGAATCCTGATCCGGGTGATCGGCGCCAAAGGACCTTCCACGTCGTGCAGGCCGATCCGGCGCAGCTGGTTGTCCAACGTCATGACGGCAGGCCGTGGCTCCCGCGATTCGTGGTCGGAGCTGAGCACCACCGCGAAGCCAGGCGACTTGCCGCCTGGAACGTCCACCACGTCGCCAGGTAGCAGCCGGCTCAGGGAGTCCTCGGTGAGCGACTTCGTGGCCCTGGAGCTGCTCTTGGAGGCGGTCTTCTCGGCGTCGGCAAGGGCACGCCGCAGCCGCGCGTATTCGGTGAAATCGCCCAGGTGGCAGGTCATGGCCTTGCTGAACCCGGCGAGGGATTCCTCCCGGCTCCTGACCTGACGGGCCAGCCCGACGACGGAACGGTCGGCCTGGAACTGCGCAAAGGACGATTCGAGGATCTCCCGGGCACGGGCCCTGCCGAACTGGGCCAGCAGGTTGATGGACATGTTGTAGGTGGGCCGGAAACTCGAGTTCAGCGGGTAGGTCCGCCGTGAGGCGAGGCCGGCCACGGCGGCCGGGTCGGTGCCCGGCTGCCAGAGGACCACCGCGTGCCCCTCGACGTCGATGCCACGGCGCCCGGCACGGCCCGTCAGTTGGGTGTACTCCCCCGCCGTGATGTTGACGTGCGCCTCGCCGTTGAACTTGTCCAGCTTCTCCAGCACGACGCAGCGGGCCGGCATGTTGACGCCAAGAGCGAGCGTCTCGGTGGCGAAGACGGCCTTGACGAGCCCGTCGACAAAGAGCTTTTCCACGACCTCCTTGAAGGTCGGCAGCATCCCGGCGTGGTGCGCTGCAAGGCCGCGCAGCAGGCCGTCCCGCCAGCTCCAGAAGCCGAGCACATCGAGGTCATCGGAGGGGATGTCCTGGGCGGCTTCGTCGACGCGCTGGGCGATGATCAGTTGTTCGCGCTCGTTGGTCAGCCACAGTCCCGCGGAGACGCACTGGGCCACGGCCGCGTCGCAGCCGGCGCGCGAGAAGATGAAGGTGATGGCCGGCAGGAGGTCCTGCCGGTCCAGGCTGGCGATGACCTGGGGCCTGCTGGCCTTCCGTACCGGGCTGCGCTGGGCGCCCTGCGGTTCGTCCCGCTGGCTGCGTTGCTGCCGGCGCTGGTTCCTGCCGCCGTGGCCGAAGCGGCCCCGGAAATTCATCTGGCTCTCCGCACGCGCCATGGAGAGAAGCTCGGGGTTGACCTCGAAGCCGTTCCGGCCGGGCAGCGCCGCTGTGACGGCGGGCGTGGATGCATCGGCCGCAATTCCTTTGCCTGCAGCGACTCCGCCCGCGGCGGTCCGGCCTGCCGCGTCGTCGGCCGTTGCCTCCACAGACGGCGCGATCTCGTCAAAGCTGGTGTCGCCGGCGAACAGGTCCACGATCTTCCGGCCCACCATCACGTGCTGCCACAGCGGCACCGGGCGGTGTTCGGAGACGATCACGTCCGTCTGCCCCCGGACCGTGTCGAGCCAGGCCCCGAACTCCTCGGCGTTGGAGACCGTGGCGCTGAGGGACGCTACCTGGACTTCGCTGGGCAGGTGGATGATGACTTCCTCCCACACGGCACCGCGGAAGCGGTCGGCGAGGTAATGGACCTCGTCCATGACCACGAAGCCGAGGTCCACGAGGGTATCGGAATCGGCGTAGAGCATGTTGCGGAGCACCTCGGTGGTCATGACCACCACGGGAGCGTCGCCGTTGATGCTGGTATCGCCGGTGAGCAGGCCCACCTGGGCAGCGCCGTACTTGGCGGCCAGCTCGGCGTACTTCTGGTTGCTCAGGGCCTTGATGGGGGTGGTGTAGAACGCCTTGAGCCCGCGCTGGAGGGCGAGGTAGATGGCGAACTCCCCGACGATCGTTTTTCCGGCGCCGGTAGGCGCGGCCACCAGCACCCCCCGGCCTGCCTGCAGCGACAGGCACGCCTCGCGTTGGAAATCATCGAGTTCGAATTCAAGCGAGCGAATGAAGCCGCCCAGGTAGGTCTTGGCTTCGGCGGCCCGCTCTACGCTGGCGCGGTAACGTTCGGACGGGGACTCCGGCCCGGGGTGTGACGACATGCTTCCAGCCTAATGCGCGAAAGCCTAGAGATTCTCCAGCTCGGAGCTGGGGGTGGCCCGGTCGGCGGTTGCTTCGGTCTCGGCATCCCGCTTGACGGCGCGTCGTTCGCGCCGGCGGTCGTTGAGCAGGCACAGCCCGATGGCGGCGAAGAACAGCGCCAGCATGGGCACGGCAAGGTAGAACATGCTCGTGGCGTCGGCGCCGGGTGCGGCCATGGCGGCGAAGAGGCACACCAGGAACACGGTGATCCGCCAGCTCTTCAGGAGCTGCTGGCCCTTGACGAGGCCGGCCAGGTTCAGGCCGACCAGGACCACCGGAAGCAGGAACGCGATGCCGAAGGCCAGCAGCAGCCGCAGCACGAAGGTCAGGTACACCTGGGCGCTGATGAAGTTGGAGCCGCCCGCCGGTGTGAACTCGGTCAGGACGCGCACCGCGTTCGGCAGCACCAGCCAGGCCAGCAGCACGCCGCCGACGAACAACGGCACGGCCGCCGCGACGAAGGACAGCGCCACGCGCCGTTCCTTCTTGTGCAGCCCGGGGACAATGAAGGCCCACAACTGATAGAGCCACACCGGGCTGGCGATGATCAGGCCGAGGAACACGGAGACCTGGATCATGAGGTCGAACGAGCTCGCGACGCCGTCGAAGTTCAGGGTGGCCTCGCGGCCCTGCTGTTCATTCAGGTCCCGGATCGGCTTGGTCAAAGCGGCAAGAAACGGCTGGTAGACGACGAAGCCCACCACGGTCCCAATGACCACGGCGATTGCGGCCTTGAAGAGCCGGTTGCGCAGCTCTTTCAGGTGGTCGAGGAGCGCCATCCTCCCCTCGGGGTTCGATCGACGGCTCATGGTTACTGCCATGCGGTCTTAGGCGCGGGTCGACGGCGGAACGTCGGTTCCGTCGCCGGTGCGGCTCTCCGGTGCGCCGGCCCTGGGGTGGTTGATAACCCGGCCTTCGACCGGCCCGGAGTCATCCGTGGCGTCGGGAGTGCCGTCCTTCTTCATTTCCCGGACTTCCGACTTGAAAATGCGCATCGACTGGCCCAGGCTGCGGGCCATCCCCGGCAGCTTCGGTGCAGCGAAGAGCACCAATGCCAGAACAATGATGATGATGAGATGCCAGCCTTCAAGCCTCATGTCAGAAGGTCCTTTCGTTTGATTACATCCTATGTCTAACCCAATTCGATGTCGCGCAGCGCCTGGGGCTGCCCGCGGTCCTTCTTGCGCTGGATGCGGCGCAACCGACGGGTTTGTTGCCGGGACAACTTGGATGCGTGGTAAGCATGCCGCATCCGGGCGGGAGAGGCAAAAACTGCGATGCCGGGAGCCGGCCGGGAGGCAGCGTCCGCGCCGTCTTCCACTCCGGGGCCGGCGCCGTCCGTGCCGGATCCATAACTGGTCCCCGCCGGCGACGGCAGACTGGAGAACCGGTCCGCTGCTTCACCCAACTCCCGGAGCGTGGTCGTGAATTTGCGGAACAGCCGCACTCCGAGCACGACGTAGAACAGCAGCGACAGCGCGACGAGCGCTATCCAAATTAGGATCCAGGACCACCAAGGCATGCTGACCAGTCTATCGGGCAGCCCGGCGAGTCTTAGTATTGCGCCAGGGCGGCGGCGAGCCACTCCCGGGATGCGTCCGCGAGTCCGCCGGGCTGCAGGATCCGCATCATGCCGCCGTGCTGGGCCACCAGCATCGGCAGCCAGTCCGTGCTGCCGAACCGGATTTCCGCGAGCATGCCGCCGCCGGGCAGGGCCGCGGTCCGTTCGGCATAGTAGTCGTCGGCCAGGCCCGTGCCGCGGGGGGCGAGTTCCACGACCACCAGCGTGTCGTCGTCGTTCGGCGTGAAGAGCTTCACCGGGAAGCCGTCCACCGGCCGCGCCGTCCCGGCCGCCGGCCGGCCGTTGGGAGCCAGTGCCTCGATCCGGTCCAGGCGGAAGTTGCGCAGGCCCAGGGCGGAGTGGCAGTACGCCTCGAGGTACCACGTGTTGTCCAGCGAATAGAGCCGCAACGGGTCTACGTCACGTTCGGAGACAGCGTCGCGCTGCGGCGAGAAGTAGGCCAGGTGCAGCTGGGCGCCGGAGCGGATCGCCGTGCGCGCGGTCTCGAGGATGGCGGAGTTGCCCGGAGCCACCTCGGGTCCGGAGAGAGCGGCCGCTTTGAGCCCCTCCTCCCCCGCCGCGGCCAAGAGCTTGAGCGTCACGGATTCGAGCGCGCCGCCTTCGGCGAGTTCGGGCAGGCCGTTCAGGGTTTCCAGCCCGGTCAGGAGGGCGCAGGCCTCGTCGACGGTGAAGCGCACGGGACGGGTCAGGTCGAGGGCCTGGGTGATGAAGACGTGGTCATCGTCCCACTGGATGTCCAGCAAATCGTCGGGGTAGCCTTCGGGCAGGCCCGAGCAAATCAGGATCCGCAGGTCATCCTCGAGCTCCTTGCGCGTGATCCCGAACCTGGCGGCGACCTCGCTGATGTGCAGCCCCTGGTTGTGGACAAGGAACGGGACAAGTTGCAGCATCCGCTTGAGCTGGTCCTCGGACGTCCGGCTGCGCGGCCGGACGGCGCGCCCGGCCGCGGGGAAGGCCACGTCCGGAACCGGCCGGGCGGCGAACTCGGCGGCGGCGGCGAGGCGGCGGCGCACAGCGGCGGCGAGATCGGGAGGCGAGACCACCCTGGCCCGGGGACCGTAGGAGGCCAGTTCCTCGCCGAGCGTCTCGGCGTCGCGGAACGGCACCATGAGCCGGTCGGTGCCGGCGGCGGCCCCGACGTTCTCCTGTGTGACGTTCTCCTGTGGACCGTTCCCGCCGGCGCTGCCCGGTTGCGGCACGGCGCGTTTCCGGAGTCCCAGCAGGCGTCCGTGCTCGACGTCGACGACGGCGGTCTGCACCGGCAGCTCGGCCAGGCCGGCCAGCTCGGCGCGGACATTGAACCCGGCCGGAGGCGCGAATGTTTCCTTCTCCAGCACTGTCACGGCGGAGGTCAGGCGGGAGAGCCGGAAGAACCGCTTGTCCCCGCGCGCCCGGTCGTGGCCCACGAGGTACCACTGGCCGAAGCGGCTGCCGAGCCCCCAGGGTTCCACAAGCCGGTCCTGTTCGGTGCCGGTGCTCCCGGCGGCATACCTGAAGCTGACCGGGTGCTGGGCGTGGATCGCGGCCACGAGGTCCTCGAAGGCCTGCCCGGCCGGCCGGATGCGCGGTTGGACCCCGGAGGGGAGTTCGGCGTCAAGGAGGCCGCCGGCGGCCTGCAGCTTGCGGACCGCGTCCACGGCGGCGGAGCCGAGGGCGGCATGCTCCCAGAGCTGCGCCGCGAGGATGAGGACCGTGCACTCCTCAGGCGTCAGGCTGACATCGGGCAGCCGGTTCGATTCCTTGCCGATCCGGTAGCGGGTGGTCGCGGGGTCGTCTGAGCCCCAACCTTTGTCCGTCACGGTCTCGACGTCGAAGCCAAAGTGCCGGAGTTCGCCCTTGTCGCGTTCGAACATGCGGCCGAAGGCGACATCGCTGCTGGTGGTGTCGTGGTAGACCTTTTCCCGCAGCTCGCTGCGGCGTAGGCCGTACTTGGTGTTGAGCAGGGCTATGAGCAGGTTCAGGAGGCGTTCTGTACGTGAGGCGGACACCCCGCAAGGGTACTAAAGCCGGTCCCGGAAAATGGCGAAAGCGCGGCAACAGCCGGAAGAACTTTTCCGATTGTTACCGCGCTCGCGCCGGACCGGCAGGGTCCGTGTGACGTCCCCTAGCGGACGGCGACCAGGTCCACGACGAAGATCAGGGCTTCGTTGGGCCCAATCGCTCCGCCGGCGCCACGTGATCCGTAGGCCAGCTCAGAGGGGATTTCGAGGCGGCGGCGGCCGCCGACTTTCATGCCCAGCAGGCCCTGGTCCCAGCCCTGGATGACCTGGCCGACGCCGACCCGGAAGTCCAGCGGCGCGCCGCGGCCCCAGGAAGCGTCGAATTCTTCGCCGGTGGACCAGGCAACGCCCACGTAGTGGGTGGACACGGTGTCGCCGGGCTTGGCCTCGGCGCCGTCCCCTTCGATCAGGTCGGTGATGACCAGTTCGGTGGGGACGTCTCCTTCGGGGAATTCAATTTCCGGCTTCTCGCGGTCGAGGTTGCGCTGTCCAAATGACATGGTTGCTCCTTTGGGGGTGACGTGTGCTGAGTGCGGTGGATTACTTGACGCCGAGGATGTCGACGACGAAGACGAGGTCGCCCTTCGCGTCGCCTTGGCCCTTATCACCGTAGGCGAGGGCCTTCGGGACCACCAAAAGGACGCGGGAGCCGACCGTCTTGCCGGTCAGGCCCTGGGTCCAGCCCTTGATGACGCCGGTGAGCGGGAAGGTGGCCTTCTTGCCGCGGTCAAAGCTGGAATCAAAGATCTTGCCGCTGGCCAGGGCAACACCCACGTAGTTGACCGTGATGGTGTCCGACGCTTTGAGGGCCTGTCCCTTGCCCTTGATGAGGTCCTGGGAAATCAGCGCGGCCGGTGCCTTGACGCCGGCGACCGAGATCTCCGGGACGCCCTTGGCGTTGTCCTTCACGGTCGGCAGCCCTGCCGGCGGGGTGACGGCGTCGCCCTGGGGCTTGTCCAGGACCGGCGGAGCGTCCTTGGCAGCGAGAACCTTGACGATCAGGAGCTGCGTGGGCTTGGCGGGGGCGCCCTGGGCCGCGGCCTGGCCGGGGACGGCCAGGGCCAGGTGGGAGCCAACCTTGGCGCCCACGAAAGCGTTGTAGATCACGGGGCTGCTGGTCTTGAGCTCGTCATTCAGTTCCAGCGGCTCGGGATCGTTCGGGAACGTGTCTTCCAGGGTGGAGCCGTCCGTGCCGTTGAAACCGATGATCGAGATGTCGGCGATCTGGTTGGCCTTGACCCGGTCGCCGCTGCCCTCGGTGACCACCTTTACGGTGGGTTCCTTGACGTCGAGCGGCTTGGTGAATTCGACAGCGGGTGCCTTCTTGTCACCCTTCTCCGTGATCTTGACCGAGTCGAGCTTCGCGGTCTCACCCGCGGACTGGCTGGTGGGCTCCGGAGAGGAAGACGCTTCGCCGCTGCCGCCGCCGCAGGCGGTCAGCAGCAGCAGTCCGGGAAGAAGAATTGCTAGTAGTCGGCGCACTTAGAAACTTTCGTCGAGGCAGGGTGGACTCAGTGCCGTTCGGTTTCCCGCGGCAAAGAAAGCAGCCGCCGCGAGGCGGCCCTACCTCAGAATAACGTGCCAAGCTGGGTATCAGCCCATCGAGTCCAGGAGCGCATCCACCCGCTCGTCCACGCTCCGGAACGGATCCTTGCACAGGATGGTCTGGTGGGCGCGGTCGTTGAGCTTCAAATGAACCCAGTCCACCGTGTAGTCGCGGCCGAGCTCCTGGGCGCGCCGGACGAAGTCGCCGCGGAGTTTGGCCCGCGTCGTTTGCGGCGGGGCGTCCACCGCGTCTTTGACCGCGGTGTCGTCCACTATCCGGCGGGCGGCTCCGCGTGCCTGCAGCAGGTAGAAGAGGCCGCGGCTGCGGGAAATGTCGTGGTACGTCAGGTCCAGCTGCGCAATCCGGGGAGCGTCCAGGCCGAGCCCGTGCCGTTCGCGGTAGTTGTCCATGAGCTTCTTCTTGATGGCCCAGTCCACTTCGGTATCGATCGTGCTCGTGTCGCCGCTTTCGATGGCGTCCAAGGTGCGCCCCCAGAGGTCCAGGATCAGCGGCACGTGCGCGTTGTGCGCACCTTGTTCGGCCACGAATGCCGTCACCTTGGTCAGGTATTCGCGCTGGATTTCCAGGGCCGTGAGCTGCCGGCCGTTGGCGAGCCGCACGAGTGCCCGGCCGCTGAGGTCATGGGAGATTTCCCGGATGCTGCGGATTGGATTTTCCATCCGCATGTCGCGCATGATCACCCCGGCCTCGATCATCCGCAGGATCAGGTCCACCGTGCCGATTTTGAGCATGGCCGTGGTCTCGGACATGTTGGAGTCACCCACGATCACGTGCAGGCGCCGATAAAACTCCGCGTCCGCGTGCGGCTCGTCCCGGGTGTTGATGATGGGCCGGGAGCGGGTGGTGGCGGAGGAGACGCCCTCCCAGATGTGGTCGGCCCGCTGGGAGAAAGCGAAAGTGGCCCCGTGCGGGGTCTTCAGGATCTTGCCTGCGCCGGCAATCAGCTGGCGCGTCACCAGGAACGGAATGAGGATCTCGGCCAGCCGGGAGAACTCGCCGCGGCGCGGGATGAGGTAGTTCTCATGGCTGCCGTAGGAGTTCCCGGCGGAGTCGGTGTTGTTCTTGAACAGGTAGACGGTGCCGTTGAACCCCTCTGCTGCCAGCCGTTCCTGGGCCTCGTCCACGAGGTCGCAGAGGATCAGTTCCCCGGCGCGGTCGTGGGCAATCAGCTGGGCGAGGTCGTCGCACTCGGCCGTGGCGTACTCCGGGTGCGATCCGACGTCCAGGTACAGGCGCGAACCGTTGGTCAGGAAGACGTTGGAGGACCGCCCCCAGCTGACCACCTTGCGGAAGAGGTAGCGGGCCACCTCCTCGGGCGCCAGCGGCCTGGACTCCGGACTTGAATAGGAAATTCCGAATTCGGTTTCGATGCCGAAAATGCGCTTGTCCATCTCACTTCTCCTCAGCCAGCAGTGCCACGATGTCTGCGTCCTCCAGGCGCCGGAAGGCCCGGCGACTGCCGCGGCCGCTTTCCGAGCCGCGGTCCAGCACCGCGACTTCCAGCGCCGATGCAGGCAACGTGGTTGTTTCCTTGTCCGCCACGAGACCGGCGAGGGCCAGCCGGATAGCCCCGGCGAAGTCGAGTTCGCCCCGCCAGCCCGCCGCGACCGCTTCCGACACCTTGTCCGCCTGGCCGCCCATCACGATAAATCCGTGTTCATCGGCGATGGACCCGTCAAAGGTCAGCCGATACAGGTGGTCCTCTTCCTGGATCGTAGCGACTTCTGCCACAGCCAGTTCCACCTCGAAAGGTTTCTGCTCGGCAGTAAAGACCGCGCCGAGGCTCTGCGCGTAGACGCTCGCCAGGCCTCGTGCCGTGACGTCCTCGCGGTCGTAGGAGTAGCCGCGGACATCGGCATACCGCACCCCTGCTTGCCGCAGGCTCTCAAACTCGTTGTACTTGCCGACGGCGGCGAATGCGATCTTGTCGTAGATCTCGCCGATTTTGTGCAGCGACGGGGACGCGTTCTCCGCCACGAGGGCGATTCCGTCCCGGCAGCTGATGACGACCACCGAACGACCGCGGGCGATGCCCTTCCGTGCGAAATCCGCACGGTCCTTCATCAGTTGTTCGGGCGAGACATAGAACTGCTGGGTCATCTCAGGCCTCCCGTTGGGCGACGGCGCGGGATTCGATGATGCGGCCGGCGACGGCGGCGAGATCGCGGTCCGGCACCCGTACGGCTCCCGAGCGGTTCACGACGTACACCACCGGCCATAGTTGCCGGACGGGGTCCGGCCCGCCCGTGGCGGAGTCGTCGTCGGCGGCGTCGTACAGGGCCTCGACGGCGACGGCCACGGCGTCCTGCTCGGAGAGGCCGGGGCGCCAGAGTTTCTTCAGCGCGCCCCGGGCGAACATTGACCCGGACCCCACGGCGTGGTGTTCCTGCTCCTCATACCGGCCGCCCGTGACGTCGTAGGAGAACAGCCGGCCGAAGCCGGCGGGACGGTCGAATCCGGCGAACAGGGGCACGACGGCCAGGCCCTGCATTGCCATGGGCAGGTTGCCGCGGACCATGGCGCCGAGCCGGTTGGCCTTGCCGTCCAGGCTTAGGAGCGTTCCCTCGATCTTCTCGTAGTGTTCGAGTTCGACCTGGAACAGCCGGGTGATATCGAGGGCGATTCCGGCGGTGCCGGCGATGCCCAGCACCGAGTACTGGTCGGCGGGGAAAACCTTTTCGATGTGCCGGCTGGCGATCACATTGCCCATCGTGGCGCGGCGGTCCCCGGCCATGAGCACTCCCCCTGCGTAGGTCATGGCCACGATGGTGGTCCCGTGCGGGACCTGGAGGGGTGACGCGGGGTGGGGTGCCTGGCCGGTGGCGGGCAGCTGGTTGAACGGCACGTGACCGAAAGGCATCAAGTCGGGCCGTTCGCGCTGCAGATGCTCGGTGAATGAGGACGTCGCGTTGGCTGATATGCGGTTGGCTGTTGTTTCCTGCACTGACGCTCTCCCTCACCGTGGTGGATCAACGACTCTTCCGGCTCTTAGCCCCTCCTGCCGCCCTCATCCGGCGGCCGGCGGCGCTCCTACTGACCGCCCTTTTGGACGAATGCGCGCACGAACTCCTCGGCATTGGACTCGAGAACGCCGTCGATCTCGTCGAGCAGATCGTCAACGCCCTGGGTCGCTGCCGACGCCTGGGTGTCCGCCGGGCCCGGCGGCGCGGCAGGGACGTCCTCGTCGATCTCAGTGTCCCGCGACTGCGGCTGCTGCTGCTCCTGGCCTGCCATTGTTCTTCTCCTTCATGTCCGTCCCTTTCTCCTAAGGGACATCCTGTAGCAATAGTGCCACGCCCGGGGCGCCCGCGGGGGGCTTTGTTCCTAGGATCCCGGGCTGAGTCCCAGCAGTTCTGCCAGGAACGGTCCGGCCTCCCGATGCCGGGCAAACAGGGCGCCGGTGAGGGCCTCGGTTCCGCGCAGCGGTTCGCGGGTCGGGACGCGCTGGAGCCTGCCGCGGCCGGGGACATCGAAGATCACGGAGTCCCAGCTCGCGCCCGCGAGGTCTGCGCCGAACCGGCTGACGCAGCGCCCGCGGAAGTATGCCCGGGTGTCCGACGGCGGTTCGGTCACTGCCCGGCCGATCGCGGCGTCGTCCACGATGCGCTGCATCCGGTCGCGGGCCAGCAACCGGTAGTACAACCCCTTTTCGGGCCGGATATCGGCCCATTGCAGGTCCACGAGGCCCAGCCGCGCATTGTTCCAGTCAAGGCCGTCACGCTGGCGGTAGCCCTCCAGGAGGGACAATTTCGCGAGCCATTCCACTGAGGATGCTGCCGCTGCCCGGTCCCCGCCCAGTTCGGTCAAGGTCGCGGACCACCGCTCCAGGACCTCGTGGGTGTGCCCGTCACCGTCCACGGCGTCCGCGACCCCGGTGTCCTGCGCGTGCTTGGAGGCAGCCTCGAAATAGATCCACTGCAGGTCCAGGGCGGTAATCCGTCGCCCGTCACCCAGGCGCAGCATCGCGGTGAGCGAGGTGTCGTGGCTGACGGCCTGCAGGGCGGCGACGGGCTCGTGGATTTCAATCCGAGGCGCCAGACCGGCTTCAATCAGGCTGAGAACCATCGCGGTGGCGCCGAACTTGAGGAAGTTGGACGCCTGGCTGAGATTGGCGTCGCCGATGATGACGTGGAGCCGGCGGTATTTGTCCGCGGTGGCGTGGGGTTCGTCCCGGGTGTTGATGATGGGCCGCCGGATGGTGGTTTCCAGGCCCACCTCGGTTTCGAAGAAGTCGGCGCGCTGGCTGATCTGGTAGCCCGGCCGGCTGCTGTCCTGTCCGAGGCCCACGCGCCCGGCACCGCACATGATCTGCCGGGCGACGAAGAACGGCGTCAGGCCGCGGACAATGTCGCCGAAGGGGACCGAGCGGGGCATCAGGTAGTTCTCGTGCGAACCGTATGAGACCGACTTGTTGTCCGTGTTGTTCTTGTAGAGGTTGACCGGCGGCAGGTCGGGGTCTGCGGCCAGGCGGCGGACCGCGGCCAAGGCTACGAGGTCACCGGCCGCGTCCCAGGTCACGGCGGCGCGGGGGCTGGTCACCTCGGGGCTCGAATACTCCGGGTGCGCGTGGTCGACGTACAGCCGTGCCCCGTTGCCCAGCACCATGTTCATGAGCAGCGTGCCGGACGCGTCCTCGCCGTCGGCCTCCAGCTCCTGCCGTCCGTAGGCGAGGGCGACGGCCTCCGCGTCCAGGACCGGCGGCTGGTCGGTGAGTTGCTCGGGGTCTGCGCTGGCGCGCTCCAGCGTCCACCCGCGGGCGTCGTGCAGCGGCTCCTCGTCGGTGTAGTCCCAGCGGGTTTCAGCGCCGCCGGCAGCGCGCTGCCGGGTCACCTGGGCGTAGGCCTGGATGACGCGGGCGGACATCATCGTGGCGTTGGCGCCCGGGGCCGAGGGGGCGTGGATGCCGTACTCGGTCTCCGAGCCCATCACCCGCATGGCCCCGCCGACGGGCAGTCCACCAGCTGTGTCGGCCGTGCGGCCCGGGACGGCAGCCGTCACAGGTACTGCCCGGTGCTGGGCATCGTCTCGATGGACTTGCCGGGCTCCTGCCCGGCCTTGCCTTGGACGATGGTGCGGATATAGGTGATGCGCTCGCCCTTCTTGCCGGAGATCCGTGCCCAGTCGTCAGGGTTGGTGGTGTTGGGCATGTCCTCGTGTTCACGGAACTCGTCCACCACCGCCCGGAGCAGGTGGTCGATCCGCAGTCCCTTCTGTCCGATGGTCAGCAAGTCCTTGATGGCGTACTTCTTGGCCCGGTCCACGACGTTCTGGACTACGGCTCCGGAGTTGAAGTCCTTGAAGTAGAGCATTTCGGTGTCGCCGTTGGCGTAGGTCACCTCGAGGTACTCGTTGGACTTCTCCGTGGCGTACATCGCCTCGACGGTCCGCTGGACCATGGCGTCCACGGTCGCCTGGACATCCCCGTTGTGCTCGGAGAGGTCGGACTCGTGGAAGGGCAGGTCCGTGGTGATGTACTTGTTGAAAATGTCTGCCGCGGCCTCGGCGTCGGGGCGCTGGATCTTGACCTTGACGTCCAGCCGGCCGGGACGCAGGATCGCAGGGTCGATCATGTCCTCCCGGTTGGACGCGCCGATCACGATCACGTTGTCCAGCCGTTCGACGCCGTCGATTTCGCTGAGGAGCTGCGGAACGATGGTTGTTTCGACGTCGGAGGAAATGCCGGTGCCGCGGGTGCGGAACAGCGAATCCATTTCATCGAAGAAAACCACGACGGGGCTGCCCTCCGAGGCCTTTTCACGGGCGCGGGCGAAGATCAGGCGGATGTGCCGTTCGGTCTCGCCGACGTATTTGTCGAGCAGCTCGGGTCCCTTGATATTCAGGAAGTAGCTCTTCATGTCCGTCTTGCCGGCCCGTTCGGCGGCCCGTGCGGCCAGCGAGTTCGCCACGGCTTTGGCGATCAGGGTCTTGCCGCAGCCGGGCGGCCCGTACAGCAGAATGCCCTTGGGCGCCTTGAGCCCGTGCTCGCGGTACAGGTCAGGGTGCAGGAACGGCAGTTCGACGGCGTCGCGGATCTGTTCGATCTGCGGGCCCAGGCCGCCGATGTCCTGGTAGGTGATGTCCGGGACTTCCTCGAGCACGAGGTTTTCCACCTCGGAGCGTGGGATCTTTTCCAGCGCGTAGCCGGTGCGGGAATCGACCGACAGGGCATCGCCCACCCGGAGCCGCTGGGCGAGCAGCGCCCCGGAGAGCCGGATGACCCGCTCCTCATCGGCGCGGCCCACCACGAGGGCCCGGTCCGCCCCGAGCAGCTCCTTCAGCGTGACCAGGTCCCCGGCGCGCTCGTAGCCGAGTCCTGCGACCACCATCAGGGCCTCGTTAAGCAGGACTTCCTGGCCGACCGCCAGCTGGCTGATGTTGACCAGCGGGCTGACCCCCACGCGCATCTTGCGGCCGGCGTTGAAGATGTCCACGGATTCCTCCGTGGTGGCCTGGCCGCTGCTCCCGGCGCTCGGCTGCCGCCTGGGATTGAGCTGGAGGATGGTGCCGAAGCTGTAGGGCGGCTGTCCCTCCTGGTCGAGGGCGTTCTTGAGCCGCAGGATCTCAGCCTTGGCGGTTTCCAGCATGCTGACGAGCTTGGAATTGTTCTGGGTCGCGGCGGCGAGCTGGCGGTCAATGTGCCGGAGCTTGTCCCGGAGGATATTGACCTGCCGCTCCGCGACGGACAGTTCATTGGCGGCGTACCGCTCGGTCTCGCCGCTTGCGGCCCGGGCCGCGTCCGCTCCTGCGGCGGCAACCGCCGCGTCCTCGGCCGGTGTGCGGCCCGGGTCAGTGTTCGGAGTCTCCATCGTGCATCAGCCCCTTCCTGCTCTTCTGTTAAGACCATAGCCCTAAGAAGGCGGGTGCCGCTGGAGACATCCGAAATATGCTGCCTAGTTCGTTATGTCCGGGGTGTCCACGACGTTGGTTCCGGCGATTGCGTCGCGGGCCGCGCGGCGCAGCTTCTTGTCCGAGACGGCGCGTTCGCCGACGGCGCCCGGGGTCCAGGCGTTGACGTCTTCTTCATTGAAGTCGGTCTTGGAGGGGCGGCGCTTGACGGAGATTCCCGTGACTCCGTCGGCAAGCCGGCGGGTGACCAGCAGGAAGCCCGTGTGGGCGACCATGCGGTGGTCCGGACGCACCGCCAGTCCTTCGAGGTGCCAGCCGCGGACCATGGATTCCCAGGCGTCGGGCTCGGTGAAGCGTCCGTCGGCACGGATCGCTTCGGCTGTCCGCGAAAGCTGCGTCACAGTCGCGACATAATTGATCCAGACCCCGCCGGGGGCCAGAACCGTGGCGACGGCGTCAAGGCATTCCCAGGGGGCGAGCATGTCCAGGACCACCCGGTCCACGGAGCCAGGCTCTTCGGTGCGCACCACTTCCTCCTGGAAGTCGCCGAGGGAGATCTTCCAGGCCGGGTGCGGGCCGCCAAAGATGGTCTCGACGTTGCCGCGGGCGATGTCCGCGAACTCCTGGCGACGTTCAAAGGAATGCAGGTAGCCGTTGTCACCCACGGCGCGAAGCAGGGAGATGGACAGAGCGCCGGAGCCGACGCCGGCCTCCACAACGCGTGCGCCCGGGAAGATGTCCGCCATGGTGACGATCTGGCCGGCGTCTTTGGGATAGACCACGGCGGCGCCGCGCGGCATCGACAGGACGAAGTCCGAGAGCAGCGGGCGCAACGTCTGGTACTGCTGGCCAACGTTATTGACGACGACGGAGCCGTCCGGTTGGCCGATGATCTCGTCGTGGTTCAGGAAACCGCGGTGGGTGTGGAAGGCGCCGCCGACTTCGAGCGTGATGGTGTTCATGCGGCCCCGCTCGTCCGTGAGCTGGACCCGTTCCCCCTCGCGGAACGGTCCGCGGCGCCGCGCCGCACCGGTCGCGCCGGTTGCGCTCGCGGCGGCCGCTGTGACCTGAGGCGCCTCGGCGGCTGTGCCAGTGTCTGCGGTTGTGCTAATGCCTGCGGCGGCGGTGGCTGCGGTGTCGCTGCTCATGAAGATGTTCCTCGCTCCTGTAAAGCTGTGTGGCCGCGGACATGCCGGCGGGCACCGGTCCTTGCGCGTGGGGGCCGGAAATTCACGACCGCCCAGTAACTCTACCGGTTTTGGCCCTGGTTCTGGCGTTCAGTCCGGTACTTGCCCGTTATGGCGCTGAGGACAGCGGACTGCCGGAGCAGCCCGGTAACGACGCCCTCGCGGTCCACCACGGCGTACTCCTGGCCTTCGAGCTGGGCCAGATACTGCACCAGTTCCTGGCCTTTGGACCATTCGGGGACGTAGGCGCCGGCGCCGAGGGGGTAGGAAACTGCCGTGAGCGCCGTCGCAGCGGCCAGCGCCGGAGGCACGGTGGCCGCCGCCCCGGCGTCGACGATGCCCACCGGCCGGCCGTCCCGGTCGTACAGCACGACGGCGGGCTTGCCTGCCGTGGTGCACTCGAGGAAGTCAGCAACCGTGGCGCTTTGCCTCAGGCCGACGGCGGGTTCGGCGAGAGCCGCGGCGTCCACAAGGTACAGCCGGGCCCGCATGCGGGCCTGCTGGATCGACGCCGACGCCCCCACCCACAGGAAACTGCCCACCAGTGCGGTGATCAGGGTAAAGGAAATGTCCGGGCGCGCGCCGCTGAGCAGGGGCAGGACGATGAACCACAGGGCCAGGGCGACCACGATGATCCGGCCCGCCCAGCCGGCCGCGATCGTTCCCTTGTCCTGGCTTCCGGTGGCCTTCCAGACGGCGGATTCGACCAGCCGGCCGCCGTCCAGCGGAAGCCCGGGAAGGACGTTGAAGATGCCGATCAGGAGGTTGGCCCAGACGAAGATGTTGGCGAGGATGTCGGCCACACCGCCCAGGTCCCCATAAAAGAGCAGGAGCCAGCCTGCCCCGGCCAGGACGAAGTTCGCCGCCGGGCCGGCCATCGCCACCAGGACGGACCGGCCCGGGGACGCCGTGAAGCTTTGGAACTGGGTGTGCCCGCCCCAGAGGTTGAGGACAATTTTCTCCGTGGGCCAGTGGAACAGCTTCGCGGTCAGCGCGTGGGCGAGTTCGTGGGCCAGCACGGAAATCAGCAGTAGCAGCGCATAGGCGAAGGCAACGAAGAACGCGGTGACGCCGAGGCGGGGATTATTGGTCTGCAGGACCGGTCCGTAGGCGATCACCGTGAATGCCGCGATGATGAACCAGGAATAGGCCAGAAACACGGGAATGCCGGCGATGCGGCCCAGCGGGATCCCGTCCCGGCGGCTGGCCGGACTCTTGCCCGGCTGCCCCGGGCCGTTGGCGTCAGCCACGGGCGTGCCCCGCAGTGGAGGGCACGGCCGCGTGCATTGTCGAGGGGGCGGTCGAGGGCGCGGTGGTATCCGGGGCCGGGTCCGCCGCACGGCCAAACGTGGCATCCGGGAATTCATGCCGCAGGGCGACCAGCTCTTCCAGATCGGCCACGGTGCGGCCTTCGAGGGTGTCCCAGGTGGCGCGGCGCGGATCATGCGGCAGCGGCAGGATGTGCGGGATGGCGACCGTGACGACGCCGGAGGCCACGGCGGCCGCGACGCCCGGCACGGAATCTTCCAGGGCAACGCAGTGGTGCAGGTCCAGCTCGGGGTCCTGTTGCTGCAGGAGCCCGACGGCAGTCAGGTAGGCCTCCGGGTGCGGCTTCCCCTGCGAGACGGTGTCCCCCGTGACCAGGAACTCGAAATAGGGCTCGGGCAAGCTCGCGACGATCTCCCGGGCCAGCGGGGCCTCGGACATGGTCACAAGGGCGCAGCGGATGCCGGCGTTGTACAGTTCGTCGAGCAATTCGCGGGCACCGGGGCGCCAGGGAACGGATTTCCGCACCTGGCTGACTACATGCTCGGTGAGGGTGTCGATGATTTCGCGTCGCTCCAGCGTCACGCCGGCCTCCTGCAGGAGGCCTGCGGAAAACACCAGGGACTGCCCCACGAGCTGCAGGGCCTGCTCATGGGACCACCGTCCGCCGTGGGCCTCAACGAGAGCACGTTCGGCCTCGATCCAGTAGGGCTCGGTGTCGACGATGGTGCCATCCATGTCCCACAGCGCTGCTTTAAGAAGGGGCGGGGAAGCTAAGGATCGCATGCCTTCCAGTCTACGGGGACGCATGGTGCCGGGCGCCCGTGCTACGCCTTCGGCGAATTTTGGGCCCTGCCGCGGGGTTCCGCGGCACGTCCGGGCGCCCGCGCCGCTTGATTGCCTGCACGGGGAGCGGACTTGGAAGTAGGGTGTTGGGATGAACAGCTTCGAGGCAGACCCCACCGAACCAGGCGCCGTCTCCGAGCCGGAGCGGCTGCTGCAGCCCGTCCCCGAGGGCAGGCGCGTCACCGTCATGTTGGCGGCCTTTGAGGGTTGGAACGACGCCGGGGAGGCCGCCAGCGATGCCCTTCGCTATCTGAACAAGCTCTGGGGCGGCAAGAAGGTCGGGTCGATCGACGCCGACGAGTACTACGATTTCCAGTTCACCCGGCCCACGATCCGCCGGACTGCCTCCGGCGAGCGGAAGATCAAGTGGCCGTCAACGCGGATCTTCAAGGCCAGTGTGCCCGATTCGAATGTGGATGTGATCTTCGTCCAGGGCACCGAGCCGTCCTACAAGTGGCGGGCCTACACCGCCGAGCTGCTGGTGCATGCCGAAGCCCTGCATGTGGACTACGTCATCCTGGTCGGTGCCCTGCTGGCCGACGTGCCGCACAGCCGGCCGATCCCGGTCAGCACGTCCACGGACGACAATGCCCTGCGTGAACGGATGGACTTCGAGGCCTCGCAGTACGAGGGTCCGGTGGGGATCGTGGGCGTCCTTGGCGAAGTGGCGCTGCTCGCCGGGCTCCCCACAGTCTCGCTCTGGGCAGCCGTGCCGCACTACGTGGCACAGGCGCCGTCGCCGAAGGCCCAGCTGGCAATCCTGCACCGGATCGAGGAGCTCCTGCAGGTGCCGCTGGACACCACCGAACTGGTCGAGGAGGCCGACGCGTGGGAGCGCGGCGTGGACGAGCTCGCCACCGAGGATCCAGAAATTGCGGCATATGTGCGCCAGCTTGAGGAAGCCAAGGACACCGCCGACCTCCCCGAGGCCAGCGGCGAATCCATTGCCCGCGAGTTCGAGCGCTACCTCAAGCGTCGGGGCAAGGACAAGCCCTAGGCCGGGTCCGGCGGGCCGCCGGGTTATTCTTCGGACCAGACCCTTAAGCCACTGCCGGTGAACGCCTGCCGGAACAAGAGTTGGACCTATGTCTGATCGCAACTACATCTTGTTCGTGTCGTCGTATGCCGACGAAAGCTCGGCGGAAGACGATTTTAAGGCGATAAAGAGCATGGACGACGCGGCTGTGGCCGCTGCGGTCGTCCTGTCGCGTGACGCCTCGGGCAAGACCGAGGTCAAGGAGCACGGGGGCGGACTGGTAGCCGGCGGCAGCACGGCCGGCGCCATCGGCGGGCTGGTGGTCGGACTGTTCGCTCCGCCGCTCCTGCTGTCCGGTGTGATCGGTGCCGGAATCGGCGCAGGCGTCGGCGCCATCAAGAAACGTCACGAGGAAAAGTCCATCGGCGTCAACGCGGAAGAGTGGCTGCCGCCGGGCTCGTCCGCGATCGTTGCCCTCGTTGACGACCTCTACCTCGACCGCGTCGATGAGGCGATCGGCAAGGCCACCCGGAAGGTCAGCAAAGCCGTCGAGAGTGGAGACTACGACGCCGTGGTCAAGGCCGTGAACGAGGGCGACCAGAAGATCATCGAAGCTGCGTCGTCCTGATCGGCCGGCGCACCCGACACGGTTCCGGTGTTTAGAGTTCGACACCGAGCAACGCGTTCACGGCGTCGCTGACGAGGGCGGCGTCCGTGGCTGATGCCGTCTCCGGGGTGTCCAGGGCGGCCTTGGCCCAGGCGTCGACGGCGGCCAAGGCGCCGGGCGCGTTGAGATCGTTGGCGAGCTCGGTCCGAAGCGCGCCGATGAGGGACCCGGCGGAGCCTTGGGGCGCAACGGCGAGGGCTTGGCGCCAGGTGTGGAGCCGGTCCTTGGCCTCGTCGAACCCGGGGGCGGTCCAGGACCAGTCCGTGCGGTAGTGGTGGGCCAAGATCGCCAAGCGGATCGCGGCGGGCTCCTCCCCCTCGGCGCGGAGCCTGGACACCAGGACAAGGTTGCCCTTGGACTTGCTCATCTTTTCGCCGTCGAGGCCCACCATGCCGGCATGCGCGTAGTGGCGTGCCAGCGGCACGCCGGCCAGGGAGTACGCGTGGCCGGCACCCATCTCATGGTGCGGGAAGATCAGGTCCGAGCCGCCGCCTTGGACGGTGAACGGTTTGGGCAGGTACTGCTGGGCGATCACGGTGCACTCGATGTGCCAGCCGGGCCGCCCTTCCCCCAGCTCTCCCCCGGGCCAGCGGGGTTCGCCTTCGCGGGCAACCCGCCACAGCAGCGGGTCCAGTGCCTGGCGCTTGCCGGCCCGGCCCGGGTCACCGCCGCGTTCGGCGAAAAGTTCCAGCATCTCGGCGTCGGAAAGTCCGGAAACGGACCCCAGGGTCCAAGCGTCAACCGCATCGGAAGCGTGCTTCCCGGCGGCCTCGACGTCGTAGTAGACGTCGCCGTCGGGCTCCCCGCCGGTGCCGGGAACGCGGTAGGCCAGGCCGTTCCGCAGGAGACGCTCGATCGCCGGAACGATCAGGGGAACTGCCTCGACGGCTCCGACATAATGGTCCGGGGCGATCACATTCAGGGCTTCCATGTCCGTTTGGAACAGCTCGATCTGGCTCGCCGCGAGCTCACGCCAGTCGACGCCGGTGGCCGTCGCGCGCTCCAGGAGGGGGTCGTCGACGTCGGTCACGTTCTGAACGTAGGCCACGTGCTGGCGGCCGTCGCGCCAGGCGCGGTTGAGCAGGTCGAAGGCAACGTAGCTGGCCGCGTGGCCCATGTGTGTGGCGTCGTAGGGGGTGATGCCGCAGACGTACATGGACTGCTCACCCGTGGCCTCCAGGGTGACGATTCCGCCCTGGGCGGTGTCGAAGAGGCGGAGGGCAGGCATGCTGCCCGGGAGCTGGGGAACAGGGCGGGAGATCCAGGATTTCACAGCCCAAGCCTAGTGCTAGGCACTGATGACATTGAAACCGAGCAGCAGGAACAGGGCCAGGCCCAGCAGGATCCGGTACCAGACGAACAGCCGGTAGCCGCGGGTAGAGACGTACTTGAGGAACCAGCCGATGATGACGTAGCCCACAAAGAAGGCGATAACGGTGGCCAGGGCCGTTTCCGGAAGGCCGTACGGGCCGGTGATGCCTTCCTTGGAGACCACCTTGTACAGCTGGTACAGGCCGCTGCCGAATACGGCGGGAATGGCCAGCAGGAACGAGTAGCGTGCCGCCGCCTCGCGGGTGTAGCCCATGAAGAGGCCGGCACTGATGGTGCCGCCGGAGCGGGAGACCCCGGGGAACAGGGCCAGTGCCTGGGCCAGTCCGTAATAGAGGCCGTGCTTGTAGCTCAGTTGCGCGAGCTCGCGGTCCTGCCGCCCGAGGGTGTCGGCCACTGCGAGCACCATGCCGAACACAATGAGCATGGTCGCGACGCCCCAGAGACTGCGGAGTACCGATTCGATCTGGTCCTGGAACAGCAGTCCGAGGACGATGATCGGCAGGCTGCCCAGGATGACCAGCCATCCCATCCGCGCGTCCGGGTCCCGCCGGGAGACCTTGCCGCTCAGCGAACCGGCCCATGCGCGGAGGATCCTCAGGATGTCGCGCCAGAAATAGACGATCACGGCCGTCTCGGTGCCCAGTTGCGTGATCGCCGTGAAGGCGGCACCGGGGTCGGACGCGTCCGGGAGGAAGGCGCCGACAATCCGCAGATGGGCGCTCGAGGAGATCGGGAGGAACTCGGTCAGTCCCTGTACCAGGCCCAGGAGAGCCGCTTGTATCCAGTTCACGTTTATAGACCCTACGTTATGAAGGCGCGCGAATCCCCGTAAGCTTGCTGACATGCAGCAGCGTTATGTCGGCAACAGTGGGTTGCGTGTGTCCGCCTTGTCCCTTGGCACCATGTCCTGGGCCCGGGAGACTGAGGAGCAGGATGCGGCGTCCCTGCTGCGGACCTTCCTCGACGGCGGCGGGACCCTGATCGATACCGCGGCCTCCTACGCCGATGGGCAGGCCGAGGCGATGCTCGGCGGCATGCTGGGCGACGTGGTCGCCCGCTCCGAGGTGGTGATCTCCACGAAAGCCGGGCTGACGACGGCGGACGGGCGGCGCAGCGTGGACACGTCCCGCAACGGCATGCTCTCCGGCCTCGACGCGAGCCTGGCCCGGCTGGGCACTGATTACGTGGACCTCTGGTTCGCCCACGCCTGGGACCCTAACGTGCCGCTGGAGGAGACCCTGTCCGCGCTGGACTACGCGGTGCGCTCCGGCCGGGCGCGCTACGCCGGCGTCTCCAACTTCAACGGCTGGCAGACGGCCAAGGCCGCCGCCATTGCGGGGTTTCCGCTGGTGGCCAACCAGTCCGAATACTCGCTCCTGCAGCGCGGCGCCGAAATCGAACTGATTCCGGCCATCGAGGACGCCGGACTCGGCCTGATCGCCTGGGGTCCGATGGGACGCGGCGTCCTGACCGGAAAGTACCGCGGACATATCCCCGCGGATTCCCGTGCCGCCCACCAGCGGCTCGCCACCTACGTGGAGCCCTATCTCGAGGCCCCCGCGTCCAGCGTGGTGGAAGCCGTCGCCATGGCCGCCAAGGGTCTGGGCCGGACGCCCCTGGACGTGTCGCTGAGCTGGCTGCTGTCCCAGCACGGCGTGGCCACCGCCGTCGTGGGGGCACGGACGCCGGTGCAGCTCAAGGAGATCCTGGATTCTGCCCTCGCGCCGCTCCCGCCGGAGATCGCGCAGGCCCTCGAGGACGTCTCCGACCCGGCCTGAGCCGAGGCAGCCTTCGCGCTCAGCCCGGGGCAGCGGTGCGGCGGAGCCCGAGCGGTCCCAGCGCCGCTGCCCGGATAATATTCTGCGTGACCCGGGCGGCGAAGTCTCGGGAACGGGCAGGGACGGCTTCATCGGTCTGGGCCTGGAGCCAGTTCATGGTGCCCATATTCAGCACGCCCGCGCCGGACGCGGCAGTGTAAAAGGTCGAATCTGCCCAGCCGCGGGAGGTATGCGCCCCCGCTGCCGGCGAGTGGGCAAAGACAACAAGGTCTCTTGCGTGGGCAAATTCAGGCCGTTCTGCCGTCGGGAACAGCCGGTCAACTTCGCCGGCAGTGAGCCCGGCGTAGGTGTCGCCTTGCGCCGCACCGGTTCCCCCGAAGGCGAAGAAACCGGGTTCCGTCACGGTGAACATTCCCGTGACGCCGAGGTCGCCGTATACCGAGCCTGTCAGCGTCGATTCCGGATCGGGGACGGGGCCCTCGCGCCACCGCGTGGTCGTGGCATCGGGGTGGCTGAAGCGGTAAGGATCCAGTCGGGCCTTCCGGTAGCAGACCAACACACGGTCCTCCCCCGTGGAGGAAGGCTCCAGGCGAGTACGCCAATAGACGTTGTTCGCGCCGAAAAAGACAATGTTGGTGCCCGCGTCCCGGGCGCCCTCGACGGCCCGGCGCAGTGCAGGCGACCAGTATTCTGAATGGGCTGAGAAGATCACGGCAGCGGCGCCGGTCACAAGCTGTGGGTTTCCGCTGATCCGTGCTTCGGTGGTGTACGCGAGGTTGAGCTCGGTGTCTGTGATGGCTTCCGCGGCCCTGATCAGCGGAGCGTTACGACGATCGACCTCGTCGAAATTCCGGTAGGGCCGGTCGAAGGAGACTTTGTAGGACCGGTCAGTCCGCACATGCGTCGGTCCGGTGTAGAGCGAATAGCCGCCCCATTGGTTGTACGCCTGCATGGTGCAGTCGTTAAAGACCAGCACTGTCTTACCCACGACCGACGCCGACTCTACGACGAGGGGGATCATGTGGTCCCGCCCGGCACCACCGGTCAGCACCAGGTAGTACAGGCCCTCGGGCCATCCGGTCGTGTTGATCGACGTTGTTACCTGCCACGGGCAGGACACCATCCGAGTTCCCGGCTGAACGTTAAAGGGCCGCTGCCGCCGGACCGGCACTGGTCCGGAGGTCCACACCAGACGTTGGCCCTCCCCGTCATAGTGCCCGATCCGATAGGCCGTGATCCGGACACTGCGCAGACTTGAGTTGACATACACATCCACGATGCGCCGCCGCGCGGTCGAGGCATGCTGGCCCAGGAACCCCTCCAGGGTTGGGGTGGCCGACCAATTCGATGCGACCTCGGTCCTCGGGGTGCCGGGCAGCCGGTTCTCCCAAGTAGCGCTAAACGCGGTTCCCGAGGGCCGCTCCGGGAGCTGAGTGCTTGCATGCGCCGTTTCCACAGGGGTCCGAGACAACCGGTCGATGGCTGCGGACTCTGCGGCGACCCAAGCCAATCCGGCAATCGCAGCACGGATCACTGCCCTACGGTCGGGGCGATAGCCATTTTCGCCCATCATGGCCTCGATTCGCGCCAGTCAATGTGTGGCACGAGACAGATCCTCAGCGGCGTTGACAGTCCGTTCCACGACCTCCCTTCAGGCTACAAACAACAGTCCATTTAGGCAGGGGTAGGAAGTACTTGTTTTTCCCCGCGGACGCCCCATCTGGACGACGCGGGTACTCGCGTAGGCGTCCGGGGGCGCCAGGGAGCGCGAATCCCCTTAGTTCTCTGAGTTCTGCAGGATTTCGAGGTCTTCGTCGTCGTCAACGTCCTCGTCGTCCTCGTCGTCTTCGTCGCCGTCGATGACTTGGAGCGGGGTCACTTCCCCATACGCTTCGTAGAGGGCGTCGTCGTAGACTTCAAAGGCATCGGCGACGGCAAAGAACGCCGCTTCGACCGCGGGATCCCCGTCACTTCTGCGGGCGGAGGCAGCCGCCAGGTGTTCTTCCAGTGCAGAGGCCAGGGACGCAAGCGCGACACGCGGATCGATGCTCATGACTTCACGTTAGCCGGAAAAGGACGAAAATGGAGAGCAATGAAAGAACATTTTCTGAGCAGCTCGGTCCGGCGGGAGCGGGACTACGTCAAGCAGTACGAGTACCTCGTACTGACGGTCGGCCCTGAGGATTCACTGCCCGAGGCCCGCCGCCGGCTCGTGGAACATTCCGAATACGGCAAGTGGGAGCTGGAACGCAGCCGCCTCTACGTCGGGGGCGGCCGGCGCTTCTGGCTACGCCGGAAAGTCATCCAGGTCCAGCGGACCGTCTAGGATTCCAGCGTCCAGCGGACCGTCTAGGACTCCTAGCGTCCAGCGGACCGTCTAGGATTCCAGCGGACCCAGCCAGGCGTTCGCCACGGTGTTGTGCGCGGATTCGTCGTCCGACGGGTGGAACAAGCCTGCCAGCACGTCCCGGTACAGCCGCTCCAGCTCGGAGCCGCGGAAGTAGCTCGACCCTCCGGATACCCGGATGGCGAGATCCACCACGGTGCGGGCCGTTTCCGTGGCCCGGACCTTGAGGCCTACCAGCCGGGGAAACCACTGATTGCCCAGGTCTGCCAGTTCGTCGACGTCGGCCGCCACCCGGGACAGGTGCGGGTACAGCGCATCCATGGCCATCGCCGCTTCCGCCACTTTCCAGCGGATGTCCGGATCCTGGGCGTAGCTGCGGCCGCCGTTCTTGAACGATGTCCGGCGCTGCACGGCCTCCACGCCGAGCGTGAAGGCCCGCTCCCCGATCCCCGTGTACACCGCCGCTAGCAGTGTCTCGAAGCAGGCAAAGATGGCGAAGATCAGCGGGTCGGCGTTCGGCCCTACGGGCAGCTTCCTGAAGATCCGTTCCGCCGGCACGACGGCGCCGTCCAGCACGGTCGTATTCGACTGACTCGCCCGCATCCCCAGCGTGTCCCAGTCGGGCAGGATCTCGTACCCGGGGGTTTCCCGGGTGATGAACCCGTGGACCAGTTCCCCGGCACCGTCCCCGGCTGAGGCGTCCTTTCCGAAGATCCCCAGCCGGGTCCACGCCGGCGACAGGCTCGTGAAGATCTTGCGGCCCGTGAAGCTGTAGCCGCCGTCGGGCAGCGGGACGGCCTCGGTCCGGGAGTCAAACAGCACGGAGTCGTTCCCGGCCTCGGAGTTCCCGAACGCAAAGACCTCCCCCTGCGCGGCGTCCTTGAGGACGAAATCCAGCGATGAGTCGCCCCGGGCGCCCAGGACGTGCGCGACGCCGGTCCACACGAGGTGCATGTTGACGGCCAGTGCGGTGGCCGGGGCCGCCGTCGCGAGTCGGCGCTGCAGCTGCGCCGCGTCGGCCAGGCCGAGTCCCAGGCCGCCGTCGGACACGGGGACGAAGATCTTCAGATAGCCGGCCGCCTTCAAGTCCGCGAGGTCCTCGTGGAAGAAGGCGTTGTCACGGTCGTAGCCCGCGGCGCGGCCGCGGATCCGTTCCAGCAGGGCCCCGGTGAGGATGTCCTCGGGCGTCATGGCGGGCGGGTCCGCTCAGTAGTTGGTGAGCAGGGTGTCCAGCACCCGCGCACCGAACTTCAGGGAATCGGCCGGGACGCGCTCGTCCACGCCGTGGAACATGCCGGTGAAGTCGAGTTCGTCCGGGAGCATCAGCGGGGCGAACCCGTAGCCGGTGATGCCCAACCGGCTGAGCGACTTGTTGTCGGTTCCGCCGGAGAGCGTGTAGGGCAGCACCTTGGCGCCGGGGTCCTCGGAGTGCAGGGCATCGATCATCGCATCGACGAGGTTGCCGGCGAAAGGTACTTCGAGCGAGACGTCGTTGTGGACGTAGCTGATGTCAACGCCGGTGCCGGCGAGCTCCCGTACCATCTCCAGCACGTGCTGCTCCTGTCCGGGCAGCGTGCGGCAGTCAATGAGGGCCTCGGCCGCTTCCGGGATGACGTTGTGCTTGTAGCCGCCCTTGAGCAGGGTGGGGTTGGTGGTGTTCTGCAGCGTAGCGCCGACAAATCGGGCCACCGTGCCGAGTTCCTTGAGGATCTTGTCCGGATCGTCGGGATCGAATTCGACGCCGGTGAGTTCAGTCACACCGTCGAGGAACTGCCGGGTGGTGGGAGTGAGCTCAATCGGCCAGTTGTAGGCGCCGATTCGGGAGACCGCGCCGGCAAGCCGCGTCACGGCGTTGTCGGTGTTGATCTGGGAGCCGTGCCCCGCGCGGCCGTGGGCGACGAGGCGGAGCCAGGACAGACCCTTCTCGGCGGTCTGGAGCAGATACGTGCGCTGGCCGCCGATGGTGGCGGAAAAACCGCCGACCTCCGAGATCGCCTCCGTGGCGCCCTCGAAGAGTTCGGGCCGCTTGTCGACGGCGTAGCGGGCGCCGTAGGTGCCACCGGCTTCCTCATCGGCGAAGAACGCAAAGATGAGGTCCCGCTTGGGCTTGCGGCCCCTGCGGGCGAAATTGCGCAGCACGGAGAGGATCATGGCATCCATGTCCTTCATGTCCACCGCGCCGCGGCCCCAGATCAGGCCGTCTTTGAGTTCGGCGCCGAAGGGGTCCACTGACCACTGTTCGCGGAGGGCCGGAACCACGTCCAGGTGGCCGTGGACCACGAGGGCGCTGGCGGAGGGGTCCTCCCCCGCCAGCCGGGTCACCACGCTCGCCCGTCCCGGGGCTGCCTCGAAGATTTCGGCGTCCAACCCCACCTCGGCCATGAGCCCGGCAGTGTATTCGGCGGCCGCCCGTTCACCGGGGCCGGAGCCGTCACCGTAGTTGGATGTGTCGATTCGGATCAGCTCCTGGCAGATCCTGACGACCTCGTCCTCGGGCCTGGGTTCGGTCCGGTGATCAGTCATAGCGGCTCCTCGTGGCGGTGGCTCAATTGCTTGCTTCAGCCTACCCATACGCCCCCCGCAAGCCCCGATTATTTGTTTCCGGAAAAGTCGTGCTAGAGTCTTTCTCGCTGCTTCCGAGAAAAGCAAAACGCTGAGAGGCGAAAATGATCTCGGAATTACCACCTGCGCGGGTGGCGGAATGGCAGACGCGCTAGCTTGAGGTGCTAGTCCTCGAAAGGGGGTGGGGGTTCAAGTCCCCCTCCGCGCACAAGGGAAAACCCCTGGAATCCACGGATTCCAGGGGTTTTTTTCGTCCCGCCCTCACCGTGCTCGCGAGGCTGCTACTGCAGGCGGACGTCCAATGCGAGACTGAACCATGCCGCTCATCCAGGTCTCTAACGCCAGGCCATCCTCAACAGCCAAGACGCGCCAACTGCTTGCCGAACTCACGGCAACGTATGCGCGCATTATGGAAATACGGCCGGACACCATCAGGGTCACCCTCCAAGAATTGCCCCGAGAGAACTGGTCCGTCGCAGGCGTCACGCTGGCCGACTCCGGCCAAGATGCATCACTGACCAATCTGACCCCCGGTTTCTGAACTGCCGGTTTTTGCCCGTCGTGTCAGGGCGGAGGCATGACGGGTGCAAGCAGCGAGGTGCTTCGTGCGTTCCGTTGCGTGCGTTCTTCGTAGTGATCTGCGCTCGACAGGACTTTCACGATTGCGCTGGAGGCTAGAAAGCGAAGTGGCTCGGGCTCCCAGTTCCTGGAGCGGTGCCCCACCCAAGGCAGGCGGGTCAGGTCCGTGTTGCGTCGGAGCAGGAGGTCGGCGAGGGTCCGCCCGGAGATGTTCGCGGCGGTGACACCGTGCCCGGAGTAGCCTCCTGCCGTGCCGAAGCCAGTGCGCTGGTCAAAATTGATGCCCATTGACCAGTCACGCGGAACGCCGAGCGGACCGCCCCAATGGTGCGTGATTGCAGCGTCGCGTACCGCCGGGAATGCCGCGTGCAGCGTGGCGATCAGCCTGGCACGCACCCCAGCGTCGCGTTCACGCCGCTCATCGATCGGGTGCCTTAGGGCATACGGTGCGCCACGGCCGCCGATGGCGATTCGGTCATCTGGCGTGCGCTGGGCGTAGAAGAAGAGATGCATCAAGTCCCGGACCGTAAGTCCCCTGGTCCAGCCGAGTTCCTCCCAGACTTCCGCGGACAGCGGTTCCGTGGCGATCATCAGGGATGTCAGGGGCAGATAGCTCCTTGACTGGCCCGGCAACTGGATCGTGTAGGCCTCGGTGGCGCGTATGACGGCGTCGGTTTTCACCGATCCGTGGTGGGACCGGACGAGGCCCGGGGCCACGTCGGTGACTTCGGTGCCCTCGTAGATCACGACGCCCCGCGCTTCGCAGGCGCGCGCAAGGCCCCGGATGAACCTGGCGGGGTCCATCCCCGCGCAATGCGGCGTGTAGAGGGCGGATTCCCAGCCTTCGACGTGGACGAGCCGTTCCGATTCGGTGCGGCCGACGGCCCGGTCGCCGGGACACAGCGTCCCGGCGCGCACGGCTGCGTCGATCCCTTGCAGCATCCGATGCTTCTGCGGCGCTGAAGTGGCGACGGCGAGGCTACCTGCCTTGACGTACCCGCAGTCGATCCCCTCCTCGGCGATGACTCGGCCGATCTCATCGACGGTGGTGCAGGTTTCCAGGATGGCGCGGCGGACGGCGTCCTGGCCGTGGCGTCTGGCATAGACGCCGGCCGAGCCGGCGATGCCGGCCCCGACCCAGCCGCCGTTGCGGCCGGAAGCGCCGAATCCGGCAATCTCGCGTTCGAGCACGACGATCCGCAGATCGGGCTGATGGACGGCGAGGTAGTAGGCGGTCCAGAGCCCGGTCATGCCGGCGCCGACGATCGCGACATCGGTGGTCGTATCGCCTGCCAGACTAGGACGCGGCGTGAGCGGCTCATCGAGTTGGTCCAACCAAAGGCTGCGGTTACGGTACCGTCTTGCGGGTGACGGTTCGGTGGTCACGGGTTGCCTCCTGCGAGTGCTTGGGCCAGTTCCGGGTGGGATACATCCTCGCGAACGGAGGCGCTTGGCGGTAGCGTGGCACGCTTGCTACGGCAGGTCGCGGAAGCTGTGCTGATCCACGAGAGCGCCTAACATCGCCTCATGACCCAGGTTACGTTGCCAAATGCTGCCCGCGACCGTCTGCTGGATCGATTCGGTCCCGTCGCTGCTGCCTGGATCGACGACTTCGGACCGCTTGTTGGTGAACTGTGCCAGAAGTGGACGCTCGAACCTCGTGCTGTCCACGCGGGCGGGACGGGCGCCGTCGTCGAGTGCGTGTCGGCCGCCGGAGGAACCCGGTACGCGCTCAAGCTCTCACCGGACAGCACGGTCACGCAGCAGGAGGCGGCTGCACTGGCGTACTGGACGGATGCCGCCACCGTCGTCGACCTGGTGGATACGGATGCAACTTGTGGTGCGATCCTGCTCGAATGGGTACCCGAGCCCGCGGAGTTGACCGCCGATGCATCGGGCATCGCGGACGTTGCCGGCCTCATCGGAGACCTCTACCTACCACGCGGGGCACTGCCCGCTGAGGTTCCCCCCGCCCGCGAGCGCGTGGAGTTCGTGTTCGAGTTGTGGGACCGACGCAGGCGTACTCTCCGGGACTCCCCGATCGATGAGGCAGTCTGGCGCCGGTGTCGCGAGACTGCGTTGGAGATGGCAAACGAAGGGGATTCGCTTCTTCACGGCGATCTTCATCCCGGCAACATGCTGCGGACGGGTAACGGCAGCCAAATTGTCGCGATCGACCCTCGCCCGTGCATCGGCGATCCGGCAATGGACCTCGCCGACCTCGCCATGACTCGAGCGGATAGCGAATCGGCCATCCGCCGCCGGTGCCGTCAGCTCGCTGAACTTGCTGATCCCATCGACGCCGACCGGCTATGGCGTTGGTGCTGCAACTTCGCCCCAATCATGGCGGTCTCCCCCGTCCGGCGTGCCGCGAGGAGCGCGGACCTCACCCTCATACGCGCCCTCGCCAACACCCGCTGAGTTGTGGGCCGCGTTTGCTCTGGCCGGCTTCGGGCAGCTGCTATTCGGCATGGCCATGGGAGTCGAAGGGCCGCTGGAAATGGGCTACCAGCAGGCTGTGACTCCGCACAGGCTCATACCCGCATGAGTGCCACGAGGCGGTCGGTGAACCGGGGCATGATCGTCATCGGAGCCCCCTTGGGCGGCGCCATAGCCACCGTCGCGGGTGCCGATACGGCGCTCTGGGCCGCCGCCGCCTTCCTCCTGCTGGCCTCCCTCGTGCTTCTGTTCTCCAGGTTCAGAGACGCGCGGATTGAAGACCAACAACTTTCCGACGAGGAAGCCCTCATTCCCTAGGCGGCGGCCCCCGCAGCCATTTGTCCGCATCCGACGCTACCCAGGAACGCGGAACTCCTCGGCCTTCAGCCGCCACGAGCTGCCGGCAGCACTGACCGTGAGCTTGTAGGTCCCCGGGAACACGGTAACGCCGGTCGCCCCGGCGCCGCCCTTGGCCAGGGACAGAATGGTGAGGGCCGGTCCTTTCGCGGGTTGGAGGAAGACGACGGCCGGGCCGGGGAAGGCGTATTCGATGTGTAGCTTGCCGGTAACCGTCACGACCGGCCCCGGGGGCTTGGTGCCGGATGCCTCCACGACGGTAACCCACTCTTTCGCCGGTGGCGGCGGGGTGGGGTTCAGGAGTGCATCCAGGGCGGTGACAGTGGCGGCAACAGTCCCGGTGACGGGGGCCGCGGTGAGGTAAATCACCCCGCCCGCGACGGCGGCGGTCAGGACAGTCGAGGCCAGGCGCAGACTGCGGCGCAGGGGGGCAGTCCCGACCAACGGGACGGACGCGCCGTCGGCGGCGTCTTCTCGGGTGATACGGAACAAGTCAATGACCCACCAGATGCCGGCGCCGCCGAACGTCAACAGCTTCAGGCAGCCGGTGACGGGCTTGCGGAGGTAGAACCGGTCCGCGCCGGTGAAGCCCAGGAACAACGCCAGAAACCACGCGGTCCGCAGGGAGCGCCGCGGCGGCAGGTCGCGTACGAAGACCAGCCCGTCCTGTTCGGTCAGGGGCATATCCCGATTCTGGACCCGCGACACCGGGATGTCTATGGCGTTCCGAGGCGAAAATCGGGCGGTCCCCCGGGCCGCCGCGCCGGTGCCGGATTCGGGGTGCCGTGAAATCGGCCATTGGACGAGGGACATCCGCGGTACCCGGGCCGGGATGGCAGCCTAGGCCCGGGGTTCGCCGGCCGGCACCTCAGGCTCCGGCAGCGGATCGCGGCCGGACCACGTCTTCAGGACGGTCCAGGCGACGGCGGTGATCGGTACGGCGAGAAGCGCTCCTACGATGCCGGCGAGCATGGTGCCGGCGGCGAGGACGAGCAGGATGGCCAGTCCGTGGATGCTGAGTACTTTGCCCATCAGCACCGGCTGCAGGAAATGGTGTTCGAGCTGGTTCACCGCAATCACAACCGCCAGGACAATGAGCGCCTGGAGGGGGCCGTTGGAGATCAATGCGACGGCGATTGCCAGGGTTCCGGCGACTGTGGCGCCGACGATCGGGATGAATCCGCCCAGGAAGATGAACACGCCCAGCGGCAGGGCCAGCGGCACTCCCATGATGGCGAGGGTGATCCCTACGACGAGGCCGTCGATCGCGGCGACGATGGCGGTGCCGCGGACGTACCCGCCCAGGACAAGGGTGCTCCGGTCCGCGGCCAGGCGCGCCTTGGCGCGGTGGTCGGCGGGCAGGAATCCGATGAGAAAGGTCCGGATCTCGGGGCCGTCCTTGAGGAAGAAGAACAAGGTCACAGCCATCAGGACCGCGCCGGCGAAGACTTCCCCCACGGTGCGGGCCCCGGTGAGTGCTTCTGCCCCGAAGGAGCTGGAGGTGAGGAACTCCCGCACCGAGTCGATCGCGGCGGTAATCTGCTGGTCGCTAACGGGGACAGGTCCGTTGTTCAGGAAAGAGTGCAGCTGGTCAACCCCGGCAGCGGCGCGCGCGGATAGTTCGGCCCACTGGTTGCGGACCAGGATCACGATGCCGGTGACGATGCCGCCGACGACGGCGAGGATGGCGACGAATGAGGCGACGACGGCGAGGGCACGCGGCCACGAGCGGCCTGTGAGCCAGCGGACCAGCGGGGAGATCGCGGCGGCCAGGATGCCGGCAATCAGGACCGGGATGATGACGAGTGGAACCCGGGTCGCAGTCCAGATGATGGCCCACACGAGGGCAGCCACCGTGAGCGCCTGGACGGAGCGGATACTGGCGCGGCCAAGGCCGTCCGTCCATATGGCCGCAATACCGGTGCGGGAATCGGTCATTATGGTTCTCTCTTTCGCAGCTGAAGGGTGCCTGCAAGTCATTCTTCCCGGTTCCTGGCCCGGGACACGACAAGGGCGGCGGGATTGATCCCGCCGCCCTTGTCGTCCGCGCGGCCGTCAGGGGAGCTCAGCGAAACCCGGGCACGCAGCTACGCCCAGTCCAGGGGCTCCGGCCTGGAGTTCTGCCACACGTCATAGA
This sequence comes from Arthrobacter sp. YAF34, assembly GCF_052113245.1. Taxonomy (NCBI): domain Bacteria; kingdom Bacillati; phylum Actinomycetota; class Actinomycetes; order Micrococcales; family Micrococcaceae; genus Arthrobacter; species Arthrobacter sp. YAF34. Next base: position 338,991 of record NZ_JBFRCV010000001.1, read on the forward strand.
ACCGTGCGCGGGCCTCATCGCCGCGCTGCTGCTCCCGGGCATGCAGACGCCCGTAGCTGAACCCATTGCCCCCACCCACGGCGGAATCCGCCGCTAGTTTGAGCAGGGTCTCCCGGATGACGACACTGTCGTGGAAGTCTCCGAGTACTTCCTGGATGGCCTCTGCGGCTCGGGCAAGGGCCGTTGCCTGCTTGCCGAAGACCGGGGACGCCGCCTCGGCGGCATACCGCAACCGCTTGGCGCACTTCCGGACCTCATGCAGCGCGGCGTCCTGCGGCCCCTCTTCGTTGGCGCTGTCCACGGCGCTGTCCACGGAGCGGACCGCTTTCGCGAGTCGTATTTGCTCAGCCGAGACGAGGCGCCCGATCGTCCGTCGCGCTTCCTTCTCGCCCGTGCCGGTGAGTGGAGGGTCCGCGAGGAACGCATCCAGGGAGTCGAGCAGGCGGACGTAGCGGTCGCTGTCCAACGCCTCGAGGCCTGCGGCCCGGGCGGGGCGGTAGATGTCGTTGAGGTGCTGCTCGATGCTTTGCGCGACGGGACCGAGCAACAGCTCGGGTGGTTCGGCGCTGATCATCTCCTTCAACCTCTGCCTGATGATCTCGGTGTCCCGCGCCTGACCCACAGTGCTGGCGAGCCACTGGAGCTCGGACCGGAGGAACTGCGTGGAGGTGACGTCCAGGAGCTTCCGGAAAGTGGCCAGCGCCGACCGTAACCGCCGCGCGGCCACCCGCAGTTGATGCACGGCATCTGGCGCATCAACGCGGACGCCCGGGTCGTGCCTTTTCAGGGCCAGAACCTGTTGAAATATGTACGACAGCACGACGTCGGAGGCCGGCCCGTGCCGCTTCGGCTTGGGCGCCTGCAGGGGATCGCCCGGGTAGTTTGAACCAAGCGCCCTGGCCAGTTTGGAGGGCAGGGAGGCGAGCGGGACTCCGGCGGCGGCGAACTGCGCGTCAGCGTCCTTGAGCAACTTCTTGTGGCCCTCCACGAGCTCAAGTTCCCATTCCCGCCACTGCTGCGGTTCGGCCGGGGTCAAGAGGCTTTGCGCCTCCACGCGGTCGTCGCTGAACTGGGCCAGGACCGCGCCGTCGGCGTCGTACAGGGGAATCGAGCTACGGAGGGTCTTGATGCGTGCGACGGGGTGGAGCGGGTGGCGGCGGGCGTGAACCAGGACCTGCTGACGCAGCCGCTCGGGCACTGCCTCCAGACCGCCTTCAAGCGGCTCCCTTATTTCCTGCCGCTCGACTGCTGTGACCGGAAGTTTCAGATGCCAGCCGGCATCCGGGCCTCCGGTCCGCCGGCGCAGAGTAATGCGCTGAGCGGCCAGCGCCAGCGCGTCCGTATCGAAATACACCGCGTCCAGCTGTTCAGTGACAGGCACCCCGACGTGGTCCACCCCCTGGATCGATGCCAGGCGGGGGAGGTCCTCAGCTTCCGCCGGGCTGTACTTGCGTTCCACCTCGATCGCATCGAAACCGGCCATAGCCCATTCTAGGAACTGCCCGGTTGCTCGGGCCTGTGCCCAAAGCCCCTAATCAGGGCGCCTGGCGCGGTTCGCGGCAGGGGTGCCAGCACGCTGGCTGCCGCTCACGCGGATGTCCTGATCCCCGCGACCCGCACCGTGGCGATCTGGGCCCGTGGATGTGGCGAAGCCCCGGTCAAATAGCGGTTGACCGGAGCTTCGAGACCATTATGGGCAGGCCTTCCTGTGCGTTGGCCGGGAGCAGGCGGCCCCTCCGGAACGCCTCACGGTCTGTGGCGCTACCGGTTGAGCATTTCGTTCATCAGGGGCGCGTTGCGGACGTTGTCGGTCAGGGGCGCCAGCCCCCACAGATCCTCGATCGTGTGCAACAGTGAGTAATGCGAATAGGCGGAATGGGACGTAAAGCCCTTCCTGGCCGCCGGGCCCGCGAACACCGTGGCCACCCTGTTGTCGTCGTCGCTGCCCTCGTCCCAGGTAACCACCAGCAGGGAATTCTGCGTGGTGAAGGCCGGCGATGCAAGGATCCGCGGCACTTCCCTCGCCAGCCAGTTGTCTCCGGTGCTGATCGGACAGTTGTGCGTATCGTGGCACATGTTGGGGCTGATGAACGCGTAATCCGGCAGCGAGGACGTCGACTGCAGGTCCTGGTCCAGCCGGTCGAATGGCACAACATGGTCCGCGCAGGACGTCTTGTCGTCCGTAACGGACGGGTAGTACATGAAGGGGTTGTGCTTCACAGCGTATGCACCGAAGTCCCGCGCAACGCAGGGCGCGGGCATACTCTCGGCGTACATTTTCCACGTTCGTCCGGACTGCGTGATCTCATCGGCGATGGACCGCGCATCCGCGGTGCAGGACCTTGGTTTGCAGTCGCTGGTGATCCCCGCGTTCGTTCCGCTGGTCAGGGCCAGATAGTTCGGCAGGCTCGGGTGCATGATCGCCTGGTAGTTGGCGGCCAGCGAGAATTCCGCCGCCAACTGGTTGAAGTAGCCGGCACTGCTGGCGCCGAGGATCTGCGAGGCCGCCTTATTTTCCAGGACGATGACCACAACATGCGCGACGCCGGTGCTGCCCGGTCCCCCGGGTGCAGGGTGCGGGGCGGGCTGCGCAAAATAAGGTGACGACGGCGGCGCGGTGGCCGTGGGAGGCTGGGCCTCCCCACTTGGCGCCGGTGCGGACTTGACGGGCGCAGATTCAGGGGGCGCTGATTCGGAAGGCGTGGACGGCCCCGGTTGCACCGGGGTGCAACCCACCAGCAACAGGGCCAAGGCCAGGCCGCCGGCCAAAGAGCGTCGGCCGATCCGCTTCATCGGACCATGCTAACGGCCCGTGCTCCGGCCACCAAGGGCGCCCGGAGGAACGGATCTGCCGCGGTCTCAGCCCCGTCTCAGCCCCGGCTCAGTCCCGGCGTCGTCCGGTCTCCCGCGGTCTCCGGCCCGCTCAGGTGCCTTTATGTGCGGTCCCGGTTCAGCGCATGGCTCACGGTACCCAGCAGGGAACGGAACCGCTCATTGTCCGGCAAGTCATCGATCAGCACGGCACCCTCGGGACCGGCAAGCGGGATGCGCCAGTTCGGGTACTCGGTGCTGGTGCCGGGCTGGTTCTGGGTCCTGGTCTCCCCCACGGCGTCCACGAGCGCCACGCCTAGCAGCACTGAAGGGGCCAGCGCCGTGTACGCGTACAGCGCCTCGACCGTGGACCGGACGTCTGTGCCGTCGGTGTCCCCCAGCAGACCGCGCGCACGGACTTGGCCGAGCACGGCCTCCTGCTCAGCCGCCGCCTCGGCGCGTTCCTCCCCCACCGGCCGCCGCAGCAGCCCCAACGATTCGCGCAGCGTGACGTGTTCCCCGGCAAGGTAGCCCGCCGTCGGGGGCAGATCGTGGGTGTTGACGCTGGTCAGGCATTGCTCACGGTAGTGTGCCGGCGGAATGGGGCCGTCGGCGTCGTGTTCGAACCAGAGGATGGACGTGCCGAGTATCCCCCGCTCGGCCAGGTAGTCGCGGACCCAGGGCTCGAACACGCCCAGGTCCTCGCCGATCACGACCGCCCCGGCCCGTTGCGCCTCCAGAGCCAGGATGCCGATGAGGGCCTCGTGGTCGTAATAGACGTACGTGCCGTGTTCCGGCCCGGTGCCCTCGGGGATCCACCAGAGCCGGAACAGGCCCAGGATATGGTCCACCCGGATGCCGCCGGCGTGGCGGAGCACGGTCCTGAGCATGTCGCGGTACGCCGCATAGCCGGATTCGGCCAGCCGACCAGGGTGCCACGGCGGCTGGGACCAGTTCTGGCCCTGCTGGTTGAACATGTCCGGCGGTGCGCCGACGGTAACGCCCCTGGCCAGGACGCCAGCCAGGGTCCAGGCATCAGCGCCGCCGGGTTTCACGCCGACCGCAAGATCATGGACCACACCGATGGCCATCCCCGCATCAAGCGATGAACGCTGGGCCGCCTCGAGCTGGACGTCGCATTGCCACTGGAGCCAGCGGTAGAAGCCGATCCGGGCGGAGAGCTTTGACCGCTGGTCAACGCAGTAGGGCGTCGACGGGGTCGCGGCCGACCCGGTCCATTCGGGGGACGACGGCGGCAGCTGTTCGGCGAGCGCGCACCACAAGGCAAAGTCCTCGAGACCCTGCCCCTGCTCCGCGCAGAAGTCGGCGAACTGGCGGTTCCGGGCCGGGCCGCGGCGGACCGCAAACACGAGTTCCAGGGAGGCCAGCTTCGCCGTGTAGCTGGCGTTGCGGTCCAGCAGGTCCGGTGACCGGTTGGCCCCCCTCACGCCCTCCGCCAGGCGCCTGACCTCGGCCTGGCCGGCGGCGTCCAGGTAACCGAATTCCAGGATCTCCTCAACACGCAGGTAGAGCGGGTTGAAAAAACGCCGCGTGGTGGGGAGGTACGGTGAATCCTCCACGGGCGGCGCCGGTTCGGCGGCATGCAGGGGGTTGACCAGCACAAAGCCGGCCCCCTGCTCCCCCGCGACCTCGGCGAGGTCGGTGAGGTCGGCAAAGTCGCCAATTCCCCACGACCGGGAAGAACGCACGGAGTAGAGCTGGGCCGTCAGCCCCCAGCTCCGCCGTCCCGCGAGCCGCGGCGAAGGGCGCAGCCGGCCGGGTGTCACCACCAGCGGACACTGCGCCAGGGTGCCGTCGGCGTCGGCCATCAGGGTGTGCCAACCGAGGCCGAGGTGGGCAGGGACGGCGAACGTCGCACGGCCCGTGAGAACGCCGTCGACGTCGACCGGCTCGTCCCAGTTCTCGCGCTGCACGGCCTCGTGCCGGCTGCCGTCCTCGGCGTCAACCCAGACGCGGACGCTGCTTCCGTGCGGGACATGGACGTCCACGCCGATGTCCTGCCCCTCCCTCACCACAAGGACCGGGGGAAGGACGCGCCGCCACGGCGCCAGCCGGCGATTCGCCAGGGAGCGCTGCTGTTCCTCGGCCTCGGTGGCCGGGACGCCCAGGGCCGCCAATACGGACCGGAGTGTGCCGGCCGCGACGGAGCGCTGCACTCCGTCCCAGCCCCAGTAACTGGTGCCTACACCGTGGGCCGCGGCAAGTTCGCACAGCAGCGCGTCTGCCGGATCGGGGTTCGCGGGGTAGCCGGGGTTCTCGTGCTGCGTGGGGTCCGCCATGCGCCCACTCTAGACGCTGGACCCGCGCCCCGCGCCCCGCGCCCCCTCCGCGGATCTGGGATTCGCCTACGAGTTCCCCGAGTCCTTAGAGTACAAGCGGCGGCCCCGTTTAGACGCGGCCCCAGCCTCCGCGCTAGCCTTGCACCCTATGGTTGACGTCGAACGGTTCCGGATCCTCCTGCAGGAGGAGCGAGACCGGAAGCTTGCCCTCCTGCCGGCCCTCCGCGGGGACATCACCTCGGTGAACGCCGCCCGCCGGGATCCCAACGTCGACGACGAACACGACCCCGAGGGCGCCACGATCGCCTTCGAACTGTCCCAGGCAACGGCGCTCCTGGAGCAGAGCAGGGCCGGCCTGGCACAAATTGACGCCGCACTCGTCCGGATGGACCACGGCACCTACGGAATCTGCGAAGTGTGCGGCGCCCCCATCCCCGAAGGCCGGCTGGAAGCCAGGCCGGCGACGCCATATTGCCTTCAGCACGCCTCGGGCAGGCCGTGACCATGTTCAGTGTGCCGGCGAAGTTCAGTGTGCCGACGGAACCGAACCTCGCGCAGACCTGGTGGGACCGGATCGTTGCCGGATTCACCCACGCCCCCAGCCCGCACGTGACCAGCACGGAACTGGTGGTGGTCATCCTGCTGGCTGTAGCCGTATCGCTGCCACGCCTCACCTGGCGCTACTTTGGCCTGCTCGCCACCGTGACGCACGAACTCGGCCATGCGTTCGCCGCCCTCACCACCGGCCAGCGGATCGGCGGCATTCGGCTGGGCCTGGACCACTCCGGCACCACCACGACGTACAGCAGGAGCCGCCCCGCCGCCGCCTGGTCCACGTTCTGGGGCTACCCGGTGCCAGCGGTCGTTGGCGCGGTGATGGTGTGGTGCGGTTTCAACGGCTGGGGCCCGGCCGCCATGTCGGTGGGCACCCTGATCCTGCTGGGGTCATTTCTCCTCCTTCGCAACGGCGCCGGCATCCTCATTACCGCCGCCGCAGTCCTGGCCGCCGCTCTCCTGGTGCTGTTTGTGCCGCCGGTGTTCAACGGCCACGTCATGATCGTGCTGGGTCTGGCGCTGCTGGTCGCCGCCGTGCGGGACCTCGGCAAACTGGCCAACGTCCATCTCCGGCACCGCGAGAGGCTCTCGACCTCGGACGCCCATCTGCTTGCCCGGGCCACCTCTGTCCCCGCCGCCGTCTGGATCGTGCTCTTCGCCGCCGTGGTGGCCGGCGCCTGGTGGTTCGCCTGGCAGCCGATGTCACTGGTGTTCACGGCCGTATTCGGACAGTTCACCCCCCGGCCTTAGGCTGGGACCATGAGCCAGACGACCCACACCGATGACCCGGCATTCAGCACCAAAGGCGCCTACGTGACCGGCGGCGAGGAATTTACCCGGGACACCAACTACATTGAGGACCGGATCACCCGGGACGGCACCCCCGGCAGCAACGGCGAACCCGGCTGGCCCGTGCAGCCTGGCCGCTACCGCCTTATCGCGGCGCGCGCCTGCCCGTGGGCCAACCGCACGGTCATCGTCCGGCGGCTGCTCGGTCTCGAGGACGTCATCTCGCTGGGCCAGCCCGGCCCCACCCACGACGCCCGGTCCTGGACCTTCGACCTCGATCCGGACGGCCTGGATCCGGTCCTCGGCATCGAACGCATCCAGGACGCCTACTTCCGCCGCTTCCCCGACTACCCCCGCGGGATCACCGTCCCGGCGATCGTGGATGTCCCCAGCGGGCAGGTGGTGACCAACAACTTCCCCCAGATCACGCTCGACTTCGCCACCGAATGGATCCAGTATCACCGCCCCGGCGCGCCCGAACTGTATCCGGAGCACCTGAGGCCGGAAATCGACGCCGTCAACAAGCGCGTCTTCACGGAGGTGAACAACGGCGTCTACCGGTGCGGCTTCGCCGGTTCCCAGGAAGCCTATGACGCCGCCTACGACCGGCTCTGGACGGCCCTGGACTGGCTGGAGAAGCGCCTCACCGGGCAGCGGTACCTCGTGGGCGACACCATCACGGAGGCCGACGTGCGGCTCTTCACCACGCTGGTCCGCTTCGACGCCGTCTACCACGGGCATTTCAAGTGCAACCGGCAAAAGCTCAGCGAAATGCCGGTGCTGTGGGCCTACGCACGGGACCTCTTCCAGACCCCCGGCTTCGGCGACACAATCGACTTTGTGCAGATCAAGCAGCACTACTACATCGTCCACGAGGACATCAACCCCACCGGAATCGTCCCGCGCGGGCCGGAACTGGGCAGCTGGCTCACCGGCCACGGCCGCGAAGCACTCGGCGGCCGGCCGTTCGGCGACGGCACACCCCCGGGACCGGTCCGGGCCGGCGAAGAGGTTGCCCCGGGACACGGCGCAGCCTGAAGCCGCCGGCGCCGGGGACGCCGCTAGGGTGTTGGACATGAACACGGGGTCCATGGAACACACAGCTCAGCACCTCTCGACCGGCTTTGCCACCCGGGAGTTCACCGAAGTGCGCGAGCTGTTCGACTCCTTCCTTTCCGAGGACCAGGACTACAGCGCGCAATTGTCCGTCTACCACCAGGGAACGAAGGTGGTGGACCTTCGCGGCGGCCCGGGGTTCGCTCCCGGCGACATCACGGGCACGTACTCCTGTTCCAAGGGTGCCGCCGCCATGGTCATCGCCCTGCTCGTCCAGGACAACCTTCTCGACCTGGACCGGACCGTCGCGTCGTACTGGCCGGAGTTCGGCGTCCACGGCAAGGACCTGCTCACCGTCCGGCAGGCGCTGTCCCACCAGGCCGGGCTGCCCGGCGCCGCCGGCGGGTTCGCCCTGGCCGACTTCACCACACCGGAGGCTGCCCGGCGTCTCGCGGCCACCGCGCCACTGTGGCGGCCGGGCACGGCTTTCGGCTATCACGCCTTGACCATCGGGATCCTCATGGAGGAACTCTGCCGCCGCACCGCCGGAATGCCGCTCCAGCGGCTCTACGACGAGCGTATCCGCCGGCCCTGGGGCATCGACTTCTTCCTGGGCCTGCCCGAGGACCAGGAGCCCCGGTACCGCGAGGCGCTCTACGACGCGGACCCGGTGCCGCCGTGGCTGGATCCGCTCAGCCTGGACGGGCTCAGCAGCAACGCGCCGGTCAGCACGATCATGGAGTTGCCCAACCACCGCATTGTCCGTGCCGCGGGAATGAGCAGCGCCGGCGGCGTGGGCTCGGCCGACGGACTGGCCCGGTTGTATGCCGCCGCCACGACCGGGGTGGACGGGGGTCCCGCGTTCCTGAGCCCGGTCACCATCGACCTTATGGCGGCTGAGCAGGTGTGGGGGCTGGACCGGTGCTCCGGATCGGACAACGCCTTTGCCGTGGTGTTCATGAAACCCCAACCCGGACGGAACTTCGGCAGCCACCTCGCCTTCGGGCACGAGGGCGCCAACGCGGCCCTCGGCTTCGCGGATCCCGGCTACGGCCTGGGATTCGGGTACGTGCCGCGCCGCAGCGAAGAAGGCCGGACCAGCGGCCGGGCCCACCGGTTGTCCGCGGCAGCGCGCCAGGCCGCCCACGCCGCGTCCTGACCGGGCAACTGCAGGCTCCCGCGGCACCGCACCGGGTTCGTCCATTTGTAGCAGCAACCACCCGGCCCTAGGGTGAGCCGGGATGGCCAATTCAGAAGAGACAACAGAAAAGCCGCCCTCCTGGCTGCGCATACGGGCCCATAGCGCTGCCAGCGGCGTCGCCGCGGCGCTCGTGTGGCCGCGGCTCCAGCTGGCCGTGAAGGCGGCGCTGGCCGCGGGCATCGCCTTCGCGATCGCCCCCTACATGCCGGGCTCCGCCGCCGACTACCCCTACTACGCCCCGCTCGGCGCCCTGGTGGCCATGTACGAGAACGTCGCCGGTTCCATGCGCCAGGGCCTGCAGGCGCTGGTCGGTCTGGCGATCGGGGTGGGACTGGCGTTCATGCTGTTCAGCCTCGGTCATCCGACTCCGCTGACGGTCGCGGTGGTCATGGGCCTGGGCGTAGTCCTGGCCGGGCTGCCGAAGATCGGCTCGGGCCGGGACTGGATCCCGACGGCGGCCCTCCTGGTGCTGCTGGTCGGCGGCCACAACCCGGACTCGTTCTCGTTCGGGTACCTTTTCCAGATGGCGGTCGGCGTCACGGTGGGCATCGTCGTGAATCTGCTGGTCTTCCCGCCGCTGCACTTCCGGGCCGCTGCCCTGAGCATCGTGGAACTGCGCCAGGCGCTAGCCCAGCAGCTCTGGGACATGGGCAAGGCGCTCAAGGAAAGCTGGCCGCCGGAGCATGTTGACTGGTCCCGCCGCTCCGAATCGCTCGCGGCGCACGCCCGCTCAGTGCGGCTCGCCGTCGAGAAAGCTGACGCCAGCCGCCGGGCCAATCCCCGCCGCCGGCTGCATCCGCGCGACATCAACCTCGACTACCGCAACCTCCGGGACCTCGAGCGGCTCACGTTCCACGTCCAGGACGTCACCCAGGTGCTCTCGGACGTCATCTGGGCCGAGGACACCCCGTTCGTGATCCCGGACGAATACGCGGCACCCCTCGGTGACGCCATGTCCGCCGTCGGCGACGTGCTGCGAGCCACGGAGGAGGACAACCCGGACCGCCAGACCGAGCTGGCGCGCACCGCCGACGCGGCGGTCAACGAGCTCACCGCCAGGCTTGGCTCGGAGCCGCACACCACTGACGCCCCCAGTGCGGTGGAATCCATCCTCTTGAGCCTGCACCGCATGCTGCGGGTGGCGAAGCCCGGCCGGCCGGAAGAGGAACCGGCGGACCCGTCCGAAACCCCCTCCGCAACCTAGGCAGCTGGCAGGCACCCGGAAGGCGCATCCCGCTAAGGGTGACCCCACAGCCGGTGCCGCCGTCAGCCGGTGTGGCAACGGCTAGTCCAGCGCCGCGACCGAACCGCTGAAGTGCCGGCGCCCGGACAACGGGTTCCACGCCACGTAGTCCGAACGCTGCCAGCCGCCGCCCTCGGCCTGGACCGTGCTGATGTCCAGCGCCACCCGGGCGGGAAGGAACACAGGCGCCTCAAAGGCCACCTCCCAGCTGAACGCGTCACCTTTGACGGCACCGACGTCCGCCAGTGCCCGCGACGCGAGGTACATGCCGTGCGCAAGGGACCGTCGCATACCCAGGGCCTTGGCCGTCAGGACGCTCAGGTGGATGGGGTTGAAGTCGCCGGACACGGCGGCGTAGGCGCGCCCGGTGTCCACGCCGAGCTGCCAGAGGGCCGTGGGATCCGGAACCGAGAACGGCGGCGGTGTCACCGGCACCGAGGGCTTGTCGATCCCGGGAAGGAAGACTCCCTTGGCAAGGTAGGTCGAGACCCCCCGCCACCGGACTTCTTCTGTCCCGGCGGCATGGACCTCCGTCACGACATCGAGCTGGGTGCCTGTCCGGTGACCGCGCAGGTTCTCCACGCGGGCCCGGATGTCCAAGGCCTCCGTGAACAGGACAGGCCCGGACTGCACCACCTTGTTCGTCAGGTGGATCATGCCCAACAGGGGCAGCGGGAAATCGTCCCGGTTCATCACGCTCATGGCCAGCGGAAACGCCAGGGCGTGAATGAACCCCGCGGGCAGGATATCGCTCGCGGTCTCGCCGATCAGGTGCTGATACGCCGTCAGGTTGGCGACGTCGGCCCGCACGCCACGGACCTCGTGGGTGTAGGCGGGCAGTTCGGTGCCGCCGTGGGTGCCCAGGACCCGGCGCCGTGCCGCGGCGGCGGCCGCGTTGACGTAGAGCTTGGACAGGGCGGGCATCTCTCCCAGGATGACGGTCTGGAAACCGCTCATGCGCCCACCAGGTTTTGCCCGCAGACGCGCAGCACCTCTCCGGTGATCCCGCCAGCGGCGTCGCTGGCCAGGAACGCGATGGCCTCGGCCACATCCCCCGGCTGGCCGCCCTGTTGCAGGGAATTGAGCCGCCGCGCCACCTCGCGGGTGGCGAAAGGGATCCGGGCCGTCATCTCGGTTTCGATGAACCCCGGAGCCACGGCGTTGATGGAGCCGCCGCGCTCGCCGATGAGAGGGGCCGTGGCGCGGACCATGCCGATCACACCGCCCTTGGAGGCCGCGTAGTTGGTCTGGCCGCGGTTACCCGCGATCCCGCTCGTGGACGCCACGGACACGATCCGCGGCGCGTCGCGGAAGTGCTCCGAGGCCAGGAGGGACGCGTTGATCCGCAGCTGCGCGGCGATGTTGACCGCGATCACCGAGTTCCAGCGGCCCGCATCCATGTTGGCAAGCAGCTTGTCACGGGTAATCCCGGCGTTGTGGATCACGATGTCTAGCCGGCCGTGGCGGGCCACGGCGTGGTCGATCATCCGCTGGCCGGCCTCGGCGTGGCTGATGTCCAGCTGCAGGGCCGTCCCGTGGACCTCGTTGGCCACGGCTGCGAGGTGGTCGCCGGCGGCCGGGATGTCGACCAGGATGAGCGTGGCCCCGTCGCGGTGCAGGGTGCGGGCAATGGCGGCGCCGATGCCGCGGGCGGCCCCGGTCACGACGGCGACCTTGCCCGCCAGCGGCTTCTCCACGTCGTCCGGCAGGTGCCCGGCGCCGGAGGTGACGGTCAGGAACTGCCCGTCCACAAACGCCGATCGGCCGGACAGGAAGAACCTCAACGCCCCCAGTGTCGAGGGACTGGTGGTCCCGGCGCCATCAGCGAGCAGGATGCCGTTCCCGGTGGCGCCGGCGCGCAGTTCCTTCGCCACCGACCGCAGGAGACCATCGACGCCGTGCCGGGCCGCCGCCGTCGCCGGGTCGGCCGCGGACCCTGCCGTGCGGGACACGGTGATGATCCGGCCGTTGGGAGCGAGGTCGCGCAGCGAGGCCGCAACTGTGAGGACCGGGTGTTCCAGGTCCTCGGGGCGGGCGAGTTCGTCCAGCACCAGAATCACGGCGCCGAGCTTTTCCTTAGGGATCGCGTGGCGGCGGACGTCGAGGTTCCAGGCCAGGAGGGTCGCGGCGAGGCTGTCGGCGCCGCTGGTGGAACCCTGGACCAGGACCGGTCCCTCGACGATCGGGCGGCCGGGCTGGTGGCGGCGAAGGACCACGGGCTGCGGGAGCCCGAGCCGCTTGGCGATGTCCCGGCCGGGCCCGTGGCTGACGAAGCGAATGTATTTGTCGTTCATCGGGCTCCCCTTACAGTGCTTCGAGGATGGCGACGACGCCCTGGCCGCCGGCGGCGCAGATAGACACGAGCCCGCGCGCCGGGCGCCCGTTGACCTCGCCCTTGGCGTGCAGCATCTTGGCCAGCGATGCCACGATCCGGCCGCCCGTGGCGGCGAACGGATGCCCCGCGGCCAGCGATGAGCCGTTGACGTTCAATTTGGACCGGTCGATGCTCCCCAGTGCACCGTCCAGGCCCAGCCGGGTGCGGCAGAACTCCTCGTCTTCCCACGCGGCCAGCGTGCTCAGGACCGTGCCGGCAAAGGCCTCGTGGATCTCGAAGAAATCGAAGTCGTCAAGGGTGAGGCTGTGCCGGGCGAGCAGCCGCGGCACGGCGAACGCCGGCGCCATGAGCAGGCCGTCCTTGCCGTGGACAAAGTCGACGGCGGCGGCTTCGCCGTCGACCACCGCGGCGAGCTTCGGGAGGTCATGGGCGTCGGCCCACTCCTCGGACGCGAGCAGTACGGTCGAGGCGCCGTCGGTCAGCGGGGTGGAATTGCCCGCGGTCATGGTCGCCTCGGCACCGAGGTTCTTGCCGAAGACCGGTTTGAGCGTGGCCAGCTTCTCCAAGCTCGTATCGGCCCGCAGGTTGGAGTCCCGGCTCAGGCCCCGGTAAGGGGTCAGGAGATCGTCGAAGAAACCGGCGTCGTACGCGGCGGCAAGATTTCGGTGGCTGTTGAAGGCGAGTTCGTCCTGGGCCTGGCGGGTGATCTTCCACTGCGCGGTGGTCAGGGCCTGGTGCTCACCCATCGAGAGCCCGGTGCGCGGCTCCCCCGTGTTGGGAGCATCGGGGGCAAGATCCTTGGGCCGGAGCCGGCTCAGGACCTGCAGCTTCCGGGACACGGTCTCGGCGCGGTTGAGGTCCAGGAGCACCTCGCGGAGCCCTTCGCTGACGGCGATGGGGGCATCCGACGCCGAGTCGACGCCGCCTGCGATCGCCGACTCGATCTGGCCCAGCTTGATCTTGTTTGCCAGTCCCAGGACCGTTTCCAATCCTGTGGCGCAGGCCTGCTGGAGGTCATACGCCGGCGTCTCGGCGGACAGGGCTGATCCGAGAACGGCTTCCCGGGTGAGGTTGAAGTCGCGGGAGTGCTTGAGGACGGCTCCGGCCGCGACTTCCCCGATCCGCTCGTCCTGCAAGCCGAAGCGTGCGATCAGTCCATCCAGGGCGGCGGTGAGCATGTCCTGGTTGGAGGACTTGGTGTAGGCGCCGCCGGTCCGGGCGAAGGGGATGCGGTTGCCGCCTACAACGACGGCCTTCCGGAGCTGCGCCGCGGTGGCGCCGCCCCCTGTTGCCGTCCCTGGTGAGGTCGCTGCTCCGGTCGACGCGGCGGTCGGTTCCTGGGGTCCGGGTACTGACTGTCCGTTGACGGACATGGGCTGTCTCCTTCGATCAAAGCGGTTACCGATACCCAGCGTACCTGATACGCTGGGTATCGTGAACACTTCCCACGCGACTCCGCCGGACGCCACGGCACCCGGCGGACACACCGCCGTCGACGGCCGCGCCTCCCGCTGGCAGTCCCACCGCGAGGAACGGCGCCGGGAACTTATCAAGTCCGCCCGGAAGGCCGTGCACGCCCTGGGGAGCGACGCGTCGATGGAAGACATCGCCGTCGCGTCGGGAACGTCGAAGTCGGTGTTCTACCGCTATTTCGGTGACAAGGCCGGGCTCCAGCAGGCCGTCGGCGAGGTAGTCCTCAGCCAGATGCAGCGCCGCATCCAGGAGGCCGCCCAGAGCGCCCAGACGCCACGCGAGGGACTCTTTGCCATGGTCTCGGCCTATCTGCAGATGGCCGAGACCAGCCCGAACGTCTACACCTTTGTCACCCGCCACGCCCCCGGTGACGCGGAAGCGTCCGGTCCGTCCATCTCCACCGCAGGAGCACTGAGCCACTTCTTCGCCGCAATTAGCGACATGATTGCCCGGCCCATGCGCAGCCAGCTGGGCGGTGGCGGGAACAAGGAAGCTGTGATCGGCTATTGGCCGAATGCCGCGATTGGCCTGGTGCGCAACGCCGGGGAACAGTGGCTCGCCAGTCCGCCCGGGCCCGCCAAGCCGGACCAGGAGGCCATGGCGCGGCAGATCACGGACTGGCTCTGCTTCGGGATCGCACCGGAACTGGAGACCCCTGCTCCGCCTGCCGCGGGCCAGGGCACGTCCCCGCACTCACCTACCGGTCCCACGACTACGAACTGAATTGTCAGAACCAAAGAAGGAATCGACATGACCGAACTCGCCGACCGCACCGCCGCCAACGCGCCGGGCCGCACAACAACGCCGGCTCCAGCCCCGACCGCCACCGCAGCCGGACGCTCCGGCGCCGGGTCCGGCTCCCTTGAGGCACCCGCCGTCGACGTGGCCGCCCTGGGCGAACAGCTGCTCGGCAAATGGGCCGACATCCGCCGGCACGCCCGCGCGGTATCCGGACAGCCGGAACTGCACAAGGTCGAGGGCCTGACGCACACCGAGCACCGCCGGCGCGCCTTCGGGCAGCTGGAGCACCTAGTCCGCAACAAGGCCGTCCACCGGGCGTTCCCGTCCTCGCTTGGGGGCAACGATGACCACGGCGGCAACATCGCGGGCTTCGAGGAACTGGTCACCGCCGATCCTTCCCTGCAGATCAAGGCCGGCGTCCAGTGGGGCCTCTTCGGCTCGGCCGTGATGCACCTGGGCACGGAGGAACACCACAAGAAGTGGCTGCCGGGCATCATGAGCCTGGCGATCCCCGGCTGCTTCGCCATGACCGAGACCGGGCACGGCTCCGACGTCGCCAGCATCGCCACCACGGCCACGTATGAGCCGGGCACCGGCGAATTCGTGATCCATACCCCGTTCCGGGCCGCGTGGAAGGACTACATCGGCAACGCCGCGGTCGACGGCCTGGGCGCGGTCGTCTTCGCCCAGCTCCTGACCAAGGGCGTCAACCACGGCGTGCATGCCTTCTACGTGGATCTGCGCGACCCCGACACCAAGGAATTCCTGCCCGGGATCGGCGGCGAGGACGACGGCGTCAAGGGCGGCCTTAACGGCATCGACAACGGCCGGCTCCACTTCACGAACGTCCGCATCCCGCGCACCAACCTGCTCAACCGTTACGGCGACGTCGACGCCGAGGGCAACTACACCTCCCCCATCGCCAGCCCGGGGCGCCGCTTTTTCACCATGCTCGGCACCCTCGTCCAGGGCAGGGTCTCGCTCGACGGCGCCGCCGTGGCCGCCGCCAAGCTCGCGCTGAAGACCGCCATCCGGTACGCCACCGAGCGCCGGCAGTTCAATGCCTCCTCGCAGACCGACGAGGAGGTCCTGCTGGACTACCAGCGGCACCAGCGCCGGCTCTTCACCCGGCTCGCAACCACGTACGCGGCCAGCTTTGCGCACGAGCAGCTGCTTGAGAAGTTCGACGACGTCTTTTCCGGCCGGCACGACACGGACGAGGACCGGCAGGACCTCGAGACCCTGGCCGCGGCACTCAAGCCGCTCAGCACCTGGCACGCCCTGGACACGCTGCAGGAATGCCGCGAGGCCTGCGGGGGTGCCGGCTTCCTGATCGAGAACCGCTTCGCCTCCCTCCGCGCCGACCTCGATGTCTATGTGACCTTCGAGGGCGACAACACGGTTCTGCTGCAGCTCGTCGCCAAGCGCCTGCTCGCCGACTACGCGAAGGAGTTCCGCAACGCCAACGTCGGGGTCCTGGCCCGCTACGTCGTGTCCCAGGCGACCGGCACTGCACTGCACCGCAGCGGCCTGCGCCAAGTCGCGCAGTTCATGGCCGATTCCGGCTCCGTGCAGAAGGCGGCGATCGCCATCCGCGACGAGTCAAGCCAGCGCGCCCTCCTGACCAACCGGGTCCAGACCATGGTCGCGCAGGTCGGCGCGGCGCTCAAGGGCGCCAACCGGCTTCCGCAGCAGCAGGGCGCGGCCCTGTTCAACGCACACCAGCATGAGCTCATCGAAGCCGCCCAGGCGCACGCTGAGCTGCTGCAGTGGGAGGCCTTTACCGAAGCCCTCGGCAACGTCACGGACCCCGGCACACACAAGGTCCTGACCTGGCTGCGTGATCTCTTCGGCCTGTCGCTCATCGAGAAGAACCTGGCGTGGTATCTGATGAACGGCCGGCTGTCGATGCAGCGCGGACGCACCGTGGGCGAGTACATCAACCGGCTCCTCGTGAAGATCCGGCCGCACGCCGTCGACCTCGTGGACGCCTTCGGTTACGGACCGGAGCACCTGCGCGCGGAGATCTCCACGGGGGCGGAGAAGGTCCGCCAGGACGAGGCCCGGGCCTATTCCCGGGCACAGCGCGCCAGCGGCGATGCCCCGGTGGACGAGAAGATCCTGCTGGCCCGCAAAGGCCACGGCACCAAGAACCACGGCAGCAAGAACCCGGCCACCAAGAACCGCGGCACCAAGACCCGCGGCACCAAGACCCGCGGCGCATAAACGCACGGCCCCCGAGCCCGGCCGGGCACAGCGACGGCGCCGTCCCTGAACGGGGGCGGCGCCGTCGTCGCGCCTTCTTGGCGGGAGCGGTCAGGAGTCCGTCGGGAGCACGGAGCGGTAGACCTCGAGCGTGGTCTCCGTGATGGATTCCCAGGAGAAATGCTCTTCGGCCCGGCGCCGGCCGGCTTCACCCATGGCGCGCGCCCGGTCGGGATCGGACACCACCTCGGTCAGCGCGGCCGCGAACTCGGTGACAAACTTCTCCGGATCGAGCGGGGTGCCCGTGCCGTCGGTGACCTGCTCCAGGTCCACGAGCAGGCCGGTCACGCCGTGATCGACGACCTCCGGAATGCCGCCGGTGGCGCTGGCCACCACGGCGGCGCCGCAGGCCATCGCCTCGAGGTTCACGATGCCGAGCGGCTCGTAAATGGACGGGCAGGCGAACGCCGTCGCGTGGCTGAGAACCTGGATGAGCTCATTGCGGGGCAGCATCCGCTCCACCACGACCACACCGGTGCGCTTGCTCTGCAACTCCTCGATGAGGCGTGTGGTCTCGGCCGCCAGCTCCGGCGTGTCGGCGGCGCCGAGGCACAGGACCAGCTGGACGTCGGCCGGCAGC
Source organism: Arthrobacter sp. YAF34 (assembly GCF_052113245.1). NCBI lineage: Bacteria > Bacillati > Actinomycetota > Actinomycetes > Micrococcales > Micrococcaceae > Arthrobacter > Arthrobacter sp. YAF34. Next base: position 356,340 of record NZ_JBFRCV010000001.1, read on the forward strand.
TTGGCGGCGGCACGGAGCAGGTACGGCACGCCCTTCTGCCGCGTGTTGCGCCCGACGAACACGACGCTCGGCAGCGACGGGTCGATCCCGAGGGCCCGGACGACGTCGTCGCCCTCGTCCCGGTTCCACAGGCTGACGTCAATGCCGTTGTGGACCACCTTGACCTTGGCCGGGTCAACGTCCGGATAGCTGCGCAGAATGTCCTGGCGCATGCCTTCGGAGACGGCGATGATGGCGGCCGCGGACTCGTAGGCGGTCTTTTCCACCCAGGATGACACCGCGTAGCCGCCACCGAGCTGCTCGGCCTTCCACGGGCGCAGCGGCTCCAGGCTGTGGGCGCTCAGCACATGCGGGATGCCGTGGAGCAGCGCCGCGATGTGTCCGGCCATGTTGGCGTACCAGGTGTGGGAGTGCACCAGATCCGCGCCGGCGATGTCCGGGACGATCCTCAGGTCCACCCCGAGGGTCTGGATGGCGGCATTGGCGGAGCCCAGGTCTTCGGGCACGGAGTAGGACGTGACCGTCGCTCCGTGGTATCCGGGCTCGCGGGGCGCGCCGAAGGCACGCACCTGTAGGTCCACACGCTGGGCCAGCACCCTGCTGAGCTCAGCCACATGGACTCCGGCGCCGCCGTAAATTTCCGGCGGGAATTCTTTGGTCACAATATCTATTCGCACATGCACCAAGGTAGTCGTTACGGTGGAACTGATCTAGTGTGAAGACGTTCGGGCATGCCGGACTGTTTTGGGGAGTAACGAAGGCGTTCAGGAGCGATCACCATGCCGCATCAAAAGAAAGTCTTGGCAATTGTCCTCGCAGGTGGCGAGGGAAACCGGCTCATGCCGTTGACGGCAGACCGGGCCAAGCCGGGCGTGCCCTTTGCCGGAAGCTACCGGCTCATTGACTTTGCCCTTTCGAACCTGGTGAATTCCCGGTATCTGCAAATTGTGGTGCTGACGCAATACAAGTCGCACAGCCTTGACCGGCACATTTCCGAAACGTGGCGCTTGTCCACCCAATTGGGCAACTACGTGGCCTCCGTTCCGGCGCAACAGCGCGTCGGCAAGAGCTGGTTCCTGGGCAGCGCCAACGCCATCTACCAGTCCCTGAACCTCATCCACGACGCCAACCCGGACATCGTCGTCGTGGTCGGCGCGGACCACGTCTACCGCATGGACTTCTCCCAGATGGTGGCCCAGCACGTGGCCAGCGGGGCCAAGGCCACGGTCGCCGCCGTCCGCCAGCCGCTGCACATGGCCGACCAGTTCGGCGTGATTGAAACCGACCCGGACAACCCGGACAAGATTGCCGCCTTCGTCGAAAAGCCGTCCTCCACGCCCGGCCTCGCGGCCGACCCGAGCCAGTTCCTGGCCTCCATGGGCAACTACGTGTTCGACGCCGACGCCTTGGTCGACGCCCTGCACGTGGACGCCGAACGGCTGGACACCAAGCACGACATGGGCGGGGACATCATCCCCTACTTCGTCAACAAGGGTGAGGCCGGCGTGTACGACTTCACCCTCAACGACATTCCGGGATCCACGGAACGGGACCGCACCTACTGGCGCGATGTCGGCACCATCGATTCGTTCTACGACGCCCACATGGACCTCATTTCCCCGGTGCCGGTGTTCAACCTTTACAACTCCGAATGGCCGATCTACACCCGCCAGAGCGTCTCCCCGCCGGCCAAATTCGTCCGCGGCAAATCCAACACGGTGGGCACCGCCCTCGATTCCATCGTCGCCAACGGCGTCGTCGTTTCGGGCGGCATCGTGGAGGGCTCCGTACTCTCCAACGACGTCTACGTCGGCACCTCCAGCCGGGTGCTGGATTCGGTGCTCATGGACAAGGTCAACGTCGGCGAGGGTGCCGTGATCAAACGCGCCATCCTCGACAAGAACGTCAAGGTTCCGGCCGGGGCCGCCATCGGACTCGATGCCGATCTGGACCGTGCCCGCGGGTTCAAGGTGACCGAGTCCGGCATCACTGTCCTGTCCAAGGGCCAGGTTGTGCCGGACCCCAGCGACGCGGAACGGGCGCTCTCCGCCGCTAACCTGCGCCTCGTGCCGCATGCCGTCCGCGCCGCCACCGAAAACTGGCCGGAAATGCGGGACTCTGTGGACAAGGTCGCCGATGCGCAGGCCGCCGCCGTCGGCGTGGACTCCGAAGGCAAACGCTCGACCAAGGCCTACTAAGACGGGCGCCCTGCCGGAGGTCCGGCAGGGCACCCGTTGCCTGTAAAATTGGGACAATGAGCTCTCCCGATCTATCCGCCGATCTTTCCGCTGCCGAGTTGACTGCAGCCGAACCGGCCGCTGACGAGCTGTCCCCGGAGGAAATCCGGGCCTGCCTGAAGGTCCTGAACACCATCCACGCGTACGACGAGGAACACCCGGACTACGTCTCGGTCCGCCGCGCCACGGGGAAGATGTTTAAGGCCGTCAAACGCCACCGCCGGGTCAGCAAGCGCGACGAGATCGCAGAAGCGGACCGCGCCGTCATTGCGCAGACGGCGACGGCGGCACCGGACAGGATTGACGACGAGACGAGGGGCAATAAGCTTGCCCCGTCCGCGACCGGAGAGATCGCCGGCCATCTCCTCAAGTCCCGGCCGTGCTACATCTGCAAGCAGCACTACACCCAGGTGGACGCTTTCTATCACCAGCTGTGCCCGGAGTGCGCGCTGTTCAGCCACAGCAAGCGGGACGCGCACACCGACCTGACCGGCCGCAGGGCCCTGCTGACCGGCGGCCGGGCCAAGATCGGCATGTACATCGCGCTCCGGCTCCTCCGGGACGGCGCTCACACCACCATCACCACCCGGTTCCCTAAGGACGCTGCCCGCCGCTTCGCCGCGATGGAGGACAGCGCCGACTGGCTGCACCGGCTTCGGATCGTGGGCATCGACCTCCGCGACCCGTCCCAGGTGATGGCGCTGACCGATTCCCTCGACGCTGCAGGGCCCCTGGACATCATCATTAACAACGCGGCCCAGACGGTGCGGCGCTCCGGGAACGCCTACAAACCGTTGGTCGACGCCGAGGACGAGCCGCTGCCCGCTGCGCTCGAGGCCGCCAACGGGGGCCCCGAGCTCGTCACCTTCGGCCACGCCCATGACAAGCACCCGCTGGCCCTCGCCAGCACCGTGCTCGAGCATCCCGTACTGGCCGGGGACGCGATCACGTCCCTGGCCCTGTCGACCGGTTCGGCTTCCCTGGAGCGCATCGCCTCGGGCACCGCGATCGATGCCGGCGGCCTGGTCCCGGACCTTGCCACGATCAACAGCTGGACCCAGGTGGTGGACGAAGTGGACCCGCTGGAGATGCTCGAAGTCCAGCTGTGCAACGTGACGGCCCCGTTCCTGTTGGTGAGCCGGTTGCGTGGAGCCATGAAGCGGTCCACGGCGCGCCGGAAGTACATCGTCAATGTCAGCGCCATGGAGGGCCAGTTCTCCCGTGCCTACAAGGGCCCCGGGCACCCGCACACGAACATGGCCAAGGCGGCGCTGAACATGATGACGCGCACCAGCGCCCAGGAGATGCTCGACGCCGACGGCATCCTCATGACCGCCGTGGATACCGGCTGGATCACGGACGAGCGCCCGCATTACACGAAGGTCCGCCTCATGGAGGAAGGCTTCCACGCACCCCTTGACCTGGTGGACGGCGCGGCCCGCGTGTACGACCCGATTGTGATGGGCGAGTCCGGTGAGGACCAGTACGGCGTCTTCCTGAAGGATTACAAGCCCAGCCCCTGGTGACAGGTCCGTCGGAGCGGACCCGGCCCCGCGGCGCTTAGGCTCGCGCTGCGGGCCTTATGGCCCTAATCGCGACGCCGGGCGGTAGGTAGTGTGTCTCTTCATGGACACAACCACGCCCTCGCCGGACTACTCGCTCACCATGGACCAGTGCTGGGTTCTGCTCGATACTGAAACCATTGGGCGGGTCGCGCTGATCGTGGACAGCCATCCGGAGATCTTCCCGGTGAATTTTGTTCTGGAGCGGCGCGCGATTGTTTTCCGCACCTCCGGCGGCACGAAACTGTGGGGTGCCATTACGGCCAAGCCGGTCGCCTTCGAGATCGACGGCTATGACGCGCACGACGAGACGGCGTGGAGCGTCATGGCCCGCGGCGAAGCCGAACTCATCGAACGCCAGGACGAAAAGGACGCCGTGGACGCCCTGCTCCTGGAGCCGTGGCAGCCCGGTGAGAAGGCCTACTACGTGCGGGTGGCCCCCAAAGCACTGACCGGGCGGCGCTTCAAGGTCAACAAGCCCGACCTGTGGACCACACGCCTCTCCGATCCACGCCGTTCCACGTTCGAATAAGGTGCGGCTCCGCCGTCAGGCCTTCTCCGCCGAATGCACCACCAGCACGGGGCAGTGCGCATGCGCCACACAGGCGGAGCTCACTGAGCCCATAAGCAGGCCGCCGAACCCGCCATGGCCGCGCCGGCCCAGGACCAGCATGTCCGCGGACTTGCTCTCCTCGATGAGCACATGGCGGGGATGACCCTGGCTGAGCCGGGTCTCGACATTCCCGGGAGTATCCAGACCAAAGGCCTTCGCCACGGCCTCGGCCAGGATTTCCCCGGCCCGGACGTCGAAGTCATTGATTCCGACGGCGACATAGCCGTCATACACCGGCGGGTAGTCCCAGCACGCCAGCGCGACGACGTGAGCGGACAGCGGCACAGCGAGGGCCTGCGCGTGCCGGAGCGCATCCACCGAAGCGTCCGAGCCGTCAACGCCAACCACGATTGTGCGGACGTCCCTGACTTCGCTCATCGATTTCCCTAACCTCGTAACGGCCGGGCATTGCTCCCGGAATGGCGCCGCTCCCATAATTCCGCCCGCACAGCCGAGCGCCTAGGGCCAAAAGACATGAACGCCCGCGGCCAATTTGGACCCTGCGCACCTCGGAGCGGCGGCCGGTGGGCATTATGACCCTTGTCCGCGGCCCCGCAGTGCACAAGAATGGCAGAGGTTGGGGAACCATTTGACTCAACGAATCAACGGTTTAAGCGACCGGACAGGAGAACCATGATCGCGTGGACCGACGCAGGTCTCACTGCACCCGATGGTACGCCGGCGGTGATCCGCGTCTTCATCCTCGACGACCACGAACTCGTCAGGCGGGGGCTCCAGGAACTCCTCGAAGGCGAGGGCTTCGTCGTGGTCGGCAGCTCCGGAACCGCCGTCGAGGCCACCCGCCGCATCCCGGCCCTGCACCCCGATGTCTGCGTGCTGGATGCCCGTCTGCCGGACGGAACCGGCATCGAGGTCTGCCGCGACGTCCGGTCGGTGGACCCGTCCCTGAACTGCATCATCCTGACGAGTTTCGACGACGATCAAGCCTTGCGCGGCGCCGTCCTGGCCGGCGCGCGGGGGTACGTCCTCAAGGAGATCGGCGGCACGGACCTGATCGGCGCCCTGCGGCGGGCCGCCACCGGGGAGTCCCTCTTCGAGGAAGGCGTCGCCGCCGGTGTCGTCGAGAGCCTGGCCGAGACCGAGGAAGTCGACCCGCGGACCTCATCCCTTACGCCCCAGGAGCGGAAGGTATTGGAGCTGGTCGGCGGCGGACTGACCAACCGGCAGATTGCCGCGGAAATGTTCCTGGCGGAAAAGACCGTCAAGAACTATGTGTCATCGCTGCTGGCCAAGCTCGGCTTCGAACGCCGCACCCAGGCTGCTGTCTTCATCGCCAGCCCGACATACCCAGTGGCCTCCGGCGCGGGCGACGCACCACGGCCGCACAGCGTCAGGTAGCCTCCCGGGACGCGCCTGCGTTGTCATGTTTGCGTTGGCATGTTTGCGCTGGCGTGTCTGCAGACGGCAAGTCCGCTAGGTCATCCCGGCGGGTCTAGAGGGGAACCGACCACTCCAGGCTGGTGCCGGCGTCGGGGGCGCTCGTGATAGTGCACTCGCCGTCGAGCATCCGCGCCCGGTCCTCGAGATTTGTCAGTCCATTGCGTTTTCCGGGATGGGCGAATCCGGAGCCGTTATCGCTGATCACCACGGTCACCCGGCCCTTCACTACGGCAACGGAGACCGAGATCGTGTCCGCGCCGGAGTGCCGGATTGCGTTGCTGAGGCCCTCGGAGACCACCGCAACCACGTTGTCGGCCTTGTCCGGTGTCACGGCGTCCACCGGTCCGGTGATGGTCAGGCGCGGCGCAGTGGGCATGGATTTTGACGAACTTCGCGTGACCCGGCGGATCCGCCCGCTCAGCAGTTCAGTGACGCCGGTGTTGCTCTTCAACGAGTAGATGGTGTCGCGGAGGCTTCGAATCGCCTCGTCGAGTTCGCCCGTGATGGTGCGGATCCGCTCCAGCGCCAGCTCATCCTTGGTGAAGCGGGTGAGGCTCTGCACGCTCAGCCCGGCGGCAAAGAGCCGCTGAATGACGAGGTCGTGCAGGTCCCGGGCGATCCTGTCGCGGTCGGTGAAAACCAGGAGTTCTTCACGTAGCCGGTGCACCCGGGACAGCTCCAGGGCGAGGGCCACGTGGGAGCCGAACACCGCCCCCATCTCGACGTCGGTACGGGCATAGGGCGACGAGTCCTTGTTCCGCGCCAGCAGGAGGAGCCCATGGTGGGCGCCCTGGGTACTCAGCGCCACCGCCAGCAGCGGCCCGGTGATTCCGGCGTCAATCTCACCGACCACCTCGGAAGCGTCGTCAATCAGCACCGGCTCGCCGCCCTCAAGAACTCCTTCCAGGAGCTCGGATTCCAGGCGCAGCGACCTACCAGAAAAAGCCGGACCGCGTTCCCCGGCGACGCCGACCACCACGTGGCCCGGGCCGTCGACGGCGGTCGCCACCAGCAGGGCAAGATTGGAAGCGGACTCCTGGAGCGCACGGCCGGCAATCGGATCCAGGCCCTCCGAAGTGTAGTCGCGGTCCAGGCTCAACATCAGCCCGGAGACGTCCATGCTGGCTTCCAGCCAGCGTGCCCTGCGGCGTGCGTCGTCGTACAGCCGGGCGTTCTCAATGGCGACCCCGGCTGCTGCCGCCAAGGCCACGGCCAGGGCCTCGTCTTCGGCGGTGAAGTCCTCCCCGCCTTCTTTTTCCGTGAGGTAAAGGTTCCCGAAGACCACGTCCCGGACGCGCACCGGGACGCCCAGGAAAGACTTCATGGGCGGGTGGTGCGCTGGAAACCCGAACGACTCCGGGTGCTGGCGAAGATCGTGCAGCCGAAGCGGCCGGGGCGCGGAGATCAGCAGGCCAAGCACACCGTGGCCGGTCGGCAGCGGGCCGATCTGGCGGGCGAGTTCGCCGTCGATGCCGACAGTGATGAAGTGGCTCAGTGCGCGGTCAGGGCCGATGACGCCCATGGCCCCAAAGCGGGCATGTAACAGCCTGCAGGCGGACTCGACCACCCGTTCCAGGACAGCGTCCAGGCTCAGGTCCTCCGCCAGGGCCACGACCGCTTCGAGCAGCCCGGCCATGCGTTCCTTGGACTGGAGGAACTCTTCCGTCCGGGCGGCGACCCCCCTGAGTATTTCTTCCACCCCGGGATCTTGCTCGGACACGGTATGGCCTGAACCATCACCGGTTGAATGCATGATGTTGCCCCCAAATCGCTCCGGCGCACGTCAACGCTGACGGCCTGATGCCACAATACCGCGAACAGCCCGAAAGGTCCCTAGAAATCCCAGTTTATCGGCCTGTGGGACCTTTTGCCCTAGCCTGCGGAAAGCCCGCCAACGTAGGCTCGGCCGCATGAGCACTGACGCGAACCCGGGCGGCAACCAGCCCAAAGACCAGACCCACGCTGTGGAAAATCTCGAACCTCACGAATGCTGGCGGCTCCTGCGCAGCGTCACGGTGGGCAGGCTGGCGGTCTGGGTGGACGACCATCCGGATATCTTCCCCATCAACTACAAAGTTGACCACGGGACACTGGTGTTCCGGACCGCGGAGGGCACCAAACTGCAGGCGGCAACCGGAGACACGCCTGTCGCGGTGGAAGCCGACGGCGTTGACCCGGGCACCGGGATCGCCTGGAGCGTGGTGATCAAGGGCCAGGCGGCGCCGGTGAAGAACCCGGAGGAAGTCATGGATACTGTCGGCTTGCTGCTTTTCCCCTGGCAGGCCGGAAAGAAGGAACACTTTGTCCGGATCACGCCGGACACCGTCACCGGCCGGCGCTTCAAAGTCGTTCCCCCGATGACCTGGTGGACGCCCCTGGACGACGCCACCCGGTCCGGCCTCGAGTAATCGCCCCGGCAACGCTGCGTACGCCGTACGGGGCGGCTAGGCGGGGCGGCGGCTAGGCGAGACGGGTGATCTCCACGCTGACGCTCAGCGCCGATCCCCCGCCCCCGGACAGGATGCCCTTCAGCGGCGGCACGTCCCGGTAGTCCCGGCCCCGGGCCACGGTGACGTGGAAGTCCCCCGCAGGCTTGTGGTTGGTCGGGTCCCAGCTGCGCCATTCGCCGTCCCACCACTCGAGCCACGCGTGGGATTGGCCGGCAACCGCCTCCCCGAGCTCCGCCGTCGAGCGCGGGTGCAGGTAGCCGGACACGTACCGGGCCGGGATGCCGCAGCTGCGCAGGGCGCCGATGGCGAGGTGTGCCAGGTCCTGGCAGACGCCCTGCCGCTGGTCCCAGGCCTGCTCGGCGTTGGTGGTGACGCCCGTGGAGCCCTTCATGTACGTCATTTCGCCGCGCATCCAGGCGAAGACCGCCAGGGCGGCCTCGTGCGGCGACTTGCCCTCGACGACGCCGGGAATGATGCCGAGCACCTCGGAGCCGGGACCGGTCAGCTGGGACTGCGGAATCCAGTCACTGAACTGGTTGAGCGTCTCCGGGGCGGCCAGGGCATCCCATCCGACAAGGTTGGCCTCGGCGGCAATCCTCTCGACCCGGTGCACCTCAACGGTGGTGGTGGAGAGGACCTCAAGGTGATCATGCGGCATCTGCATGTCGAAGGCCGTCACCCGCGTCCCCCAGTAGTCGCGGTAGCTGCTCAGCGCCGCCTGCGAGGGCGAAACCTTCATGGAGGACTCCAGCACCACCTGCTGCGGGTCCGTCAGCGGGGTCATCCGTGCCTCGTTGTAGGACAGCGTGACGCGCTTGTTGTACTTGTACGCCGTCTTGTGGACGATCTTCAGCCGGGTCATGAAACTTCTCCCACCCAGGCCAGTTCGTCTGCCTGATTGAAGTACTTACGGGAAATGGCGTCCGAGGCCTGCGAAACGGCCTTTTGCACGCGTTCCATGTGCTCCGGGAGCTCCGCCATGAGGTCATCGGTGCGGTGGAACTCGAGGAACGTGCGGGCCTGGCCGACAATCCGGCGGGCGTCGTTGATGAACCCCACCCGCTGGGCCGACGGGTCGAGCTTCGCCAGGCACTCATCGGCGTCGCGCAGGGCGTAGACGATCGACCGCGGGAACAGCCGGTCCAGGAGCAGGAATTCCGCCGCGTGCTGGTCGCCGAACGCGGCCCGGCGGGTCCGCAGGAACGATTCGTACGCGCCAGCGCAGCGGAGCATGTTCACCCAGGACATGCCGGCCGAGAGGACGTCGCGCGTGGAGAGCATGCGGGCTGTCATGTCCGCGCGCTCCAGGGAACGGCCCAGGACCAGGAACAGCCAGCTCTCGTCGTGGCTGACAGTGGTGTCGGCCAGGCCGCTGACCATCGCGGTACGCTCCAGGACCCAGTTGCAGAAACGGTAGGTGCCCACGACGTCCTTGCGGTGCTGATTCAGCCCGTAGTACGTCGTGTTGAGGCTTTCCCAGAGCCCGGACGAGACGGTCTCCCGGGCACGGCGGGCGTTTTCCCGGGCTGCGCCGAGCGAGCCGGCAATCGACGTCGCGCTCTGCTTGTCGTACGCAAGCGCGTTCAGCAGCTCGGTGAGGCCGAACTCCTCGCTCTGCGGGCGTGCGCCCATCACGGCCAGCAGTTCCTGCGCTACGCTGCGCTGCTCCGCCATGGGCAGGTGATTGAGCCGCTCGAGGTGCACATCGAGGATCCTCGCCGTGCCGTCCGCCCGTTCCACGTAGCGGCCGATCCAAAACAGTGACTCGGCAATACGGCTAAGCATTCGCGGTTACCTCCTGCGCGTCAGAAATCTGCTGCTGTTGCTGCTCTTTCTGGCTGTCACGCCAGTTGCTCTCCACCGGCCAGACCGACACCCGCTCGCGGACCGCGACGGCAGGCCGCGGGATGACCTCAACCGGGACCTGCGGCGAATCGGCCAGGACCCAGGTGTCCTTGGAGCCGCCGCCCTGGCTGGAGTTGACGATCAGGGAGCCTTCCTTGAGGGCCACCCGGGTGAGGCCTCCGGGGAGGACCCAGACGTCCTCGCCGTCGTTGACCGCGAACGGGCGCAGGTCCACGTGCCGGGGGCCGAACTTGTCGCCGCTGAGCGTGGGGACGGTGGACAGCTGCAGCACCGGCTGCGCTATCCACCCGCGGGGGTCGGCGATGATCCGCTTGCGCAGGGCATCGAGTTCGTCCTTGGACGCGTCCGGGCCGATGACGAGGCCCTTTCCGCCGGAGCCGTCGACGGGCTTGACCACGAGCTCGTCAAGCCGGTCCAGGACGTGCTCCCGGGCTTCCTTTTCCTCCAGGCGGAACGTGTCCACGTTGGCGATCACCGGCTCTTCACTGAGGTAGTACCGGATCAGGTCCGGAACGTAGCTGTAAACGAGCTTGTCGTCGGCGACGCCGTTGCCCACGGCGTTGGCAATGGTGACGCCCCCGGCGCGGGCCGCATTGACCAGGCCAGGGCAGCCGAGCATGGAATCGGCCCGGAACTGCAGGGGGTCCAGGAACTCGTCGTCAATACGTTTGTAGATGACATCCACACGCTGCTCCCCTGCTGTGGTGCGCATGTAGACCCGGTTGCCACGGCAGATGAGGTCGCGGCCCTCGACGAGCTCCACGCCCATGAGGCCGGCCAACAACGTGTGCTCGAAATAGGCGCTGTTGAAGACGCCGGGGGTCAGGACCACCACGGTAGGATCGTCGACGCCGGCGGGCGCGGTTTTGCGCAGCGCGGACAGCAGCCGGCGGGGGTACTCTTCGACCGGGCGGATGAGCTGCTGGCCGAACGCCTCGGGCAGGCCCTTGGCCATGGCCCGGCGGTTCTCCAGGACGTAGCTGACACCGGAGGGCACGCGCACGTTGTCCTCAAGGACCCGGAAGGTGCCCTCGGCGTCCCGGACGACGTCGATCCCGGAAATGTGCACGCGCACGCCGCCGGCAGGCTCAAAACCATGCACCTGGCGGTGGAAGTGCGCGCTTGTGGTGACAAGCTGGCGCGGGATGACACCGTCGGACACCACGGCCATCTTGTCGTAGACGTCGTTGAGGAACGCTTCGAGGGCCCGGACACGCTGGGCCACGCCGCGCTCCAGGACGCTCCATTCGTCAGCCGGGATGACCCGGGGGACGATGTCCAGGGGGAAGGGCCGCTCCTCGCCCGCGAAGTCGAACGTGACGCCGCGGTCCAGGAAGGTCCGCGCCATCGAGTCGGCGCGGGCACTGACATCGGCCAACGAGAGTTCCCGCAGGGCCACGGCGACCTGCCCGTATGATTTCCGGGCCTGCTGGCCGGGGGCAAACATCTCGTCGTAGGCGCCGGTGCGGCCGGCAGCCTCGGAGTAATCCTGGAATAGGTCAGACATGGTGACAAGCCAACCACTTTTTCGTTACGAAATCATTTCGGCGCCATGCGCCGCGACCTGCACTGTGATCGGCGCACCGCCGGGCCGCCGTCGGGGCAGTTCCGCCGGGACGCCGGCCAGGTCCGCGTGCCGGCTGGCCACGCGGCGTGCCGGGCGGCCACAGTTACTGTTTTGCCGCCGCGTACGGCAATGTAGGGGCGTGCCCCCCACCAGATCCGCAGCCGCAGCCGCGCCAGGCCTGCTCACCGCCGCCGCGGCCGTTGCCGCGGCCGTCGCCGTCCATCTGCTCCTCCCCGCTGTGCCGGCGATGACCCTGGCCGTGGTTCTCGGTCTCCTCGCGGCGAACCTTCCGGGCGTGGCGGCCTGGACCGCGGGGCCGGCGCGTCCCGGACTCGACTTCGCCGGCAAGCACCTGATGCGGGCCGGAATCGTGGTGCTGGGCCTGAAGGTCAGCCTCGGCGATGTGCTCGGTCTCGGCTGGGCTGCGCTGCTGCTGATCGCGGCCGTGGTGCTGGCGGCCTTTGCGGGCACCTACGGGATCAGCAGGCTTTTCCGGCTCCCGCCCCGCGTCTCGCTGCTGGTGGCCACCGGATTCGCCATTTGCGGGGCATCCGCGATCGGTGCGATGGCGGCCGTGCGCCGGATCCGGCAGGAGGAGACCGTCCTGCCGGTCGCGCTCGTGACGCTCTGCGGGACGCTGGCGATCGGGGTGTTGCCGCTGCTCGCCCGGCCGCTGCGCCTCGATGCGGAGATCTTCGGGGCGTGGACAGGCGCCTCGGTGCACGACGTCGGTCAGGTGGTCGCCACCGCCCAGACCGCCGGCGCCACCGCACTGGCGGTCGCCGTCGTCGTCAAACTCTCCCGGGTGATCCTGCTGGCGCCGGTGGTCGCCATCGCGGGGTTCCACCACCGTCTGGGCGCCGGAGCCGGGGCTGCCGCCCGGCCGCCGGTGATCCCGCTGTTTGTGATCGGATTCGTGGCCCTGGCCGGCCTCCGCACCACCGGCTGGCTGTCCCCCGCGGTCCTGGACGCGGCCGCCGCCCTCCAGGACGTCCTGCTGGGCATGGCGTTGTTCGGGCTGGGCTCAGCCGTCCGCGTGCGGCAGCTCCTCCACACCGGCGGCCGTGCGCTGCTGGCAGCGCTGGCGTCATGGCTGTTGATCGCCCTGCTGGGCCTCGCCGCGGCTTTCCTGATGTTCCCGGCTGCCTGACTTCCCGCCTTCCTGATGAGCCCGGGGCGTGATCCGGCACACAGGCTGCCGTGATTAGATAGCTTGGTGTCGAATCAGAATCTGAACCGCGACGAGGCCGCGGCCCGTGCCGCCCTCATCACCACGCACAGCTACGACGTCTCCCTTGACGTCCGCCAGGCAGCTGACCCCAGCGTCGCCGGCTATACGAGCCGGAGCGTGATCACGTTCTCGGCCAGCGAAGCCGGAGCGTCCACTTTTGTGGACTTCATCGCGGGCAGCGTGCACAGCGTCTTCCTCAACGGAAAGGGCCTGCCGGTAGCCGACGTCGTGGACGGGTCCCGGATCCGGCTGGAGAACCTGCAGCCGGAGAATCAGGTCACCATTACCGGCACCGCCCTCTACAGCACCTCCGGCGAGGGCATGCACCGCTTCGTGGATCCCGCCGACGGGCAGTGCTACCTCTACACGCAGTACGAACCCGCCGACGCCCGCCGGGTCTTCGCGAACTTCGAGCAGCCCGACCTGAAGGCCGAGTTCACCTTCCACGTCATGGCACCCTCCCACTGGCAGGTGTCCTCCAACGGAGCAGAGGTCCTGCGCACCGAGCTCACGAGCGATCCGGCCACGAGCCGCTGGGACTTCGCCCCCACCAAGGCGATGTCCACATACATCACCACTATCCTCGCCGGGCCCTACTTCAAGGCCCGGGACGCCTGGAGCGGCACGCTGGCCGACGGCACGGTCCTGGACGTGCCGCTGGCGCTCTACTGCCGCGCCTCCATGGCCGCGTCCTTCGATGCCGACGCCCTGTTCCGCCTCACCAAAAACGGGCTGTCCTTCTTCAACGAACTCTTCGACTTCCCCTACCCGTGGGGCAAATACGAGCAGGCCTTCGTGCCCGAGTACAACCTCGGCGCCATGGAAAACCCGGGCCTGGTGACCTTCACGGAAAGCTACGTCTTCACGTCCCGGGCCGCCGATTCGCAGTACCAGGCCCGCGCCAACACCCTCCTGCATGAGATGGCGCACATGTGGTTTGGCGACCTGGTCACCATGAAGTGGTGGGACGACTTGTGGCTCAAGGAATCCTTCGCCGATTACATGGGCACGCTCGGCGTGGACGGGACCACGGACTGGGACACGGCCTGGGTGAACTTCGCCAACAACCGCAAAGCGTGGGCCTACGTCCAGGACCAGCTCCCCACCACGCACCCGATCGTCGCCGACATCCCGGACCTGGAGGCCGCGAAGCAGAACTTCGACGGCATCACCTACGCCAAGGGCGCCTCGGTGCTCAAACAGCTCGTGGCCTACGTCGGCTTCGAGGCGTTCATCACCGGCTCCCGCCAGTACTTCCGGGACCACGCCTACGGCAACACCACGCTCGCCGAGCTGTTGGGGGCCCTGAGCGCCTCCTCCGGCCGCGACCTCGCCGAATGGGCGCGCCAATGGCTCCAGACCTCCGGCATCTCTGCCCTCTCCAGTGAGATCACCCTCACTAGCGAGATAGCAGGGCACGGGGACACGCTCAATTCCGTCACCCTCCTGCAGGACGCCGTTGACCCGGCCACCGGCCGGCAGGAGCCCCGGCCGCACCGGCTGCGGATCGGCCTGTACGACTTTGACGACGCCGGCGCCATGGTTCGCACGGACAGCGTCGAGACAGATCTCAGCGGCGCCCGCACCGAGGTGACCGCCCTGGCCGGAAAACCGCGGCCCGCGTTGCTGCTGGTCAACGATGACGACCTCAGCTACGCCAAGGTCCGGCTGGACCCGCACTCCGAAACCACCGTGCGCAGCTCCCTGGACAAACTCCGCGACCCCATGGCGCGGGCACTGTGCTGGACGGCACTGTGGGACTCGGCCCGCGATGCAGTCACACCGGCCTCCCTCTACGTTGACGCCGTCCAGCGGTTCGGGCCGGCCGAAACCGGAATCGGCGTCCTGCTCAACGTGCTGGGCAACGCCTCGACGGCGGTCGAGCGGTATGTGGCCCGGGGCCAGCGCGACGCCGTGCGCCGCTGCTTCCTCACCGCCGCGGCGGAACAGCTGCGGGCGGCAGCACCCGGGTCCGACCAGCAATTGGCTTGGGCCCGGACCCTGGCGGCCACCAGCCGCTACGACGCCAGCCAGCTGGATCTCCTCCGCGGCATCCTGGACGGCAGCACCGTGATCGGAGGCCTTGCGGTGGATGCCGAGCTGCGCTGGAACTTCTGGCACGCCCTCGCCGCCCACGGCCAGGCCTCCCCGGAGCAGCTGGACCAGGAGCTGGCCGGGGACAACACCGCGGCAGGGAAGTCCGGGCACGCCACGGCCCTCGCTGCCCGGCCGCTGGCGTCGGTCAAGGCTGCGGCCTGGGAGGCCGCGGTCCACGGCACGGGGCTGTCCAACCAGCTCCTGAGCGCCACCATTGCCGGGTTCAACACGGGCGCGGCATCGCTGCTCGCCGAATTCATCGATCCGTATTTCGAATGCCTTGAGCAGGTCTGGGCGGAACGCAGCATCGAGATCGCCGGCCGGATTGTCCGCGGTTTCTACCCCTCGGGACAGGACCTCGACGGCCATGGCGGAACGCCCGAGACCCACGCCGTCCTGGTACGCACCGACAACTGGCTTTCGTCCCATCCGGACGCCCCGCGTGCCCTGCGGCGCATCATCATCGAACAGCGCAGCCATCTGCACCGCTCCCTCACGGCCCAGGCGCTTTCGGCGGAGTGACTCGCGCCATCAACTGCTCCGTAACCGCCCATTTGACGGCTGAAAACGGCAGCTGGGCCCACGCCGGCAGGGTTCCCTGGGCGAGCTTGCGAGACGAGGGGGCCGGTGGGGAGCAATCGATGGGGATGAAGGGCGTTAAGGAACCCGGTGCAGCCACTCTGCGGTGCCGAACTTGGTCCGCACGCGGCGGTTGGCGGCTTCCAGTTCGGCATCGGTGAGTTCGGACGGCGTCGCGGCGTAGCGTTCGGTGAAGACGTCCATCATCGCCGCGACGATCTCGGCGCGGGCCATGCCGGTCTGGCGCCGGAGCGGATCCACACGCTTCTTGGCGCTCCTGGTGCCCTTGTCGGACAGCTTCTCCTGGCCGATCCGCAGCACCTCCACCATTTTGTCGGCGTCGATGTCGTAGCTCATGGTCACGTGGTGCAGCATCCCGCCGTTGGCGAGCCGTTTCTGGGCCGCGCCGCCGATCTTGCCATGCTCCGTCGCGATGTCGTTGAGCGGCACATAGAAGGCGCTGATGCCGACTTTTTCCAGGGCCGCCATCACCCAGGCGTCCAGGAAGCTGTACGAGTCAGCGAAGCTGATGCCGTCCACCAGGGTCTGCGGGAGGTAGAGCGAATACGTGATGCAGTTGCCGGCCTCCATGAACATCGCTCCCCCGCCGCTGATCCGGCGGACCACACTGATCCCGTGCCGGGCGACGCCCGCGGGGTGGAGTTCATTGCGGACTGACTGGAAGCTGCCGATCACCACGGAGGGCTCTTCCCAGTCCCAGAACCGCAGCGTGGGGTTGCGCCGGCCGGCGCCGACTTCCTCGGTCAGGACCTCGTCCAAGGCGACGTTGACGTGGGTGGGCAGAACGGACGGACCGATGATATTCCAGTGATGGTCCGCCCAGCCGGTTGCCTTCGCCAGGGCGCGGCGGACGGTGACCCCTACGGCGTCGGCGGAAAATCCGAACAGCACGGCGTCTTCGGGCAGTGCCGCGGTCACGGCGGCAGCGATATCGGCGGCGCTCGACTCCGCAGGCAGCCCGGTGAGCGCACGGTTGATCGCCGGCAGCGCCTCGTCCGGTTCCAGGAAGAAATCGCCGCTGAGCGAGACGTGGGCCAGCACGCCGTCCACGACGTCGAAATCGGCCACCACCAGTTTGCCGCCGGGGACCTTGTACTCGCCGTGGTGACGGCCGCCGCGGTCGGCGAGGGGAAGGGATGTCATGACATCCATCCTGCCGCATGAAAGCGGGAAACCGGAACGTCGACCGCCCGCAGCCGCCAGAACGCAAAGAAGGCCCGCACCGTTGCCGGTGCGGGCCTTCTACAAGACCTTGGGGAAGAAGATTACTTCTTGCCGCCGAAGCCCTTGAAGCGAGCGTTGAAGCGCTCGACGCGGCCTGCGGAGTCCATGATGCGCTGCTTACCCGTGTAGAACGGGTGGGACTCGGAGGAGATTTCGACGTCGATGACCGGGTAGGTGTTGCCGTCTTCCCACTCGATGGTCTTGGAAGAAGACACGGTGGACTTGGTCAGGAACTTAACGCCGGAAGCCAGGTCGTTGAAAACAACAGCTTCGTACTTCGGGTGAGTATCAGACTTCATAATTGGACCTTTGTTCGCACAACTGGATTTTGCCAGCTGCCAGGTATGAATGGGATGGCCGACGGAAAGCACCGGACGGCCAGCTATCAATCATAGCCGATACCATGCGGGCTGACGAACACCGTCGGCGCACGTCAGCACGTCAGCCAGTGCGGTTTCGGTGCCGCGCCCCACCCCGCGGTTCAGTGGTGCCGCTCAGTCCCGCGGACGGAGCTCCCAGAACGCCACCGCCGATGCCGCGGCGACGTTCAGCGAATCGACTCCGGGGCGCATCGGGATCTTGACGGCGAGGTCGACGGCGGCCAGGGTGCCTTCGCTCATGCCCGCGCCTTCTGTCCCCAGCACCAGGGCCAGCCGTTCCGGCCGGCGGGCCGCGAGCTCGTCGAGGTCGACGGCGTCATCCGTGAGTTCCATGGCCGCCACGGTGAAACCCTGCGCTTGGAGCGCGGCGAGTCCTCCGGGCCAGTCCTCCAGCCGGGCCCACGGAACCTGGAACACCGTGCCCATGCTGACCCGCACGCTGCGGCGGTACAGCGGATCCCCGCAGCGCGGTGAGACCAGGACGGCGTCTACGCCCAGGGCCGCGGCGGAGCGGAAGATGGCCCCCACGTTTGTGTGGTCCACGATGTCCTCCAGCACGGCGACCCGGCGGGCTCCGGCGAGCAGTTCCGGCAGCGGCACCGGGGCGGGCCGGTGCATGGCGGCCATGGCGCCGCGGTGCAGGTGGAAGCCGGTGATTTCCTCAAGCAGCGCCGCGGAGCCGACATAGGCCGGGACCTCCGGGTATTGCGCAAAGACATCGGCCAGGTCCTCGGCCCACTTCTCGGCCAGGAAGAAGGAGCGCGGCCGGTGCCCGGCCGCCAGCGCCCGGCGCAGCACGCGCGAGGACTCCGCGATGTAGAGGCCCTCGGCGGGTTCCCGGACTTTGCGCAGGTGCACATCGGTGAGTTGCGTGTAGTCGGCGACCCGCGGGTCGTCGGCGGATTCGAGGTAGTGAAAAGTCACGGGCGGGTCATTTCAGCGGGTCGTTTCAACTGGTTCATTTCAACTGGTTCCTGGTTCATTTCACCTGGCTCATCTCACCTGATCCATCTCAATGTGGCTATTTGAACAGGTTGGCGGTCATGACGCCCAGCGCCACCAGGCCCAGGGCGAAGATGACGCCGCGCAGGACCACCGGGGAGAGCCGGCGGCCCACCTTGGAGCCGATCACGCCGCCGATCAGGGAACTCACGGCAATCAGGCCCACCACCCGCCAGTCGATCCGGTCGAAGGCGAACAGCAGGTAGGAGCACGCGGCAATAACGTTCACGCCCAGGACCAGGATGTTCTTCATCGCGTTGGCGTTTTGGATGGTTCCGGTCATGAACACGCCCAGGATGCCGACCAGCAGGATGCCCTGGGCCGCGACGAAGTAACCGCCATAGACGCCGGCAAGGTACACCAGCACCACGAGCAGTACACCGTGGCGGCGGTCCCGGATGGCGTGTTCGGGGTTTTCCTCCCGGTTCTTCACCCACCGCTGCAGCCTCGGCTGGAACGCCACCATCAGCAGGGCGAGCACGATCAGGGCGGGCGCGGCGTAGTAGAACACCTTCTCGGGCAGGTGCAGCAGCAGGTAAGCGCCGGTCACTGCGCCCAGCAGCGAGGCAGGCAGGAGCCGGAGCAACTGCTTGCCGCGGCCTGTCAGCTCCCTGCGGTAACCCCAGGCACCGGCGGCATTTCCGGCCACGAGCCCCATGGCGTTGCTGATGGAGGCGGTGACGGGAGGGTAGCCGAGGGCGACCAAGACCGGGAAGGTGACCAGGGTGCCGGAACCGACAACGCTGTTGATGGTTCCCGCCCACAGCCCGGCGAAGAAAATAAAGACGCTATTGAGGAACTCCACGCGCGGACAGCGGCCCCGTCAGCGGCTGGCGGTGGCGCTGTACCGGCCGGCGTTGACGGTGACGTCCAGCGGCAGCCCGAACGTTTCACTGAGGTTTTCAGCCGTGAGGACTTCGGCCAGCGGGCCGGAGGCCACCACACCGCCGTCGCGCAGGAGCATGGCGTGCGTAAAGCCCGGCGGCACCTCCTCGAGGTGATGCGTGACCAGGACGATCGCCGGGGCTGCGTCGTCGCGGGCGAGTTCGCTCAGCCGCTCAACGAGGTCCTCGCGGCCGCCGAGGTCGAGGCCGGCGGCGGGCTCGTCCAGGAGAAGGAGTTCGGGATCGGTCATGAGGGCGCGGGCGATCTGCACGCGCTTGCGCTCACCCTCGGAGAGCGAGGCGAAGGCACGGTTGAGCAGCGGCCCCATCCCCCACTCGTTCAGCAGCCCGAAGGCGCGGCGCTCGTCGTCCCGCTCGTAGCCTTCGCGCCAGCGGCCGGTCACACCGTAGGCGGCCGTGACCACCACGTTGAGGACCTTTTCCTGCTCCGGGATCTGACTCGCCAGCGCGGCCGAGGACAGGCCGATCCGGGGCCGGAGTTCGAAGACGTCCACCGCGCCAAGAACTTCCTCGAGGATTCCGGCCTTGCCGGATGTGGGGTGAATCCGGGCCCCGGCCAGCTGCAGCAGAGTGGTCTTGCCGGCACCGTTAGGGCCCAGGATCACCCAGCGTTCGCCTTCCTTGACCTGCCAGTCGACCTTGTCCAGGAGCGTCTTCGCCCCACGTACCACGCTGACGCCGGCCATTTCAAGAACTTCACTCATAGGAGTAGACACTAGGACAAAACGGCGGGTGACTGATAACCGGCGCCACGGCCTGCCCTGGACCGTCATGCGGCGGCGGCCGGCGCGCAACGGATTCGGGCCGAATAACCCCCGCTCGCTAGGATTGAAGCCATGAGTTTGAACGTGACCGCAGTGAGCTACGGCCTGAAACTGTCCCTGCCCGACATCCAGCGGCTGCGTTCGCTCCTCACGGCCGCGGGGCTGAGCGTCGGCGATGAAACGCGGGGCGGTGACGGCCGCTTCGAGGTGTCCGCGGCCGAGTGTGTACTGGACTCCCCCGCTCCAGGGCCCGGAACGGCCCCCGGGGCCACGTCTCCGACGGTCACGGCGGCCTTGCTGGACGGGCCGCGCCGGGCGCTGGCGGCGTCCGGCATTGACGGCGTGGACACGGCGCTGGTTCCCGCCGCGCTGCGCAGCGCGCCGCGAAAGTTCCTCATCATGGACGTGGACTCCACACTGATCCAGCAGGAAGTGATCGAGCTTCTGGCCGCCTATGCGGGCAAGCGCGAGGAAGTGACGGCCGTGACCGAGGCAGCGATGCGCGGCGAACTGGACTTCGCCCAGAGCCTGCACGCCCGGGTGGCGGTGCTCGCCGGGCTGCCGTCCGACGTCGTTGAGAAGGTCCGCGCCGAAGTCAGGCTGACCGACGGGGCCGCCGATCTCGTGGCGGCGTTTCAGACCGCCGGCCATGCCGTGGCCGTGGTGTCCGGCGGGTTCAACCAGATCCTTCGGCCGATCGCCGAGGACCTGGGGCTGCACTACTGGATCGCGAACGAACTCGAAATCGCCGACGGCGCACTGACCGGGAAGGTGGTCGGCGACGTCGTCGACCGTGCCGCGAAGGAGAAGTACCTGCGCGAGTGGGCCGCGGCCGAGGGCATCCCCATGGAGCACACGATTGCCGTGGGCGACGGAGCCAACGACCTTGACATGCTTGGCGCCGCCGGAATCGGCGTCGCCTTCAATGCGAAGCCGGCCGTGCGGGCGGCCGCGGACGCCGCCGTCAACCTGCCCTATCTCGACGCCGTGCGGTACATCGCCGGCGTCTGAAGCCTGAACCGCGGGAGGCACATTAACCGCCGGATGGCGCTTTAACAACCGGATGGCACGTCGCGGCAATGTTCTTGGCGAACATTGCCGCGACGTGCCATCTCTGCTGGCCGCGGGCCCGAGGGGTTAGTTGGAACCCTTTTCTGCGGCCCTATCGAAGTAGTCTGCCCCGCCGACGTATTCGGTGTGGCCGGTCTCGACGTCGGCCGTGGCCATCTTGGCGACCTCCGCGGCAAACTCCTTGACCGAGTACAGCTTGCCGGCCTCGGCACGGCGGGCCTCGATGGCGCCGGGGTTGGAACGGTCAAGCAGCGTGGCCGTGACGGTGCCCTCGATCATGTCGCCGGAGACCACCACGAGCGAAATTCCCTTGTCCGCCAAGGCGGGCACGAGGTCGCGCAGGGCGTCCTCGCCGGCGCGCTTGCTGCGGGCGACGGGCTCGTATTCGGACATGGTGGCCACCGTGTTGATGAAGTGCGCCTGGTGGCTGGTCACGAAGACCACGCGCGAGCCTTCGGCCATGAGGGGCACCGCGGCGTTGAGCATGTTCACCTGTGCGTCCCGGTTCAGCTTCAGCGCGTAGCCCTCTTCCATGCCCGTCTCCATGCCGCCGGAGGCGTTGAGGACCAGGAGGTCGAGCGAGCCGAAGTTCTCCATGGCGGCACTGGCGAGGGCCTGGACGCCTTCCTGGGTGGTGAGATCCGCCCCGACCGCCACCGCGCGGCCGCCGTCGGCCTCGATCTCTGCGACGACCTTGTTGGCGCGCGGCGCCTTCTGGCGGTAGTTCACCACGACTGCCGCGCCCTCGGCGGCGAGGAACTTGGCGACTTCGGCGCCGATTCCGCGCGACGAACCGGTCACGATCGCAGTCTTGTTTTCCAGCAGTCCCATACAAGCTCCTTTGTTCCAAACGTCCAAACACTGTGGGTCCGCACTCCATCATGCCAGCGGATTGCGGCTTTTCTGTTGTTCAGCGTCCACAAAGAAGCCCCGGCGGCGTAGTTCCCGCGGGCGGCGCGGGCCCCGTCCGCGGGACATGCCCTCCGCCTCCGCCCTGGACTGGACATATGCCCCATATGTCCGACGGCCAGGGCAAGGACTGGACATGTCCCCCCGGCGCCACGCCGGACTCAGCTGCGGTCGATCCGGATCTTCGTGGTGGTTTCCGTTGGAGCCACTACGGGAGCCGGCGCGCGAACTTCCAGGACGCCGTCCTTGTAGGTGGCGGTGATGTCTTGTTCCTTCACGCCGGCAGGCAGCGCAATGCTGCGCATGGACGAGCCGTAACGGAATTCCGAGCGGTAGCCGGTCTTGCTCTTGTGCTCGGACTTTTCTTCACGCTGCACCGCAATGTTCAGCATGCCCTCGCTGACAGAGACGTCGACGTCCCTTTCGGGCTCGATGCCGGGCACTTCCGCCCGGACCACCAGGGTGGTGCCCTCCTGGAACTGTTCGATCTTGATGCTGGGCGCCATAGTCAGGTCGCCGTCCAGGAAGCGGCGGACCGGCTCCAGCATGTCCGAGGGCGTCCACTTGCTGAGATCACTCATGATGTTCCTCCTGCGTCCACGCCCCGGCCACGGCATGGTCAGGGGCTGTGAGCCCATTACACGCTTGCGGCGCACGGGCGCCAAGGGCAAAAAGGCCTAGCGTGGCGGACTTCCGGGCCCGTTTCCGGGCCGCCCCCGCGGACCCGGGCCGGCAGCCGACGACGACGGATGACGCCGTCGTCCGCTCGGTCCCGCGGGGCTGAAGGGTCCGACGTCGTCCGCCCGGCCTGCCGTCCTGCGCTCTGACCCGCGGGGCTGAGGTGGCTGGGGCTAGTGACCCATGCCGAGGCCGCCGTCGACCGGGATGACCGCGCCGGAGATGTAGGACGCCTCGTCGCTGGCGATCCAGCGCACGACGTTGGCGACCTCGGACGCCTCGGCGAAGCGCCCGGCGGGGACCTTGGTCAGGTAGTCCTTCTGCGTGGCTTCGGGCAGTTCCGCCGTCATGTCCGTGTTGATAAAGCCGGGCGCCACCACGTTCGCGGTGATCCCGCGCCCGCCGAGCTCGCGGGTGAGCGACCGCGCGATGCCCACCAGGCCGGCCTTCGAGGCGGAGTAGTTGATCTGGCCCGGCGCGCCGTACAAGCCGGACACCGAGGAAATCAGCACCACGCGGCCCTTGCGGGCCCGGATCATGCCCTTGGACGCGCGCTTGATGACGCGGAAGGCACCCGTGAGGTTCGTGTCGATCACCGACGTGAAGTCGTCCTCGCTCATGCGCATCAGGAGGGTGTCCTTGGTGATGCCGGCGTTGGCGACCAGCACTTCCACCGGGCCGTGGGCGGCTTCGACTTCCGTGAACGCGGCGTCGACCGACGCTTCGTCGGTGACGTCCGCCTTGACACCGAGGATGCCCTCGGGCAGCGGAGATTCGCTGCGGAAGGTGACCGCCACTTTGTCGCCGTTGGCCAGGAAGGACTCGGCGATGGCCAGCCCGATCCCGCGGTTTCCGCCGGTGATCAGAACGCTGCGGCCGGTGGTGGGTGTCTCAGACATAGGGGGCTCCGGGTTTCTGCGGCAGGGACGGCCGCGCTGGGGGGGGCTGGATTTTTCCTGCCTCCGATCTTAGCGTCCGGCGCGCACCCGTTTGGGCGGCTCCGCCGATGGTGAGAGAATCGGAGTAAGCCTTGGGAGCGTGATCTGACAGCCGTGACACTCAAAAACCGACCCGGTGTTCCTGTGCCCGGGAGGCCGGACGCCGAGTCCGGCGACAGCGAGGTGCACAGCATCACGGACGCCGCTGCTGCGCATTCGGATGAGATGCGCCAGCGGATGATCAAGTACGCCATCGCGATGGGCATCCGCATGGTCTGCCTGATCCTGATTTTTGTGGTGGACGGCTGGTTCAAACTCATCCCGGTCCTTGGTGCGGTGTTCCTGCCATGGGTGGCCGTCGTTATCGCCAACGGCAGCGACAAGGCGGAAGTGCACAGTGACTCCCTCCTGGATTACGCGCCGCTCACAGAGCTGGACGCTCCGGCGCCCGCGGGAACGGCCGGGCCGCCCGAGGCGGCCGCAGAGAACGCCGCTGATGACGCCGCGGCGACGTTGCTGCAAGGCGAGCTGATCGATGACGAGAATGACGACGACAACCACGGACGGGCAGCTTCATGAATCTCTTTGACTTGGCCGGGAACGGCGGCGACGCCGCAGCCTCCGGCACCGTCTGCTCGCGGAAGGCCTGCCGCGCCGTGGCGGAATGGCAGCTCCTGTGGAACAACCCCAAAATCCACACCCCTGAACGGCGCAAGATCTGGCTGGCATGCGGTGAGCACCGCGCCTGGCTTGAGGACTACCTGCAGACCCGCGGGTTATGGAAAGAAAGCCTGCCGCTCCAGGAGAGCCCGCACCACGAGACCGCGCCCCTCGACCCGTCAGGCAGGATCGGCTGAATGTACCGTTTCCTCTTCTCCAGTAAGTGGCTGGGGTACTTGTTGCTGGCCGCGATTTTCGCCGCCGGCTGCGTGGGCCTGGGCCGGTGGCAGATGGACCGTCGGGCCGAAACCCTCGCGGAAATCAACCGGGTGGTCTCGAATTACTCGGCCACCCCGGTGCCCTTCGCCCAAGTCCGGGACCAGTTCATCCGCCTCGATACGGAGCGTGAGTGGACGCAGGTGGAACTGAAGGGCAGCTACGACGCCGCCGGTCAACGGATCGTCCGCAACCGCCCCCTGAACGGCCAGCCCGGCTACGAGGTGGTGGTCCCGTTCAAGCTCGATTCCGGCGACACCGTGGTGATTGACCGCGGCTGGCTGCCCATCGGCAACAACACCCCGGGCCGGCCCGACTCCGTGCCGGCACCGCCTCAGGGACCAACAACCGTCGTTGCCCGCCTCAAGCCGGCCGAGCCCGCGCTTCAGCGCGGCGCCCCCGACGGCCAGCTCGCCTCGATCGACCTCTCCGCGTATGCCACCCAGCTCGGCTATCCGCTCCTGACAGGTGCGTACGGGCAGCTCGCCTCCGAATCACCCTCCGTGTCCAACATGCCCTTCCCGTTCCCCAAGCCGTCCACCGATGAGGGCACCCACCTCTCCTACTCCCTGCAGTGGTTCGCCTTCGGCGTGCTGATGTTCGTCGGGTTTGGCTACGCGGCCCGGCAGCAGGCACGCAACGCAGCCATTGATGCGGAGGACGCCGAGGCCGAGGCGGCCGACGGCGTGTTCCTGCACTCGAGCGGCCCGGCGGTGCGCCGTCGTCCTGCTCCCCGCAAGCGCAAGAACGCCACGGCGGAGGAAGAGGAAGACGCCATCTTGGACGCGCAGGGATTCTGACCGATGATCCCGGAGAGCCTTCCCGCACCTGTGGCCAACGTGAAGCGCGTGCTCACAGCCCTGGGCGCCCGGGACACCGTGACGGTGTTCGATTCGACAGTCCCGACGGCGGCCGCCGCAGCCGACGTGCTGGGCTGCGACGTCGCGGCAATCACCAACAGCCTGGTGTTCGACGTTGAGGGCGCGCCGTTGCTTATCCTCGCGAGCGGCTCGGCCAAGGTGGACGTCCGCAAAGTCGCCGCGCAACTGGGGACCGGGAAGATTCGCCGGGCCACCCCCGAGTTCGTCCTGGAACACACCGGCCAGGAAGTTGGCGGCGTAGCACCGGTCGGCCATCCGGAAAGGATCCGGACCCTGTTGGACGAGTCCCTGGCGGCCCACCCCGTGCTGTGGGCCGGGGCAGGCGACCACAACTCGATGTTCTCCATCGGCTACGAGGACCTGCAGCGCATCACGGGCGCCGAAGAGATGCCCGTCCGTTAATCCAACTGACTCGCAGCAGGGGCCGTTTTGAGTGCTCAAAACGGCCCCTGCTGCGAGTTAGTTGGGTGACCTACGCCAGCGTGATGAGGTCCAGGTAGTCTTCGTTCCAGTGGTCCTCGATGCCGTCGGGAAGCAGGACGACGCGCTCCGGGTTGAGCGCCTCAACGGCGCCCTCATCGTGGCTGACCAGCACGACGGCGCCGGTGTAGTTGCTCAGGGCGCCCAGGATTTCGGCGCGGCTGGCCGGGTCCAGGTTGTTGGTGGGCTCGTCCAGGAGCAGCACGTTCGCACTCGAGGCCACGATGGTGGCCAGCGCCAGGCGCGTCTTTTCGCCGCCGGAGAGGACACCGGCGGGTTTGTCGACGTCGTCACCCGAGAACAGGAATGAGCCCAGGATGTTGCGTACTTCCGCATCGTTCATGTCCGGGGCGGACGAGCGCATGTTCTGCAGGACGGTGCGGTCCACGTCGAGCGTCTCGTGCTCCTGGGCGTAGTAGCCCACTTTCAGGCCGTGGCCGGCGACGACTTCGCCGGTATCGGGCCTGTCCACACCGGCGAGCATCCGCAGCAGGGTGGTCTTGCCGGCGCCGTTCAGGCCCAGGATGACCACCTTCGAACCGCGGTCGATCGAGAGATCGACGTCGGTGAAAATTTCCAGCGAGCCGTAGGACTTGCTGAGGCCGTCCGCAGTCAGCGGGGTCTTGCCGCACGGTGACGGATCCGGGAAGCGCAGGGCTGCCACGCGATCGGTCGCGCGGACGGCTTCCAAACCGCCCAGCAGACGTTCGGCGCGCTTGGCCATGTTCTGCGCGGCCACGGCCTTGGTGGCCTTGGCGCGCATCTTGTTGGCCTGGTCGATAAGGACCTGAGCCTTCTTCTCCGCGTTGGCCCGCTCCCGCTTGCGGGCGCGCTCGTCCGTTTCGCGCTGGGTGAGGTAGCGCTTCCAGTCCATGTTGTAGAAGTCGATCCGGGCGCGGTTGGGATCCAGCAGGAAGACCTTGTTCACGGTGGCTTCGAGCAGTTCGGTGTCGTGGCTGATGACAATCAGGCCGCCCTGGTGGTTCTTCAGGAACTCACGGAGCCAGGAGATCGAATCGGCGTCGAGGTGGTTGGTGGGCTCATCGAGGAGCATGGTTTCGGCGTCCGAGTAGAGGATGCGGGCCAGCTCCACGCGGCGTCGCTGGCCGCCGGACAGGGTCTTCAGCGGCTGGTTGAGCAGCCGGTCCGGCAGGGCGAGGTTCGAGCAGATCGCCGCGGCCTCGGCCTCGGCAGCGTAGCCGCCGGCGGCCAGGAATTCCGATTCCAGCCGGTCATAGCGGTTCATCGCTTTCTGCTGGACGGCGGGGTCCTCGCTGGCCATCTCTTCGTGGGCCACGCGGAGTTTGCCGACGGCGATGTCCAGGCCGCGGACGGACAGGATCCGGTCCCGGGCGAGCTGTTCCATGTCCGGGGTGCGCGGATCCTGCGGCAGGTAGCCGATCTCCCCGCTGCGGGTCACCTTCCCCGCGGCAGGCAGGCCTTCGCCCGCGAGTACGCGGGTCAGTGTGGTCTTGCCTGCACCGTTACGGCCGACCAGGCCGATCTTGTCTCCCTTGTCGATCCGGAAGCTCACCTGGTCCATGAGGAGGCGGGCGCCGGCGCGCAGTTCGAGATCCTGGACGGTAATCAATGCAGCTAAGGCCTTTCACAACAGGGAATGCCGCGGCACAACGGGTGGAGTCTTGGCGGGGCCGGGGCAGGGCGGTGCGAGAGCACGGCCTCTACAAGTCTACCGGCACCGCCCCGGCCCCACGACATGGACTCATATGGCAGCAGCCAGTCGTCAGCGGGAGCCCCGGCCTCGGTCATTGGCGGCGCCCTCCAGCATCCGGGGCGGCGCTTAGTAGGGCATCTACAAAAAACTCGACGCGCCGCAACCGTACAGTCGAAATCACTAGTCCGCTTTCCACCGCAGCACTCGACAGGAACACCATGACGCAGACCGACCTTCCCGCCACAGTCCGGGCCCCGCGCCGCCGGAGCCGCTGGAACGCCACCGATCTTGGCCTGATCGCCGTTTTTGCCGCCCTGGTGGCCGGTTCCGCCCTGATCGCCGCCATTCCCGTCGGCGGTCTCGGCGTTCCCATCACGCTTCAGACCCTGGCCGTCATGCTGACGGGTCTGGCTCTCGGCCCGGGGCGGGCCTTCGCCGCCGTCGGCCTCTACCTGCTGCTGGGCTTCGCGGGTCTGCCGATCTTCAGCGGCGGGCGCAGCGGACTGGGCGTCCTCGCGGGCCCCTCCGCCGGCTACATCGTCGGTTTCCTGCTGGCCGCCACCGCGGTGGGCTGGTTGACCGCCGTCGTGCTCCGGCGCACCGCGCACCGCACCGGCAAGCTGCGTGCCGTGCTGCTGTTCGCCGCCGCCATGGCGAGCAGCATCGTCTTCATCCACGGCCTTGGCATCCTGGGCATGATGGTTAACGCCAAGCTGGACTTCTCCAAGGCGTTCCTTGCGGACCTCGTGTTCTACCCCGGCGACATCATCAAGAACGTCCTGGCCGTCAGCTTCGCCCTGGCCCTGCACAAGGCCTTCCCGGATCTGCTGCTCCGCCGCGTCCGGACGGCTGACGCCCGGCCGTGAGCACCATTGAACTGGACCGCGTGACGGTGCGGGTGACGGTCGACGGCCGCCCCGCACCCAAAACGCTGCTCCAGCAGCTCTCGGTGGAACTCCCGGAACGGCGCATCGGGGTCATCGGCGCCAACGGCTCCGGCAAGTCCACCCTCCTCCGGCTCCTCAACGGGCTGGTGGCGCCGAGCGAGGGCACGGTCCGGGTGGACGGCGCCGATACCGTGCGGGCCGTGCGCGAGGTCCGCCGCCGTGTGGGCTTCGTCTTCACGGATCCGCTCTCCCAGCTCGTCATGCCCACCGGACGCGAGGACGTGGAACTGTCCCTGCGCCGCTCCATCCGCAACACCGCGCAACGCCGGTCCCGCGCGGAGTCCGTCCTGGAACGGTTCGGGCTCCTGGCCCTGGCGGACCAAAGCATCTACGAACTCTCCGGTGGCGAACGCCAGCTCCTGGCGCTGGCCGCCGTCCTGGCCGTCGACCCGGAGGTGCTGGTCCTGGACGAGCCGTCCACGCTGCTGGACCTCCGCAACCGCGAACTCCTGCGCCGCACGCTCGCCGGGCTCCGCCAGCAGGTCATCTTGTCCACCCACGACCTCGAACTCGCCCAGGACATGGACCGCGTCCTGGTGGTGGACTCCGGGAGGATCGTGTTCGACGGCGGCCCGGCCGCCGCCGTCGCGCACTACCGTGCCCTGAGCGCCGCCGGTCTGCCTGCACATGGCGGAGGACTGTACGGCGGGGGCGCCGGCGGTCCTCATGCGGGCCGGCCGGAGCGGGCACGGCTGGAGCAGCCGTGAGCGGCCATGGGTTTCTCCTGGCCGCTTACGTGCCGGGCTCGTCCCTGATCCACCGGGCGCCGCTGTGGCTGAAGTTCCTGCTGGTCGTTGGATGCGGCATGACGTCGTTCCTGATCGAAGACTGGGCCGTGTCAGCCGCCATGCTGGCGCTGCTGTGCGGGCTGTTCCTGCTCAGCGGTGCCGGCCCGGCCCGGCTGTTTCGCGCGGTGCGCCCGGTCCTCCCGGTGCTTGTGGCGATCGGTCTCTTCCAGTGGTGGCAGCTGGGCGCACCGACCGCCGCCCGGATCGTGCTCAACGTCCTGGTCTGCGTTGTCGCCGCCTCAATCCTGACCGCCACCACCCCGGTGCAGGCGCTCCTCGACGGCGTGGCATCCCTGGCCCGGCCGTTCCGGCGTCTCGGTGCGGACCCCGAGCGCTTCGCCCTGACGATTGCCATCATGCTCCGCAGCATCCCGTTCGTTGCCGAGGCGTTTTCGCATGTGCGCGACTCCGCGCGGGCCCGCGGGTTCGATCGCAACCCTAGGGCGCTTGTGCTGCCTGTGATCATCACCACGGTCGCCTTCGCCCGGCAGACCGGCGAGGCCCTCGCCGCCCGAGGACTGGGCGAACCCGAGGACGCGGACGACTAGTCACCGCTTGCCGCACCCGCGGTGACGCCCGTCCCGGTGGACATGCCCTCCCCTGGCCGCAGCCGATGGACATATAGCCACCATGTCCTGTTTTCGTGCCCAGGACTGGACATGTCCTCTCCCGGCGGCCCTCGGTGTACGCCTCTTGGATACTCGTCCGCCGGACATGCCCTCCTCTGACCGCAGCCGATGGACATAAAGCCATCATGTGCAGCCCTCGCGCCCAGGACTGGACGTGTCCGGGCTGGGGTCCAGGCCAGGGCACGTCGGGTAGCCGGCGAGGGGCATGTACCATACCGGGGTCCAAGGCAGGGCATGTCCGGTAGCCGGCGAGGGGGCATGTCCCGTCACGGCAGGAGCCACGGGACATATGCCCGCTATGTCCGCCAGCCGCGGCGAAGAATGAGCATGTCCCCCGGGGGTGATGGCCTGTTTATTGGTGGCCTGTTATTGGTGGCCTGTCATTGGTGGTCTGCTAGGCGAGGCGGCGGTAGGCGAAGAGCGCGGCCGTGCCCATGCCGCCTGCGATGCTGATCATTGCCAATGCCAGCTGGTCCTGCTCCCCGGACCTGCGTGCCTGTGCCAGCAGCCGGGTGACCAGGACCGCGCCGGAGGCCCCGTACGCGTGCCCGAGCGCCAGGGCACCCCCGTCGAGGTTCGCGCGCTCCGGATCGATCCCCAGCCGGTCGAAACAGGCCAGCGTCTGCGCCGCGAATGCCTCGTTGAATTCCACCAGGCCCACGTCCGCCGCCGTCAAGCCGTGCGCGCCCAGGAGCCGTTCGGCCGCCGCGGCGGCGCCGATGCCCAGCAGCTGCGGCGCCACCCCGGCCGTGTCCGTTCCCAGCACCAGCAGCCCGTCCGAGGCGCCCAGCTGCCGGGCCCGTTCCACTGATGTGACGACGACGGCGGCGGCCCCGTCCGCGTCGAAGCACGAGTTCCCCGCCGTCACGGTGCCGCCGCTGGCAAACACGGGCGCGAACCGGGCCATCAGGGCAGGTCCGAGGCTGGCCCGCGGACCGTCGTCGGCTTCAACGCAGGTCCCGGACCCTGCAGCGAGCGGGACGAGTTCGGCGTCGAACCGCCCGGCGGCGGCTGCGGCCAGGGCCCGGTGGTGGCTCCGCAGCGCGAACGCGTCCTGCCGTTCGCGGCTGACCTGGTCGTGGACGGCGACGTTCTCCGCGGCGACGCCCATGTCCGGATCGCCGAGGCTGAGGGGGGCGAACTGGGCCCGGCTGTAGTACTCGGCGGTGCCGTCGTCGTTGCGGTGGGCCCGGAGCGGGGCCGTGCTGATGCTCTCCACGCCGCCGGCCAGGTAGACGCCGTTGCCGCCCGCCGCGACCAGCCGCGCGGCCAGGACGATTGCGTCCAGACCCGAGCCGCATTGCCGGTCCACCGTGACGCCGGGTACGGTGACGGGCAGGCCAGCCTCCAGCGCCGCCAGCCGGGCCACGTTCCCGCCGCCGCCCACGGCGTTGCCGATCACGACGTCGGCCACGAACTCCGGGACAAGTCCCGGCCCGGAATCGGCGAGCAGGCTGCGGAGCACCGGGGCCAGGAGCTCGTGGGCGCGCAGCCTCTTCAGGGCGCCATTGGCGCGGCAGAGCGGCGTCCGGCGCGCGGCGATAATGACCGGCTGCCGGTCCGCCGGCAGCAGCCCGGCGACCACTGCCGGGGACGCCGGCACCGGCGCAGCCGACCCCGGGCCGCGGTCCGCCGCCCGCTCAGCCAAGGCGCCGGATCCGGGGGTCGTTCCGGTCCACCCAGTCGAGGAGCAGTTGCCGGCTGATCTTGCCCCGGTCCGTGAGGGGCAGCTCCGCCAGCGCAAAGTACTCGAGCGGGCGCTTGTTGCGTGCCAGGACGTCCTCGATGCCCGACTTCAGGTGGGTGGCGGTGACCGCCCCGTGCGCGGGGACCACGCCGGCCACCACGCGCTGGCCGCGGACATCGTCGGTCCTGCCGGCAGCCACGGCCGCCGCGACGCCCGGGACAGATGCCAGCGCCATTTCGACCTCGTGCGGGTAGACGTTCGTGCCGGCGGTGATGATCATGTCGGAGCGGCGGCCCAGCATGTGCAGGGTCCCGCCCGAGACGTACCCCTGGTCCCCCACGGTGTACCAGCCGTCGAAACACCGCAGGGCCTGTCCGTCATCACCCCACAGGTAACCATTGCTGACCATGCCGCTGCGGACGCAGATGTTGCCGTCGCTGCCGTCCGGGAGTTCGGCCCCGCGGTCATCCAGGATGCGGATGTCGACGCCGGGAAAGGGCTGCCCGATGCCGGTCCCGCCCGGCTCGGCGGCCTCGCCCGGACGCAGCCCGGCGCCCGAGACGAAGCTGAGCTCCGAGGCGCCGTAGTACTCGAAAATGGTGGCGTGGGGGGCCCAGCGCCGGGCCGCCTCCAGCGTGCGCGCATCCAGCTTGGAGCCGGCGCAGACGATGCTGCTGATGCCGGAGGCATCGACCCCGCCGGCCAGCCCGCGCTCACTGAGCAGCCGGAGCATGGTGGGGACCAGGACAAGCCGGGTAATGCCGTCGTGGCTGACGGCGGCGTGCGCGGCGCCGACGTCGAAGTGGTCCAGGGTGTGGAATTCTGCGCCGGCGTACAGGCATTCGGCGAGGGCATAGAGGTTCAGGCTGGCCGCGAGCGGTCCGGGGGCCAGGATCCTGTCGTCCCGGGTCAGTCCGAAGAATTCGATGGAGGCCTCGAACGACTCCTGCCAGGACCGCCGCGAGCGGGTGAACGCCTTGGGGACCGAGGTGGTGCCCGAGGTCAGGCCGATCAGGAAGGAGGCACCGGGCGGTCCGTCAACAAAATCCGTCCCCAGTTCCGTTCCCGGCCCAAGATCCGGCCCTGCCGGCGGCCCCGGCGCCGGGGGGATGCCCGCGATGCGGTCCGTGATCGCGTGCTCCAGCTGCCTGGGCCAGGCCGGATCCAGCACGGCGCACTGGCGCACGCCCGCAACTGCGGCCGCGAATGCCACGGCGAACCGGGTTGAGTTGTGTTCCGACAGGACGGTGATGGCGGGCGCCGCCGGCACCAGTGCCGCCGCCTGGTCACGCAGGCGGCCCCAGCTGAGGCGCTCTCCGGCCACGACGACGGCAGTTTCGTCGGGACGGTCATCCGCCCAGCGCTGGAGTCTGTCGAGAAATGGCATCGCACCAACTTTACCGTCGCCGGACGGCCCGGCCGCCTGTGCGCGATATTGTGACTGCATGAGCTTCAATGACAACGCCCCGCTGGATCCGTCGCAGGTCCAGGACCGCCGAGGGATGGGCCGCGGCCCCATGATCGGCGGCGGGATCGGCGGCGGCATCATCCTGCTGCTCGCGGCCCTGTTCGGCATCAACCCCAGCCTCCTCGAGGGCCTGGCCGGCGCCACCCAGGACCCCCAGTCCCAGAGCCAGGGTTCCGCCCCCGCCTGCAAGACCGGTGCCGACGCCGATGCTCGCCTCGACTGCCGGATCACCGGCACGGTCAACAGCCTGAACGCCTTCTGGCCTGCCTACCTGGCCCAATACAACACCAAATACCCGCGGCCCAAGGCCGTGATCTTCACCAGGGCAACCAACACCGGCTGCGGGGCCGCTACCTCCGACGTCGGACCGTTCTACTGCCCCGTCGACACCACCGCGTACTTCGACCCAGGCTTCTTCCAGGAACTCGTGGACCGGTTCGGCTCCTCCGGCGGCCCGCTGGCCCAGGAATACGTGGTCGCCCACGAATTCGGCCATCACATCCAGAACCTGCTGGGCGACCTCGACCGGGCGCAACAAGACCCCCAGGGCCCGCGTTCCGGGGGCGTCCGGGTAGAGCTGCAGGCGGACTGCTACGCAGGGCTGTGGGCCCACTACGCGACGACGCAGCCGGACCCCAAGACGGGCCAGCCCTATCTGGAGAAGTTCACCAACCAGGACGTACAGGATGCGCTGTCAGCCGCCTCGGCGGTGGGCGACGACCGCATCCAGAAGGCCGCCACGGGCCGCGTGTCGCCTGAGGCGTGGACCCACGGGTCCAGTGCGCAGCGGCAGAAATGGTTTTACCAGGGCTACACCAGCGGAGACCTCAAAAAGTGCGATACCTTCGCGGTGGCAACGCCCTGACGTGCTGCTGATCCTTAACGGCGCGTCGTCCCGGCCCGTGCCGGAGTTTCCACGTAGGTGAGGAATCCGGCGTGGCCAAGGTGCCGGTGTTTGGGGTGCCAGACCGGCCGGTACAGGTGCCCGAACGGGTCCGTTACCCGGACGGTGTCCAGCCGTTCGTTTCCGGCCAGGAGGCGGTCGACGTCGGCCAGTGCATTGCGCCGCGTCGATAGCCCGTCGATTTCCAGGCCCCACAGCCCGAGTTCGGCATCGGTTCCGCGTTCGAGCTGCAGCGTCTCGAAGAGTCCGGCCACGAGGCCGGCCAGCCCGGACGCGTCGGCGCGCTGCAGCCGGTGCCGTTCGGGGTGCACCTCGCGGGCATCGGCCAGCGCCTGCCGAAGCCAGTGGAACTCCACCGGTCCCAGCGGCGGGCCCATCCGCAGGTGGCGGTTCTCGTCCAGCTCCAGCCGGTAGGTCTGGGCGCTGCGGTCAAGGATGCAGGGCGCCTCGCCGACGTATTCAAGATCGGCCAGGAGCGCACCCCGGGAGCCGTAGTAGGAAAACTCGCCGCTGTCCTCGACGACGACGAAGTCCCCGCCGGCGCCGGCCGGCGCGGGCGTCAGTCCGGCCGTGCCGCCGTCATCCGGCCGCGGTGCGGGGGTGGCATCCATGTCCGCTGTGTCTCCCGTCGAAGGGGGGTCCGGCCGGTCGTCAGGGACAGCGGCGGACCTGATGTCTTTATCAGACCACCGCGGCGGCATTAAGGGAACACAACAACGACGCCGGCCCCACCTTTGTCAGGTGGGGCCGGCGTCGTGCAAAGCCCGGGCTGGGCCCGTCCGTGCGTGGGATCTAGATGTTGAAGCCGAGGGCGCGCATCTGGTCGCGGCCGTCTTCGGTGATCCGCTCCGGACCCCACGGCGGCATCCATACCCAGTTGAGCCGCCAGTCGTCCACAATGCCGTCCAGGGCCTTGCCGACCTGCTCCTCGATGACATCGGTGAGCGGGCAGGCGGCCGTGGTGAGCGTCATGTCGATCAGCAGGGCGCCGTCGGCGTCTGAGTACTTCAGACCGTAGAGCAGGCCAAGGTCTACGATGTTGACCCCGAGTTCAGGGTCGATCACATCCTTGAGTGCCTCTTCGACATCCTCGAGGCCCGTGCGGGCCACATTGAGTTCGGTCATCGTGAAGTCCTAACTAGGCCTGGGCTGCCGCGTCTGCGGCAGCGATGGTGGCCGCCCCTGCGCCGGTGGCGTAGCGGTCGTAGCCTTCTTCTTCGAGGCGGTCCGCGAGCTCCGGGCCGCCCTCTTCGACAACCTGGCCGTCAACGAACACGTGCACGAATTCCGGCTTGATGTAGCGCAGGATCCGGGTGTAGTGCGTGATGAGCAGGGTGCCCATGTTGCCTTCGGCGTGGGCGCGGTTGACGCCCTCGGAGACAACCTTCAGTGCATCGACGTCGAGGCCGGAGTCGGTCTCGTCGAGGATGGCGAACTTCGGCTTGAAGAGCTCCAGCTGGAGGATCTCCACGCGCTTCTTCTCGCCGCCGGAGAAGCCTTCGTTAACGTTGCGCTGGGTGAAGTCGGCATCGATGCGCAGCTGGGCCATGGCGGCCTTGACGTCCTTCGTCCACGTCCGCAGCTTCGGTGCCTCTCCGTCGATGGCCGTCTTGGCGGTGCGCAGGAAGTTCGTCATGCTCACGCCGGGAACCTCGACGGGGTACTGCATGGCCAGGAACAGGCCGGCGCGGGCCCGCTCGTCGACGCTCATCGCGAGGACATCTTCGCCGTCGAGCGTGATCGAACCCGAGGTCACGTTGTAGCGCGGGTGCCCGGCGATGGTGGACGCGAGGGTGGACTTGCCGGAGCCGTTCGGGCCCATGATGGCGTGCGTTTCGCCGGTCCTGATGGTCAGGCTGACGCCCTTCAGGATTTCCTTGGTGCCCTGCTCGGTGTCAATGCTGACGTGCAGGTCCTTGATCTCAAGAGTAGACATGTGCCTTGTTCTCCTCTGCACCGTGCCCTCCGGCCCGGTGCGGTTTCTTGTCGATAAGTAGTTGTTGTGCAGGTTGCCGGCTGCGGGCAGCTAGCTGAAGTTCGGGGCCTCGGCGCCGTTCAGGACATTCGTGAAGTCAACATAGACCTCGTCATCCACGACAGTCACGGCAAAGACGGGAACAGGATCATAGGCCGGCAGCTGGAGCGGCTCGCCGCTGCGCAGGTCGAACTGGGAACCGTGGCCCCAGCACTCGATCTTGCATCCTTCCACCTCTCCTTCGGAGAGCGAGATGTCCGCGTGCGAGCAGGTGTCGCCGATGGCGTGGATCTCCCCCATGGAGTCCTTCACGATCGCGACGGGAAAGTCGTCGATCAGGATCCGCAGCGCCTGCTTGAGTTGGATCTCACTGGCGTTGCAGACGAGCTCGCCCTTGGGCTGTTCAGTCATTGCTGTATTCCGTGTTCTCTAGTCCTGCGCACTAGTGGTTCGTTGCCGCGAGTTCGCGCTCGACAGCGTCCGTGAGGCGCTCTTCGATGGCCGGAACCTTGATCTGCTGGATGATCTCGTTCAGGAAGCCGCGGACCACCAGGCGGCGGGCCACCTCTTCCGGGATGCCGCGGGCCATCAGGTAGAACAGGTGCTGGTCGTCAAACCGTCCGGTGGCGCTGGCGTGGCCGGCGCCGGCGATCAGGCCGGTCTCGATCTCCAGGTTTGGCACGGAGTCCGCGCGGGCGCCGTCGGTCAGGACCAGGTTGCGGTTGGCCTCGTAGGTGTCAGTGCCCTCGGCCTCCTTGCGGATCAGGACGTCACCCACCCACACGGCGTGCGCGTTGCGGCCCTGGAGGGCACCCTTGTACAGCACGTTCGACTTGCAGTTGGCCACCGCGTGGTCCACGAACAGGCGCTGCTCGAGGTGCTGGCCGGCGTCGGCGAAGTACAGGCCGCACAGTTCCACTTCCGCGCCGGGGGCGGTGAAGCGTGCCGAGGGCGTGACGCGGACCAGGTCGCCGCCGAGGCTGACAACGATGTGTTTGAACTTGGCGTCGCGGCCGATCTTCGCCTGCTGGGAGGAGGCGTGAACGGCGTCGTCGTTCCATTCCTGGAGCGAGATGACGGTCAACTGCGCGCCGTCCTCAACGAGGATTTCGATGTTTTCCGAGACGACGGCGGTGCCCTGGTGGTCCAGGACGACGACGGACTTGGAGAACTTTTCCGCGATGATCACGATGTGCTGCGCGGACGCCTCGGTGCCCTGGCCGGTGAGGAGGACACTGACCTCGCCGTCCACCTGGACCTCGGACGGGACGGTGATGACGGTGGCCTCGGCGAAGTTCTCCCAGGCGTTGGCGGAGACGCGGTCCTCGGGAATGGCGGCGGAGCCAATCCGGCGGTCCTCACGGCCCACCGTCTCCACCGTCACGCTGTCCGGAGCCGTG
This sequence comes from Arthrobacter sp. YAF34, assembly GCF_052113245.1. Lineage (NCBI taxonomy): Bacteria > Bacillati > Actinomycetota > Actinomycetes > Micrococcales > Micrococcaceae > Arthrobacter > Arthrobacter sp. YAF34. Next base: position 393,605 of record NZ_JBFRCV010000001.1, read on the forward strand.
ACGCTCACGGCCGGCGCAGCACCATTGAGAACCTCGGTGTGCAGGCCGCGGAGGCGCTTGAGCGGGGTGAACCGCCAGTCCTCCTCCATGCCGGTCAGCGGCTTGAAGTCTGCCAGCTTGTAGGACGTGAGGCGTCCGGCGCGTGAGCTGTCCGGAATGCCGACGCCGCCACCGTGGGAGTGGCGCTTGACGGCCTCGCCGGCCAGCGGGGACTTGGACTCCGCGGCGTTCAGCGGTGAGAGGCTTTCGCCTTCCTCGGTGAAACCGTTGATGAACGGCTGGGCTGAGGGCGCGCCGATGCGGGCCTTTTCAGTAGTGATGTCAGTCATTAACCGACCGATCCTTCCATCTGCAGTTCAATCAGGCGGTTCAGCTCGAGGGCGTATTCCATCGGCAGTTCGCGGGCAATCGGCTCGATGAAGCCGCGGACGATCATCGCCATGGCCTCGTCTTCGCGCATGCCGCGGGACATCAGGTAGAACAGCTGTTCTTCGCTGACGCGCGAGACCGTGGCCTCGTGGCCCATGGTGACGTCGTCTTCGCGGATGTCGATGTACGGGTAGGTGTCCGAGCGGCTGATCGTGTCCACCAGGAGGGCGTCACAACGGACCGTGTTGGCCGAGTGCTTGGCGCCTTCGCGGACCTGGACCAGGCCCCGGTAGGCGGCGCGGCCGCCGCCGCGGGCCACCGACTTGGAAACAATCGAGCTCTTGGTGTTGGGCGCGATGTGGACCATCTTGGAGCCGGTGTCCTGGTGCTGGCCTTCGCCGGCGAATGCGATGGACAGGGTCTCACCCTTGGCACCTTCACCGACGAGGTAGACGGCCGGGTACTTCATGGTGACCTTGGAGCCGATGTTGCCATCGATCCACTCCATGGTGGCGCCCTCTTCGCAGATGGCGCGCTTGGTGACCAGGTTGTACACGTTCGTGGACCAGTTCTGGATGGTCGTGTAGCGGACGCGGGCGCCCTTCTTCACGATGATCTCCACGACGGCGGAGTGCAGCGAGTCCGAGGTATAGATCGGCGCGGTGCAGCCTTCGATGTAGTGGACGTAAGAGTCCTCGTCGGCGATGATCAGGGTGCGCTCGAACTGGCCCATGTTTTCCGTGTTGATACGGAAGTAGGCCTGCAGCGGGATGTCCACGTGGACGCCCTTGGGCACGTACACGAAGGACCCGCCGGACCAGACGGCCGTGTTGAGCGAGGCGAACTTGTTATCGCCCACCGGGATGATGGTGCCGAAGTACTCCTGGAAGATCTCCGGGTGTTCGCGCAAAGCGGTGTCGGTGTCCAGGAAGATGACGCCCTGGGCTTCGAGGTCCTCGCGGATCTGGTGGTACACCACCTCGGACTCGTACTGGGCCGCCACGCCGGAAACCAGGCGGCTGCGCTCGGCTTCCGGGATGCCCAGCTTCTCGTACGTGTTACGGATGTCCTCGGGAAGGTCCTCCCACGTGGCGGCCTGCTTCTCGGTGGACCGCACGAAGTACTTGATGTTGTCGAAGTCGATGCCGGAGAGGTCCGCACCCCAGGTGGGCATGGGCTTGCGGTCGAAGTACTTCAGGCCCTTGAGACGGAGGTCCAGCATCCATTCCGGCTCGCTCTTCTTGGCCGAGATGTCGCGGACAACGTCCTCGTCGATGCCCCGGCGGGCGTTGGCGCCGACGTCGTTCTTGTCGGCCCAGCCGTACTCGTAGGTGCCGATTCCGTGGAGCTCGGGATTCTTCTCGAGAATCTCCGAAATCACAGTAGAGTCAGCAACCTTCTTCTCTGATAGTTGGTCCGTCATCACGGCCTTTCTTGCAGATGGTTGGATACTTCGTCCGGGTTGCCCGGGGCTGCGGGACGGGGAGTCCCGACGGCCGGACGGCCCGTAGGTATGTGGGTGGTGCAGACATGGCCGCCGCGGGCGAGGGTGGACAGCCGGCGCACGTCGACGCCCACCAGCCGGGAGAAAACTTCCGTCTCCACCTCGCAGAACACCGGGAACTGGGCGGCCAGGTGCTGGATGGGGCAGTGGCCTTGGCAGAGCTGGACGCTGGAGAGCGCGGCCGGAAGCAGCGCCTTGGCTTCAATCGACTGCGCCGAGGCGACGAAGCCGTCGCGGCTTAGCGCCTCGGACAGGACCTGCGCCCGGGCCGCGATGTCCGGTCCGGCCTGCTCGATCTCGGGCGCGTAGCGGCGTTCCATGTCGGCGAACCGCTCGACGGCGAACTGCCGGACCGCCTCGGCGCCGGCCGCCTCGCCCAGGCGGCGCAACGCGACGGTGGCGATGTCGAGATAGTCGTTGCCCAGGGTCGACTGACCCTGGGAGCTGAGGACGTAGCGGCGGGCCGGGCGTCCGGCGCCGGCGCCGGCGCGGGCGGCGCGCTTGACCTCGATCACGCCGGTGCGTGAGAGGTGGTCGAGGTGGCGGCGGACGGCAGCCGGGGTGAAGCCGAGAAGGTCGCCGAGTTCGGCGGCGCTGATGGGTCCATGCTCCAGAACGGCGTTGAGGACGCGGTCACGGGTGCGTTCCTCGGCGTCTTGGGGGTGGCTGCCACCGGGGGCGGGAACGACGGCGGGAACCTCATCCGGCACGAGGGCCACGTGCGCCCGGGGCGACCCGACGCGCGCGGAACCGCGGCCGGAGCGGGCAGCGGAGGCAGCGGCACCAGGCACAGCAGCACCAGACACAAGGGGGCTCATGGAATACACAACACAATCATGTCGTAATTTACTCCGCCGATCCAGTAAGGCATGGCTTTCCTGCGGGCGCGGCCCGCACCGGGGGAACGCCGTACTACATCGCGTAGAATGCTGTGGTGCGATCTCCCGAATCCCCCGTTCTGACCATCAGCGGGCTCGTCAAGGATGTTGGTCCACTGCCCACCCTCGACGGCAAGATGCTGCGGGTGGTCAGTGGACTGTCCCTCGTTGCCGAACGCGGCCAGGTCACCGCCCTGCTGGGTGCCAACGGCGCCGGCAAGACCACCACCATCGAATGCGCCCAGGGCCTGCAGAGGCGCACCGCCGGCAGCATCAGCCTGCTGGGCCAGGATCCCGACTCGGCCGGGGCTGAGCTCCGGGCGCGCGTCGGAGTCATGCTGCAGGACGGAGGCCTGCCGCCGTCGGCCCGTCCCATCCCCCTGCTGCGGCACATCGCCGGCATGTACCAGGACCCGTGGCCGGTGGATGAGCTGATTGCGCGCCTGGGCATTGACTCGTTCAGCCGGACCTCGGTGCGGCGCCTCTCCGGCGGGCAGAAACAGCGCCTGGCCCTGGCCGCCGCCTTGGTCGGCAACCCGGAGGTGCTCTTCCTGGACGAGCCGAGCGCCGGTCTGGACCCCCAGTCCCGCCAGATGGTCTTCGACCTCATCTCCGAGCTGCGCAACGGCGGGATGGGAATCATCCTGACCACCCACCTGATGGACGACGCCCAGCGCCTGGCCGACTACGTCTACATCATCGACGCCGGCCGCAATGTCGCCGAGGGCACCGTAGCCCAGCTCCTCCGGCACGAGCTTCCCGCCGGCGACGAGGGACAGCACGTCCGCACCCTGCTGTTCGAGACCGAGCCGGGGCTGGACTTCACCGGCGTGCTGCCCGACGGCGTCGACGTCACCGAGGCGCGGGCCGGCAGCTACGCCGTCACCGGCGCCCTCACCCCCGCCGACCTCGCCGCGATCACCGCGTGGTGGGCCGCCCGGGGGATCATGCCCAGCTCACTGAGCCTGGAGGCACGCAGCCTCGAGGACGTCTTCCTGGACATCTCCGGAAGGGAGATCCGATGACCCGCGTTTCCGGCAGCGCACCCCTGGGCAGCGCAGCGCCTACGCCGGGCGGCAGCGCACCGGCTCCGCTGCTGCGCCGAATCATGCTGCAGGGGCAGTACGAAACCATCACCATGCTCCGCAACGGCGAGCAGCTGATCCTCGCGATCGTGCTGCCGCTGCTGGCCATGGTCGGCCTGACCGTGACCCCGCTGCTGGACGGACTCGGCTCAAGCCGGATCAACGTCGCCGTCCCCGGCATCCTGGCCCTGTGCGCCATGTCCACCGCCTTCACCGGGCAGGGCATCGCCACCGGCTTCGACCGCCGATACGGTGTCCTGCGTTTCCTGTCCACCACTCCCCTGGGCCGCACCGGACTCATTGCCGGGAAGATCCTGGCCGTCCTGGCCGTCCTGTTCCTGCAGGTGCTCGTGGTGACCGCCGTGGCCCTGATGCTCGGCTGGCAGCCCAACCCCGCCGGCTGGCTCCCCGGCCTGGCCATCCTGGTCCTCGGGGCCGCATGCTTCACCGCGCTGGGACTGCTGGTCGCCGGCACGGTCCGGCCGGAGGCGACCCTGGCCATCACCAACCTGCTCTGGATCCTGCTCGGCGCGCTGGGCGGGATCGTCATCCCGGCCGAACGGCTCCCTGCCCTGGCACAGGCTGTGGTGCATTTCCTTCCCTCCGGCGCGCTGGGCCAGGCGCTGCGGGATGCTTTCCTGTACGGCAGCGTCAACGCTGACGCCGTCCTTGTCCTGCTGCTCTGGACGGCGATCGCCGGCGGCGCAGCAATCCGTTGGTTCAAGTGGAATTGAGAAAACTGTGAGCACGGCGTCACGCACTCCCCGGATCATCTCCGGGTTCACCTCCCGGCTGCCCGTCACGGTCGACAAGAGGATCCGGCGGCTGGCCGTCTTGTCCCTCGTCGGCCAGATCGTCCTGGTGGTGACCGGCGGCGCCGTCCGGCTGACGGCGTCGGGTCTCGGCTGCCCCACCTGGCCGCGCTGCACGGAGGGGTCCCTCGCGACGACGCCGGAAATGGGTTACCACGGCATCATCGAATTCGGCAACCGGCTCCTGACGTTCGCGCTGGCCGCCGTCGCCGTGATGATGCTCGTCTACCTCTGGAACCTCCGCAAGGAACGCCGCGACCTCTTCCTGCTGGCCCTCGGCCTGCTCGCGAGTATTCCGGCGCAGGCCATCATCGGCGGCATCACGGTGCTCACTCAGCTGAACCCGTGGGTCGTGGGCCTGCACTTCCTCGTGTCGATGGCCCTCGTGGTCCTCTCGACCCTCCTGGTGAACCGCGCCTACGGCCGCACCGGCAAAGCCAGGACGGTGCAGCTCCCCGTCCTGCCCGGCGCCGCCCGCCCGGTGATGGCCGCCGTCGCATTCTTCTCCGCCCTGGCCGTCTGCCTGGGCGTGGTGGTCACCGGAGCCGGCCCGCACGCCGGCGACGCCAATGCCCCGCGGAATAACCTCGACTGGGACCTCTTCGCGCACATCCACGCCATGCCCGCCTACCTCGTGACCGCCGGCGCCCTGTTCGGCGTGTTCCTCGTGGTCCGCGGACGGATCCCGGGGCCGTTCCGCTCCGCAGTGTTCATGCTGCTGGGTGTCACAGTGCTCCAGGCGGTCATCGGCTTCACGCAGTACTACAACGGCATCCCGGCGCTGCTGGTCGGCGCGCACATGCTGGCGGCTGCCCTGCTCATGAGCGCGGCCACCAACGCCGCGGACCTGGCCCGCTCCAGCCCGGTGGAGTAACACCAGGCCCCCATTAGCTCCGCCAAGTAGCAACGCGGGGTCATTTACCGCCCATGCCGGAGCTTCGGATGGGCTGTAAGTGACCCCGCGTTGTGGTTTGCGCGCCGGGCTGGCCTTGACGGGGCCACCGGGAGGACTATGAGATGGCATGGAGATGGATCGTCTCGGCAGTGGACTTCTCGTTCGCTCCGTAACGCCGACCGGAAGGCCTTCGCAGATGCAAGAGATCGAACCGGCATCGCCCCATTCCGCCTCCGCCCGCCAGCGCGCGGCGAGCCTCAAAGAGCGCGTCTACATCATTTTTACGAGCCTGGCGGTCGTGTTGGCGCTGCGGAGCCACGCGGACGAGACGACGCCCGCGGCTGCCGCGGCCACGCTCAGCATTGTGGTGATCGGGTCCCTGCTGGGGATCTTCGTTGCCGACATGCTGAGCCACCTGACGGTTCATTCGCAGCTCCCCACCGGGGAAGAACTGCACCATATGATCGCGGTCAGCGCCGAAGGCCTCGGCGTCCTGGTGACCCCGCTACTCCTGCTCGCGGCCGCCGGCCTCGGGATCTGGTCCACAGCTGTTGCCCTCGGGTGGGCGGTCGTCGTCCTAGTGGTCTCCCTCGCCGTCGTCGGCTTCCTCGCCATCCGAAACCTGGAGATCCCGCTCCGCCACAAGGCCGCCATCATGTTCGCGGAAGTGGTCCTGAGCCTGCTGGTGATCGGGCTCGAACTTGTCGCTCACAACCTCTGACCAGGACGCGAGACTTCCCCCACATTCGCGAACGGGTTACCGCCCGGCCGCTTGTCCAAACGGGAAGGTCTTCGCAATACTGGGAGGCGTAGCCCCTTTCGGGCCCGCCCCTGCCCGGGCAGCCGCACAGCCGGCGTCAGGATTCGTCCAGCCAAGGCGGGGATACTGGGATACGGCGCCGGACAGGCGCCGCAATCGCATCCATGGACAGAAGGACGGCTCGGTTTTGCCTTGATGCAGCTGGAATCGGAACCGTCCAGACAGAGGCACCGGAGGATATGTGGCGTTACTAGTCGGCGAAAGGCCCGCAACAACGGCCCCCCACACTGAAAAGCGCCAACGGCTCGATGGCCTGGACGTTCTTCGTGGCGCCGCCGTTGGCGCGGTCCTGCTGGGACATTCGTGGCCGGGGATCTTTCAGGGTGCCGGCATTGTCGGCGTGATCGTCTTCTTCGTGCTGAGCGGGTACCTGATCACCAACGTGCTGGTCCGGGACATCGAACGGCACCGAAAGATCCGGTATGGGCGGTTTTATGCGCATCGGGCGTTCCGGCTGGTCCCGGCGCTCATCTCGCTTTTGGGCGTCTACGCCGCCGTTGAAATGGCCACGGACGTCCTCGGGGACCGGTCCAAGGGAATCGTCGGTTACACCATCCTCGCGGGGCTCGGCTACCTCAAAGACCTTCCCCTGCCTTTTGACGTCAGCATGGCCATCGGTCCGCTGTGGACGCTGGCGGTGGAAGAACAGTTCTATCTGCTCTGGCCCGCGCTGCTGGTGTTCGCCCTGCGCCGCAGCCGCCAAGGGCGGCTGATTGGCTGGTCCACCGCCGTCGCCCTGTTCCTCATGTCGGCCAGTGTGCTGGCCATGATGACCATGGCGCCGCAACTTCACGCCCTGGTCTACGCGCTGCCGACCACGTGGGGGCTGGGCCTGATCATCGGCTCGGCCCTGCGCCTGTACCGGCTCCGGGTGTTCCGCTGGTTCTCCGACCGCCGGCTCCGGCAGGCGGCCCTGCTCGCGTCGGTGGGGATCCTGGCGGGCCTGATCTATTTCCCGAAAGCCAACGAAACTCCCTCCTTCATGTTTATTGGCGGCCCGCTGGCCATGCTCGCCTCCGCCGTCCTGGTCACCCTGGCCGCCTCCCGCACCGCAGTGATGCCGCATTGGACACGCCCGCTACAGCTGCTCGGGGGCGTTTCCTACGCCGCGTACCTCTGGAACTACGTCGTCATTCTCTGGCTCAACGGCGGGTCGACGGCCGACCTGCCGCCGCTCGTGGCCGTGTCGGCGATCGTGCTGACCCTGGTCATCGCGGCCGTCAGCTGGCACACGGTCGAGCGGCTGGGACGCATCGCGCGGGCCCGCTTCGACGAGCGCTATCCGGACCGGCGCCCGGCTGCCGGCAAGGTTGATGCCGGGGTTCAGTCCGCAGCGTGATCTCTGGCCGGCCTGACCCGGTTCCGTTAAACTGCGAACGCTCCCCCACCACAGGTGAGGGAGCGTTCGGAGCAAGATCCGGCAGTCGTCAGCCGCCCATGACGGCGGAGCCGACGAACGGGTCCACTGCCAGGGCAATGAAGAGCAGCGTCAGGTAGCTGATGGAGCCGTGGAAGACCTTCATGGCCCCCTTGTTGGAGACGTCGCCGGCCTGGGCGCGGTTGTAGAGGGCGTGCGACTCGTACAGGAACCACGCGCCGGCTGCGACGGCGGTCACCGTGTAGACCCAGCCCGCACCGCCGGCAGGGATCATCAGCAGCGAACACGCCACCATGGCCCACGCGTACAGCACCACCTGTACCGAGACCACCTTGGCGCCGGCGATCGCCCCCAGCATCGGCACGTTCGCGTTGCGGTAGTCCTCGCCGTAGCGCATGGACAGCGGCCAGTAGTGCGGCGGAGTCCAGAGGAAGATCACCATGAACAGCACGACGGCGGGCCACTGGACCGTGTTGGTGACGGCGGCCCAAGCGATCAGGACGGGAAAGCAGCCGGCGGCGCCGCCCCAGACAATGTTCTGGGCCGTACGCCGTTTGAGGATCATGGTGTAGATCACGACGTAGAAGACGATGGCGCCGAGCCCCAGCCATGCCGAGAGCGGGTTGGCCCCGAACCAGAGGATGGCGATCGCGGCAGCGCCGAGCAGCCAGGAGAAGATGAGTGCCTCGCGAGGGGTGACCTCGCCGGTAACCAGCGGCCGGTTCTCCGTGCGGTGCATGAGCTTGTCAATGTCACGGTCGATGTAACAGTTGAACGCACCCGCGGAGCCTGCCGCGAAGGCCCCGCCCACCAGCGTCGCCAGGATCAGGCCGATCGACGGGAATCCCCGTTCGGCGTAGATCATGGTGGGCAGCGTGCTGACGAGCAGGAGCTCGATGACACGGGGTTTCGTGAGCGCCAGGTAGGCCTTCGCTTTGCGGCCGAAGCCCATTCTTCCCGAGGCCCGGGAGGCGTTCAGCGGCGTATTTGTTGTGCTCACGGTGGCAGTCACTCTGTTCTGTCTGGCTGGGCAGTTCTGTCTGGCTGGGCAGCCCCGGGTGCATTTCGCAATGCGTATTGCTGCGGAGCTCTTGCTGCGGAACGGGCTTCGCGGTCAGCGCAGACCCGTGTCCTTGCCCGGTCGAAGGCCACCACCCATCATACCGTGACGCTGCCGGCGGCCGGGCCGCCGCGGGGTCCGCATGATTCCAGGGCGTTAACGCGTGCTCACAGAGCCGACGGCGGACGGTGATTCATCTAAGCGAAATCAAGTCCATTTGGTGAGATATACGCTGACCACCAACTGGAATGGGACTAGGCTGTCTTTAGATCAGCGCACACGGGCACGCCACCGGCAGTTGCCGAAAAGCCGCCCCGCACCTGCGTCTGAATGATAGATCAACGTTTCGATGGTGAACGGCTGGTACGAACCGCAGCGGGCACCACACTGTGCCCGAGGCAGAACCGAGCGTACCGCCGGCCGTCAGCACAGAGAGGGGCCCGGTTTTCGTGCCACATTTGGAAGAGCAAGAACTGTCATGGACTACCTTGGATCAGCGTGCCGTGGACACTGTCCGCGTGCTGGCCGCGGACGCGGTGGAGAAGGTCGGCAACGGCCACCCCGGTACCGCGATGAGCCTGGCGCCGGCTGCCTACCTTCTCTTCCAGAAGCTGATGCGCCACGACCCGAAGAATCCGGACTGGCTGGGCCGTGACCGGTTCGTCCTGTCCCCGGGCCACACCTCCCTGACCCTGTACATCCAGCTGTTCCTGTCCGGTTACGGCCTCGAGCTGAAGGACCTGGAGGCGCTGCGCACCTGGGGCTCCCTGACCCCGGGCCACCCGGAGTACAAGCACACCGCCGGCGTGGAAATCACCACCGGCCCCCTGGGCCAGGGCCTGGCTTCCGCTGTGGGCTTTGCCTACTCGCAGCGACGGATGCGCGGCCTCTTCGACGCGGACGCCCCGGCCGGGACCAGCCCGTTCGACCACACCGTCTGGGTCATCGCGTCCGACGGCGACCTCCAGGAAGGCGTCACCTCCGAGGCGTCCTCGCTCGCCGGACACCAGGAGCTCGGCAACCTCGTGGTGATCTACGACGAGAACCACATCTCGATCGAAGACGACACCGACGTCGCCTTCACCGAAAACGTCCTGGGCCGCTACGAGGCCTACGGCTGGCACACCCAGCGGGTCGACTGGACCCGCACCGGCGACTACGTCGAAGACGTGCAGGAGCTGCATGCCGCGTTGCTCGCCGCGAAGGCTGAAACCACCAAGCCGTCGATCATTTCGCTGCGCACCATCATCGGCTACCCGGCGCCGAAGAAGCAGAACACCGGCAAGATCCACGGTTCGGCCCTGGGCGCCGAGGAAGTCGCGGCCCTGAAAAAGATCCTCGGCTTCGACCCGGAGCGCGCCTTCCAGGTCGACGAGGACGTCCTCTCCCACACCCGCGAGGCTCAGGCCCGCGGCGCCGAGGCCCGCACCGCCTGGCAGAGCAGCTTCGAGGCGTGGCAGTCGGCCAACCCGGAAAAGGCGTCGCTGCTCGAGCGCGTCGAAGCCAAGAAGCTCCCCGTGGAACTCGACGCCGCCCTGCCCGTCTTCGAAGCCGGGAAGGACGTCTCCACCCGCGCCGCATCCGGCAAGGTCCTGAACGCGATCGGCCCGGTCATGCCCGAGCTCTGGGGCGGCTCCGCCGACCTGGCCGAGTCCAACAACACCACGATCGAAGGCTCGCCCTCCTTCATCCCGACCTCCCGCTCCACCGCGGCCTGGAAGGGCAACCCGTACGGACGGGTCCTGCACTTCGGCATCCGCGAACACGCCGCCGCCTCGATCGTGAACGGCATCTCCCTGCACGGCCGGACCCGGGCGTTCTCCGGCACCTTCCTGATCTTCTCGGACTACCAGCGCCCCGCGATCCGCCTCGGCGCCCTCATGGGCGTCCCGTCCCTGTACGTGTGGACGCACGACTCGATCGGCCTCGGCGAGGACGGTCCCACCCACCAGCCCGTGGAACAGCTCGCTTCCCTGCGCGCCATTCCGGGACTGGACGTGGTCCGCCCGGGAGATGCGAACGAGGTTGCCGCGGCCTGGAAGGTCATGCTGGAGAACCATGACAACCCGGCCGGGATCGTGCTGACCCGCCAGAACATCCCCACCTGGGAGCGCGGCGACGGCGACGCCGCCGGCGACACGTTCGGCTCCACCGCCGGCGTCGCGAAGGGCGGCTACGTCCTGGCCGAAGCCTCGAAGGACGGCGCCACCGTCCCGGCGCAGGTCATCCTGATCGGCACCGGCTCCGAGGTCCAGCTGGCCGTGGCCGCCCGCGAAGCCCTGCAGGCCGACGGCATCCCCACCCGGGTCGTGTCCATGCCGTGCGTGGAATGGTTCAACAAGCAGGAAGCCGCCTACCGCGAAGCCGTGCTCCCCGCCGCGGTAAAGGCCCGCGTTTCTGTCGAGGCCGGGCTTGCCCTGGGCTGGAAGGAATTCGTTGGCGACGCCGGGCGTTCCATCAGCCTCGAGCACTTCGGCGCCTCGGCGGACTACAAGCGCCTCTTCCAGGAGTTCGGCATCACCGCGGAAGCCGTCACCGCCGCCGCGAAGGACTCCCTCGCCAGCGTCACAAACTGACCCACCCCCGCGGTTCCGGGGACTTCGCGCCCCCGGAACCCCTCATTTCCAGGAGTTATGACATGACTACCCCCACCCAGCAGCTGTCCGACGCCGGCGTCTCAATCTGGCTCGACGACCTTTCCCGCGGCCGCCTGCAGACCGGCACCCTGCGTAAGCTCATCGAAGAGAAGAACGTCGTTGGCGTCACCACTAACCCGTCCATCTTCCACGCGGCCATCACCGCGGGCACGGACTACGACGCCGTCATCGCGGCCCAGGCCGCGGCCGGCGCCACCGTTGAAGAGACGGTCTTCGAAATCACCACCACCGACGTCGCCGACGCCTGCGACCTCTTCGCCCCGGTTGCCGCCGCCACCAAGGGCGTCGACGGCCGCGTGTCCATCGAGGTAGATCCCCGCCTCGCCTGGGACACCGCCGGCACCATCGCCGAAGCGAAGCACCTGTACAAGAAGGTCAACAAGGACAACGTCCTGATCAAGATCCCGGCAACCCTCGAAGGCCTCGAGGCCATCACGGCCACCCTGGCCGAGGGCATCAGCGTCAACGTGACCCTGATCTTCTCGCTGGAACGCTACCGCGCCGTCATCAACGCCTTCCAGTCCGGACTCGAGCAGGCCAAGGGCAACGGCCACGACCTCTCGACGATCCACTCCGTGGCGTCCTTCTTCGTCTCCCGCGTCGACGCAGAAATCGACAAGCGCCTCGACGCCATCGGCACCGACGAAGCCAAGGCACTCAAGGGCAAGGCTGGCCTGGCCAACGCCCGCCTGGCCTACCAGGTCTACGAGGAGCTGTTCGCCACCGAACGCTGGGCGCTTCTGGCCGAGGCCGGCGCCCTGCCGCAGCGCCCGCTGTGGGCCTCCACCGGCGTGAAGGACCCGGCCTACCCGGACACCCTCTACGTCACCGAACTCGTCGCGCCGGGCGTGGTCAACACCATGCCGGAAAAGACCCTCGACGCCACGTTCGACCACGGCGCGATCACGGGTGACACCGTCACCCGCGGCTACGACGACGCCAACGCGACGCTGAACTCCCTCGACGCGCTGGGGATCTCCTACAACGATGTCGTGGCCCTGCTTGAGTCCGAGGGCCTGGACAAGTTCGTGTCCAGCTGGAAGGAACTGCTCGGGGACGTCGAGGGCGCCCTGGCCTCTGCACGGAAGGCTTCCTAACCCATCATGAGCACACTTAGCTACGACGCCACCGGCGCAGCCCGCCAGGCACACGATCAGCACCTGCCCGCACTGCTCGAAGACCGCATCGCGTCCCGGATCTTCGCGAAGGACCCCACACTCTGGGGTCCCGACGCCGAGGCCGAATCCGCTGTCCGCCTGGGCTGGGTCGAGGCGGCCACCGTCTCCCAGCCGCTGGTGGGCGGCATCCTGGAACTCCGCGACGCGCTGAGGGCCGACGGCGTGACGCGCATCGTCCTGTGCGGCATGGGCGGGTCCTCCCTGGCACCTGAAGTCATTGCGGGCACCGCTGGCGTCGAGCTGACTGTGCTTGACAGCACCGATCCGGAACAGGTCGGCGCGGCCCTGGCGGACCGCCTGGCCGAAACGGCCATCGTGGTGTCGTCGAAGTCCGGCTCCACCGTCGAGACCGATTCGCAGCGCCGGATCTTCGAGCAGGCGTTCACCGACGCCGGCATCGACGCGAAGAGCCGGATCATCATCGTCACCGACCCGGGTTCGCCGCTGGACAAGGCCGCGCGTGAGGCCGGCTACCGCGCCGTCTTCAACGCCGATCCGAACGTCGGCGGCCGGTTCTCGGCGCTGACCGCGTTCGGGCTGGTCCCGTGCGGACTGGCCGGCGTGGACATCCAGGCTTTCCTGGACGAGGCCGAGGAAGCCGCCGAAATCCTCAATGACGACTCGGAAGACAACATCGGACTGGCCCTGGGCAGCGCCCTGGGCGGCACCAGCCCGCTGCGCAACAAGATCGTCATCGCCGAGGACGGCTCCGGGATCGCCGGCTTCGCCGACTGGGCCGAACAGCTCATCGCCGAGTCCACGGGCAAGCTGGGCACCGGCGTGCTGCCGGTGGTGGCCGGGCCCGCCTCCCCGGAAGCGACACTTGGGGCTCCGGATGTCCTGGTGGTCCGGCTCGTCGCGGCTGACGCCGACGACGTGCAGCTCGGCGCCAACGAGGTCGCCATCGCCGGCGGCCTCCCGACCCAGATGATGGTCTGGGAATTCGCCACCGCCGTGGCCGGCCGGCTGTTGGGCATCAACCCGTTTGACCAGCCCGACGTCGAGGCCGCCAAGGTGGCCGCACGCGGCCTGCTGGACGCGCAGCCCGAGCCGACGCCGGCCAACTTCACCGACGGCGCCATCGAGGTCCGCGGCGGTGCGTGGCTTGGCACCGCAGCCACCGCGGCTGAGGCCTTCAGCGCCCTGCTGGCCGAGCTGGGCCCGGACAGCTACCTCAGCGTCCAGGCCTATTTCGACCGGATCGCCTACGCAGGCTTCGAAGGCGTCCGGGACCAACTGGCTGCGGTAAGCCGCCGCCCGGTCACGTTCGGCTGGGGCCCGCGCTTCCTGCACTCCACGGGCCAGTTCCACAAGGGCGGACCCGCGATCGGTGTCTTCCTGCAGGTCACGGCCGCCTCCGCCACGGACCTCGCCATCCCGGACCGCCCGTTTTCGTTCGGCGAGCTGATCTCGGCGCAGGCCGCGGGTGACGCCCAGGTCCTGTCCGAGCACGGCCGTCCGGTCCTCCGGCTGCACCTGACCGACCGCGCTGCAGGTGTGCTGCAGCTGCAGGAGCTCGTCACCTCTCTTGCCGGCCAGCCAGCATCCTCTACTGAAAGCTAAGGCACCCAAGCAACCATGCCAGAAACCTACATCGGCGGCAGGAACACGGCCGGCCGGGGGCGCAATCCGCTCCGGGACCCCCGTGACCGCCGTCTGAACCGTATTGCCGGACCGTCATCGCTGGTCCTGTTCGGCGTGACCGGGGATCTCGCCCGCAAGAAGCTCATGCCGGCCGTGTATGACCTCGCCAACCGGGGCCTGCTGCCGCCGAGTTTCGCCCTTGTGGGTTTTGCCCGCCGTCAATGGGAGAACGAGGACTTCGCCGCGGAAGTCAAGGAATCGGTCAAGACCTACGCCCGGACCCCCTTCGATGAAACGGTCTGGAAGCAGCTCTCGGAGGGCATCCGGTTCGTGCAGGGCGAGTTCGACGACGACGAGGCGTTCAAGCGGCTCAGCGACACGATCGACGAGCTCGACGAGCAGCGCGGGACGCGGGGCAACCACGCGTTCTACCTTTCCATCCCGCCGAAGGCCTTCGAGCAGGTCTGCCGCCAGCTCTCCAAGCACGGACTGGCCCAGGCCGAGGGCGACAAATGGCGCCGCGTCGTGATCGAAAAGCCGTTCGGGCACGACCTTGAATCGGCGCGGCAGCTCAACGACATTGTGGAGTCGGTCTTCCCGCCGGACGCGGTCTTCCGGATTGATCACTACCTGGGCAAGGAGACGGTGCAGAACATCCTGGCGCTGCGCTTCGCCAACCAGCTCTTCGAGCCGCTCTGGAACGCCAACTACGTCGACCACGTCCAAATCACCATGGCCGAGGACATCGGCACCGGCGGCCGGGCAGGCTACTACGACGGCGTCGGCGCGGCCCGCGACGTCATTCAGAACCACCTGCTGCAGCTCCTGGCCCTGACGGCCATGGAGGAACCGATCTCCTTTAACGCCGATGACCTGCGGGCCGAGAAGGAAAAGGTCCTCGCCGCCGTGCGGCTCCCCGAGGACCTCTCCACCCACTCCGCCCGCGGACAGTTCACCGGCGGTTGGCAGGGCGGCGAGGAAGTCCTGGGCTACCTGGAGGAAGAGGGCATCCCGGCCGATTCGAAGACCGAGACGTTCGCGGCGATCCGGGTGGACATCAACACCCGGCGCTGGTCCGGAGCGCCGTTCTACCTGCGCGCCGGCAAGCGGCTGGGCCGCAGGGTGACGGAAATCGCCGTCGTGTTCAAGCGTGCGCCGAACCTGCTGTTCACCGACCACGGCGAGGACGACTTCGGCCAGAACGCCGTGGTCATCCGGGTCCAGCCCGACGAGGGCGCCACCATCCGGTTCGGATCCAAGGTCCCGGGCACCCAGATGGAGGTCCGCGACGTCACCATGGACTTCGGCTACGGACACTCCTTCACCGAGTCCAGCCCCGAAGCCTACGAACGCCTCATCCTCGACGTGCTCCTGGGGGAACCCCCGCTGTTCCCCCGGCACGCCGAAGTCGAACTCTCCTGGAAGATCCTTGACCCCTTCGAGGACTACTGGGCGGGCCTGGCCGAACAGCCCGAGCCCTATGCGCCCGGCAGCTGGGGCCCCGCCTCAGCCGACGAACTCCTTGCCCGCGACGGACGAACCTGGAGAAGGCCATGATCGTAGATCTTCCCGACACCACCACCTCCAAGATTTCCAAGAAGATCATGGCACTGCGTGAGCAGGGCGGCGTGATCGCCCTCGGCCGGGTGCTGACCCTCGTGGTGGTTACCCGCTCCGGGCTTGAAGAGGAGGCCATCGAGGCCGCCAACGAGGCCAGCCGGGAACACCCGTGCCGGATCATTGTCCTCGCCGACGCCGGGGCCTCCGCCCCGACCCGGTTGGACGCCCAGATCCGGGTCGGCGGCGACGCCGGTGCCTCCGAAGTCATTCTGCTGCGCGGCTACGGTGAACTCGCCGAGGAAAGCGAGTCCCTCGTTGCGGCGCTGCTGCTCCCGGATGCCCCGATCGTGGCCTGGTGGCCGCACGGCGCCCCGAGAAACGCCTGCCAGACCTCGATCGGCGGCATCGCGCACCGGCGGATCACCGACTCGGCCAACGAGGCGGACCCGGTGGCGGCGCTGGAGAACATCCGTCGCACCTACAAGGCCGGAGACACCGACCTCGCCTGGACCCGTCTGACCAACTGGCGCATCCAGCTGGCCGCGGTTCTGGACCAGGTGGACGATGCGCCGGTGACGGCCGTCGCCGTCGAAGGCGCCTCGGACTCCCCCAGCACCATCCTGCTCGCGGCGTGGCTCACCCTGGCCCTGGAAGTCCCCGTGACGATCGTCGCGGACCCGGCCGGCACCGGCATCCGCCGGGTCCGCATGACTCGGGCCAGCGGTGACATCCAGCTCTTCCGGCCGGGGCTGACCGTCGCGGAGCTGACCCAGCCGGGCCAGCCCGCGCAGCGGATCTCCCTCCCCCGGCGCAGCCTCAAGGACTGCCTGGCCGAAGAGCTCCGCCGCCTGGATCCCGACGAAGTCTTCGGCGAAGTGATTACTATGGGACTGCCACGTACCAACCTAAGGAGTGTCCGTCCCAGTGAGCGCTGACCCCAGAGTAAGCATCCATCCTGACTCGACTGTCCTGATGGCTGCAATCGCCGCCCGCCTGATCACCAAGCTGGTCGATATCCAGGACCGGCACGGCGAGGCAACGGTGGTGCTTACCGGGGGCACGATGGGCATCGGCTCGCTCAAGGCCGTGGCCGAATCGCCGGCTGCGCCTGCAGTCGACTGGTCCAAGGTCAACTTCTGGTGGGGAGACGAGCGGTTCCTGCCGGCGGACGACGCCGAGCGCAACGCCCGCCAGGCCCATGAGGCTTTGCTGTCCCGCATTGCCGTCGATCCGGCGCGTGTCCACGTGCCGGGTTCCTCCGATGACTTTGGCAGTCCCGATGAGGCTGCGGCCGACTACGCGCGCCGGCTGGCCGTTGCGGCCGCTGCCGAGCACGCCGCGGACATGTCCGATGACCGGCCGGAACGCCCGGGGCAACTCCCCCGCCTGGACATCGTCCTGCTCGGCGTCGGCCCGGACGCGCACATCGCCTCGCTCTTCCCGGAGCAGGCCGGCATTCGGGAGAAGGAACTGACTGTCGTGGGGGTGCGCAACTCCCCGAAGCCGCCGCCGGGCCGGGTGTCCCTGACCTTGCCGGCCATCAATACGGCCTCTGAGGTGTGGATGGTGGTGGCCGGTGAGGACAAGGCCGGCGCCGTCGGCCTGGCCCTGGCGGGCGCCAATCCGGTGCAGGTTCCCGCGGCCGGGCCTCGCGGCCGCCGCCAGACCCTTTGGCTGATTGACGAAAACGCAGCCTCACGGGTCCCGGAGCAGCTCGTCCGGAAGGGCCCGTCGGGCGCGTAGCCGTTCGAGCGCTCCGGCCAGGACGTCTTCGGCGTCCTGGCTGGAGCGCCGCTCTTTAACGTATTCCAGGTGCGTCTTGAACCCTTCGGCCGGCACGTCCTCCAAAGCGAACTTTGATTCGTCACGGGTGGCGGTGCCGCCGCAGCGCCGGCAGTCCCAGACTCCCGGGATTTGTTCCTCGGGCAGTTGCGCGAACACGAGCGGGGTTTCATGGCCCTTGGCGCACCGGTAGGAAACACGAATACGGGGCTGGCGTACGCCGGCCCCGTTGAGTGGTTCGTGGCGGGGCGTGGCCCCTTCGGTAGCGCCCACACGGATTCCCTTGAATCCGGAAGCAGAATGCAGCATCGGGAACTCCTGGCTACTCAGCTGGTGGAATGGTGCCTGCCTCCAGCAGTGTAGTTCGTGAGTTCCCGATGCCGGGAGGGCCGCATGGCCCCTTATGAAGTTGTCGAAAAGGACGTATTTAGGAGTCGGCTCCGGTGCTGAACCGCATCAGCAGGCCCAGGGCGATGATCACGACGCCCCAGGTGATCCCGAGGATGATGGTGAAGCGGTTGAGGTTCCGTTCCGCGACGCCGGAGGAACTAAGTCCAGAACTCATGCCGCCGCCGAACATGTCCGACAGGCCGCCTCCGCGTCCTTTGTGGAGCAGGATGAGCAACGTCAGCAGGAGGCTGGTGATGCCCAGGAGGACCTGCAGAATGACATGAAGAACGTCCACGACGGCCTTTCAGAAGATTTGGATTGCGGGGGTCAAAGCTGTGTCCGGACTAATCCGTCAACAGGTGACTCTCGAACCTGACAATATTAGCAAACTCGGCAGCGTCCAGGCTGGCACCGCCGACCAGCAAGCCGTCCACGTCGCGCTCGTTCAGGATCGAGGCCGCGTTGTTCGCCTTGACCGAGCCGCCGTAGAGCAGCCGGGTCTTGGCGGCGACGTCTGCTCCGAAGAGCGTGGACAGTTCGGCGCGGATGGCTGCGCACATTTCCTGCGCATCGTCCGGACCGGCGACCTCGCCGGTGCCAATGGCCCAGACGGGCTCGTAGGCGACGACGAGCTCGGCGGCCTGCTCCGGCGTCAGACCTTCGACGCCGGCGCGAAGCTGTGCCAGCGTGTGGTCGACGTGGGTGCCGGCCTGCCGGACCTCGAGTCCTTCACCGACGCACAGGACGGGGGTGATGCCGTGCCGGAAGGCGGCCTTGGTCTTGGCATTGAGTACAGAATCCGACTCGTTGTGGATGGTGCGGCGTTCACTGTGGCCGACCAGCACATAGCTGCAGCCGAGCTTGGCCAGGAACTGCCCGGAGATATCCCCGGTGTAGGCGCCGGAATCGAACTGGGAGAGGTCCTGGCCGCCATATGCGACGGCGAGTTCGTCGCCCTGGACGAGGGTTTGGACGCCCCGGAGGTCCGTGAACGGCGGGAAGACGGCAACCTCCACCCGGCTGAAGTCGTGCTTGGCGTCGGACAGGGTCCACGCAAGCTTCTGCAGGAGGGTGATGCCCTGGACGTGGTCCATGTTCATCTTCCAGTTGCCGGCGATGAAGGGCTTGCGGTCGAATTTTCCGTTGGTTGACGTGGTCACGTGAACTCCAAGTGCTTGTCGTGTGGACGGCGGGCAGGGCGCCCGAATCCTTGCGGAGGGGCACCCTGCCGGCTGAAGGTTTTAGCGGTCGAGGACGCTGAGGCCCGGAAGTTCCTTGCCTTCAAGGTATTCCAGGCTCGCCCCGCCGCCGGTGGAGATGTGGCCGAACTGGTCATCGGCGAAGCCGAGCGTCCGGACCGCGGCGGCGGAATCTCCGCCGCCCACCACCGTGAAGGCATCGGTCTCGGTCAGTGCCTGGGCGATGGCCCGGGTACCGGCGGCGAAGGCCGCGAATTCGAACACGCCCATGGGGCCGTTCCAGAACACCGTCTTGGCGCCTTTGATCCGTTCCGCGAACGCCGCTGAAGATTCCGGTCCGATGTCCAGGCCGATGCCCTGGGTTCCGAAGCTGCTGGACTCGATCGCGTCTGCGGCGACGGTCTCGTGCTCGGCATCGGCGGCGAACTTGCTGGCCACCACAACGTCGGTGGGCACAACAAAATCCGTGCCGGCGTCCGCGGCCCGCTTCAGGTAGTCCTGCACGACCGGGATCTGGTCCTCTTCGAGCAGGCTCCCCGCGACCTTGTGGCCCGCGGCGGCGAGGAAGGTGAACAGCATGCCGCCGCCCACCAGGATCGTGTCTGCCTTGCCGATGAGGTTGTCGATGACGGCGAGCTTGTCGGAGACTTTGGAGCCGCCGAGGACGACGACGTAGGGCCGCTGGGTGTCGGTGGTGAGCTTGCGCAGCACCTCGACCTCCGTGCGGACGAGGTCGCCCTGGTAGGACGGCAGCCGCGTGGCCACGTCGTACACGCTCGCGTGCTTGCGGTGCACGGCACCGAAGGCATCGTCGACGAAGGCACCGTTGCCGCCGGTGAGGGCGACGAGCTCGTCCGCGAAGGCGCCGCGTTCGGCGTCGTCCTTGGACGTCTCGCGGGCGTCGAAGCGCACGTTTTCCAGCACCAGCACTTCGCCGTCCTGGAGCGCCGAGGCCAGCTCCTTGGCGGACGCGCCGACCGTGTCGGCGGCCAGCGAGACCTTGAACCCGGCAAGCTCGGCCAGCCGTGTGGCGGCGGGCTTGAGCGAGTACTTGTCCTCGGGGGCGCCCTTCGGGCGGCCCAAGTGTGCTGTGACCAGCACGCGGGCACCGGCGTCCGTGAGCTTCGCCAGCACTGGCAGGGAGGCCTTGATCCGGCCGTCGTCAGTCACTGTAGAGCCGTCGAGCGGCACGTTCAGGTCACTTCTGACCAGAACGTACCGCCCGCGGACACCATCAGCGATCAGTTCGTTGAGGGTGTGAAATGTCATGAGTCTTACCCTAGCCCAGCTTGGACGCGACAAGCTCCGTGAGGTCCACGAGGCGGTTGGAGTAGCCCCACTCGTTGTCATACCAGGACACAACCTTGACCTGGTTGCCGATCACCTTGGTCAGGCCGGAGTCGAAGATGGATGACGCCGGGTCGCCGACGATGTCCGAGGACACGATCGGCTCATCGGTGTAGGTCAGCAGGCCCTTGAGCTCCTCGCTCTCCGAGGCTGCCTTGAGGGCCGCGTTGACTTCCTCGACTGTGGTCTCGCGCGAAACCGTGACGGTCAGGTCCGTGGCGGAGCCGGTGGGGACCGGGACGCGGATGGCGTAGCCGTCGAGCTTGCCCTTGAGCTCCGGCAGGACCAGGCCGATTGCCTTGGCCGCACCCGTGGAGGTCGGGACCATGTTGATGGCGGCGGCGCGGGCGCGGCGGAGGTCCTTGTGCGGGCCGTCCTGCAGATTCTGGTCGGCGGTGTACGCGTGGATGGTGGTCATCAGGCCGCGCTCGATGCCGAAGGCCTCATTGACAACCTTGGCCAGCGGGCCGAGGCAGTTGGTGGTGCAGGAGGCGTTGGAGATGATGTGGTGCGAGGCGTTGTCGTACAGCCCGTCGTTGACCCCCATCACGATCGTGATGTCCTCGTTGGAGGCCGGGGCGGAGATCAGGACCTTCTTGGCGCCGGCGTCGATGTGCTTCTGCGCGTCGGCCGCCTTCGTGAAGAAGCCGGTGGACTCGATGACGATGTCCACGCCGAGCTCGCCCCAGGGCAGCTTGGCGGGGTCGCGCTCGGCGAGGACCTTGACGGTCTTGCCGTCGACGATGATGTTGCCGTCCTTGACCTCGATGGATTCCGCCAGGCGGCCGCCCACGGAGTCGTACTTGAAGAGGTGTGCGAGGGCTTCCGGGCTCGTGAGGTCGTTGACCGCAACGATTTCAAGGTCTGCGCCCTGTGCGAGGGCGGCGCGGAAGTAGTTGCGGCCGATGCGGCCAAAGCCGTTGATGCCAATACGGGTCGTCACGTTTTCAGTCTCCTTGGTGCTCTTGCGAGCACGACTAGTTGAGAAGGCGTTCAAGCCAACTAACAGATCCCGCACGCCATTGGGCAGAGATAATTACCAGATCGGAGGACGACCAGCCACGTTGCTGAAGGCTAACCGCCTTCCGTGATCCATCTTACGTTTAACTGGGACTGCCCCCGCAAGTGCGGGGGCAGTCCGTCCACATTTCGGGCCGAACGGCCCGTAATGTGAGGTTTGTTACAACCAAGAGACGGTCAGCTCACCCTTAGAGGGTGATGAGACCCGTCGCGTTCTTCCGGGCGGCGTCGAAGCGCTTGGCGACGTCGGCCCAGTTCACGATGTTCCAGAACGCCTTGACGTAGTCGGCCTTGACGTTGACGTAGTCCAGGTAGAAGGCGTGCTCCCACATGTCCAGCATCAGCAGCGGGGTGGTGCCGAGTGCGACGTTGCCCTGCTGGTCGTAGAGCTGCTCGATGACCAGGTTGCCGCCGATCGGCTCGTAGGCCAGGAAACCCCAGCCGGAACCCTGCAGGCCGAGTGCCGCCGCACT
The DNA here is from genome assembly GCF_052113245.1 of Arthrobacter sp. YAF34. Classification (NCBI taxonomy): domain Bacteria; kingdom Bacillati; phylum Actinomycetota; class Actinomycetes; order Micrococcales; family Micrococcaceae; genus Arthrobacter; species Arthrobacter sp. YAF34. The sequence goes on from NZ_JBFRCV010000001.1 coordinate 415,596, forward strand.
GAACTGCGCGCGGAATGCGTCGAACGAGCCGAACGCGTCGTCGATGGCTGCCGCGAGCTCACCCTCGGGCTTGTCGCCGCCGTCCGGGGAGAGGTTCTTCCAGAAGACGGAGTGGTTGATGTGGCCGCCGGTGTGGAACGCGAGGTCCTTGGAGAGGCGGTTGATGTTGGCGAAGTCGCCCTTCTCGCGCGCCTCGGCCAGCTGGGCGAGGGCGTTGTTGGCGCCGGCCACGTAGGCGGCATGGTGCTTGCTGTGGTGCAGCTCCATGATCTTCGCGGAGATGTGCGGCTCCAGTGCTGCGTAGTCATAGTCGAGCTGGGGCAGTACGTACTCGGTCACAAAATCCTCCAATGTCGTGGACAGTTTGTCCGGTTCGGTAACTCTCGGATTGTGCATCCGGATGCGGGACATCCGGAAGATTGCGGGATCCAACGGCGACAACCCGCCGCTGCTCCCGGATATTTCATGCCCGGCTTTCGGGGGTGGCCTAGTCGTCGAGCATTTCGGGTGTCACATTCGCTTCCGTACCCGGAATGCCGAGGTCCTGGGCCCGTTTGTCGGCCATGGCCAGGAGCCGGCGGATCCTGCCGGCGATGGCGTCCTTGGTCATGACGGGCTCGGCGAGGCGGCCCAGCTCGTCCAGGCTGGCCTGCTTGTGCGCGACCCGTAGCTCGCCGGCGTACTTGAGGTGGTCCGGAACGTCGTCGCCGAGGATTTCCAGGGCACGGTCCACCCGGGCACCGGCGGCTACGGCAGCCTGGGCGGAGCGGCGGAGATTGGCGTCGTCGAAGTTCGCCAGCCGGTTGGCCGTGGCACGGACCTCCTTGCGCATGCGGCGTTCCTCCCAGACCATGAGCGCGTCGTGGGCGCCCATCCGGGTCAGCAGCGCGGCGATCGTGTCGCCGTCGCGGATCACCACACGGTCCACCCCCCTGACCTCGCGGGCCTTGGCCTGGATGCCGAGGCGGCGCGCCGCGCCGACGAGGGCCAGGGCCGACTCCGGGCCGGGGCACGTGACTTCCATGGCGGAGGAGCGGCCGGGCTCGGTGAGCGATCCGTGGGCCAGGAAGGCGCCGCGCCAGACGGCTTCGGCGTCGGCGGCGGATCCGTTGACCACCACGGAGGGCAGGCCCCGGACGGGCCGGCCGCGGGCGTCCAGGAGACCGGTCTGGCGGGCCAGCGCCTCACCGTCGCGGACCACACGCACCACATAGCGGCTGCCGCGGCGCAGGCCCCCGCCGGAGACGACAATGATCTCGCTCTGGTGGCCGTAGACCTCGGCAATTGCGGCACGGAGCCGCCGGGCGGTGGAGGCGAGGTCGACCTCGGCCTCGATCACAATCCGGCCCGAGATGATGTGCAGGCCGCCGGCGAAGCGGAGCATGGCCGACACCTCGGCCTTGCGGACCGAGGACTTCTTGATATCCAGACGGGAAAGTTCTTCCTTGACTGATGCTGTCAGTGCCATGGCACCTTTCCTAACTGTTCCCGAAAATATCGTGGTACGCCGTCGCCAGCCGCAACGGATCATGGACCGGACGGCGACCAGACGCCCCCACTTTACCCAAGACCACCTCGGCACCGAGCATTCCGGCCGCCTGCTCGAAGTCGGCCACGTCCTGAACCGATGCCGGATCGGCCAGGACGACGTCGATCGTGAAGTCCGGCGCGTACTCGCGCAGCGCCCGAAGGTGGTCCGCGGCGGTCATGCCGGCGGTCTCCTTGGTGTCCGTGGCGAGGTTCATGGTCAGGCAGCGGCGGGCCGCCGTGTTGCACAGGGCCTCGCGCATTTCCGGCAGCAGCAGGTGTGGCAGGACGGACGTGTACCAGGAACCCGGCCCCAGGATCACCCAGTCGGCCAGCTCGATCGCGGTCAGCGCCTCGATGCACCCGGGCGCGTTCTCGGGCAACAGCCGGACCCGCTCGAGGGACCCCGCCACGGCGCACTTGGCCTGGCCGGTCAGGGTCTGCAGGGCCGTGGTGCCGTCCGGGGCCGTGACCCGGACCTGGCCTTCAATGGTGAGCGGGACGCTGGACATCGGCAGGACCTCGCCGCGCGCGCCGAGCAGGGCGCCGGCCCACTTGAGCCCGGCGACCGTGTCGCCCAGGAGTTCCCAAAGGGTGACGATCAGGAGGTTGCCCATGGCGTGTTCGTCGAGGGATCCGCCGCGGCCCTTGCCTGGGGCGAAGCGGTGCTGCATGACGTCGCGCCAGGTCCGGCCCCAGTCGGTGTCGTCGCAGAGCGCGGACAGGGCCATGCGGAGATCGCCGGGCGGCAGGACACCGTATTCCTCACGGAGCCGGCCGGAGGAACCGCCGTCGTCCGCGACCGTGACGATCGCGGTGAGCTCGGAGGTGAGCAGGCGCAGCGCGGACAGCGAGGCGGACAGGCCGTGGCCGCCGCCGAGCGCCACGACGGACGGGCCCTTGTCCTGCTGGCTGGCGAAGGCCGCGCTGGCGGGCGGGACGAGGGGCAGTGGCCCGGTCAGCAGTGCCATTACTCGCGGCCCAGGTCCCGGTGCGTGGTCGTGACGGTCACGCGCGGGTATTGCGCCAGCCGCCGTGACAGTTCGACCGCAACGGCCACGGAGCGGTGCTTGCCGCCGGTGCAGCCCACGGCGATGGTGGCGTAGTGCTTGTTCTCGCGCCGGTAGCCGTCCAGGACCGGTTCGAGGGCCAGGACGTAGCGTTCCACGAAGTCGCTGACGCCTTGGGCCTCCAGCACGTAATCGCTGACGTCCTTGTCCAGGCCGGTGTGCGGGCGCAGCTGCGGCACCCAGTGCGGGTTCGGGATGAAGCGGGCGTCCGCCACGAAGTTGGCATCGACCGGCAGCCCGTACTTGAAGCCGAAGCTCATGACATTCAGCCGCAGCGCCACCGGCCCCGTCTCGCTGAAGAGTTCCGTGATGGCCGTGGCGAGGCCATGGACGTTGAGGGCGGACGTGTCCAGGACGATGTCCGCGGTGTCCTTCAATTCACGGACCAGCTCCCGTTCGGCGGCAATGCCGTCCAGGATCCGGCCGCCGCCCTGGAGCGGGTGGGGCCTGCGGCCCTGCTCGAAGCGGCGGACCAGGACGTCGTCGTTGGCGTCGAGGAACAACACGCGGAACGTGAGGCCGGTCGCCTCCAGGGCGCGGAGCGCCGCGCGCATGTCGGCGAAGAGTTCCTTGCTCCGGACGTCCATCACGACGGCGAGCTTGGACATGGAGTGCGGTGTCCGCGAGACCAGTTCCGCGAGCGTGCCCAGCATCTGCGGCGGGAGGTTCTCCACGACGTACCAGCCATGGTCCTCAAGGGCGTCCGAGGCGGTGCTCCGGCCCGCTCCGGACATGCCGGTCACTACGAGCAGTTCCGCCTCGACGGGTTTGACGGGTGTCATGCCGTCCGTATCCGTCCCGGATCCTGCCGTCGACTCTGCCATCAGTGAAGTCCCATCTTTGCCTGTGCGATCTGCTGCTGTGCTGAAGGTATGCCCGGGCCGCAGTGATGCCGCCCGGGCCGTTACCCAAGTCTTTACCCTAGCTAAGTTTCGCGGTGCTAGCTAAGCGTCAAGGATTTCACCCGTGGTCATGTTGACGGCCGGAACCGCGGCGGCTGCCTCGCCGGCGTCGCCCGTGAAGTGCCGGACGATTGCGGCGGCCAGCGCAGGGCCGATCCCCTTGGCGCCGGTGAGCTCATCCTGTGTCGCGGCTTTGATGCCCTTGACGGACCCGAACTCGGCCAGGAGGGCTTTGCGTTTTGACTCCCCCAGCCCGGGGACACCGTCCAGCGCGGACGCCGTCATGGCCTTGCCGCGCTTTTGCCGGTGGAAGGTGATGGCAAAGCGGTGCGCCTCGTCGCGGATCCGCTGCAGCAGGTACAGGCCGGCGGAGGCGCGCGGCAGGATCACCGGGAAATCGCTGTCCGGCAGCCACACCTCTTCGAGCCGTTTGGCCAGGCCGACGACGTACACGTCCTTGATGCCGAGCTCCGCCAGTGCCCGGGCCGCGGCGTTGACCTGCGGTTTTCCGCCGTCGACGACGACGAGGTTGGGCGGGTAGGCGAACTTGCTGCGCGGCGCCGGCGTGGTCGAGTCGGCGACCGCCGCCGCCGTTGCCGCATCCAGGGACGCCTGGTGCGCCGGTTTGGCTGCGGCTGCGGCCTGCTCGCTTTGCTCGTCGAGATAGTGCCGGAACCGGCGGGTCAGGACATCGTGCATGGCAGCGGTGTCGTCGTTGGCCGCGGCTCCGGTCACGCCGAACTTGCGGTAGTCGGACTTCTTGGGCAGGCCGTCCTCCACCACCACCATGGAGCCGACCACGTTAGTGCCCTGGACATGCGAGATGTCGAAGCATTCGATCCGGAGCAGCGCGACCGGGAGCTCGAGGGCCTCTTGGAGTTCCTGGAGGGCCTGGGAGCGCATGGTGAGGTCCCCGGCACGCCGGGACTTGTGGAGTTTGAGGGCGTGCTCGGCGTTCTCACGGACGGTGGACATGAGCGCGGCCTTCTCTCCGCGCTGGGGAACCCGGACATCCACCCGGGCCCCGCGCAGCCCGCTGAGCCATTGCGTGAGTTCCGCTGCGTTGCTGGGTTCGGTCGGTACCAGGACTTCCCGGGGCAGCCTGCCCTGCAGTCCGGCTTCCTCGCCATAGACCTGCTGCAGGAGGTGTTCGACGAGTTCCGGGGTGGTGGAGTCCTCAACCTTTTCCACCACCCAGCCGCGCTGGCCGCGGATCCGGCCGCCGCGGACGTGGAAGACCTGGACGGCGGCCTCAAGTTCGTCTTCGTGCAGGGCGAAGACGTCCGCGTCGGTGCCCTCGGCGAGGACCACGGCGTTGCGTTCGAAGACCTTCTTCAGCGCCACGATGTCGTCCCGGAGCCGTGCCGCGCGTTCGTAGTCGAGCTCGGCGACCGCGGCGGCCATTTCCCGTTCCAGCCGGTTGACGAACGGCTTGGCCTCGCCGCCCATGAAGGTGCAGAAGTCCTCGGCAAGGGCGCGGTGGTCCTCGGCGGAGATGCGTCCGACGCAGGGGGCGGAGCATTTGTCGATGTAGCCCAGCAGGCAGGGCCGGCCGCTGGCTTCGGCGCGTTTGAGCACGCCCGCGCTGCAGCTCCGCACCGGGAAGACCCGCAGCAGGGTGTCCATGGTGTCCCGGATCGCGCCGGCGGTGTACGGGCCGAAATACCGGGTTCCCTTGCGCCGGTCACCGCGCATGACTTGGACGCGCGGGTACTTCTCGCCCATCGTCACGGCCAGGTACGGGTAGGTCTTGTCGTCGCGGAACATCACGTTGAACCGCGGCGTGAATTCCTTGATCCAGGTGTATTCCAGCTGCAGGGACTCGAGCTCGCTGCCCACCACGGTCCATTCGACACTGCTGGCCGTGTGTACCATCGCGTAGGTCTTCGGCAGGAGCCCGGCCGGGTTGGCGAAGTAGGAGTTCAGCCGCGACCGCAGGTTCTTGGCCTTGCCGACGTAAATAACCCGGCCGTGCGGGTCGCGGAAGCGGTACACGCCCGGATTGGTCGGAATTTCACCCGTCTGGGGTCGGTAACTCGCTGGATCTGCCACGGTACAAGTCTACTGAGCCCCGGCTGGTGCCGTGGCACCTGCCCGGCGCGGCCCGGCCTGCCGGGCCGCGCCGGTCGGCCGGGCGGGACTATTCGACCGACTTGCTCTGGTTGTAGCTCGTGGAGCGTTCCTGGCCGCTGAGTTCCGCGATTGCGTCCATGATGCGGTCCGTGACCTGGCGGCGTGCCGGCAGGGAGTGGTCCGGCCCGGTCTTCTCGAAATAGAGCGGCGCGCCGACCTTCATGGTGAAGTGCTGTGGCTTGACGGATTTGCTGTCCGCCGGCTGCAGGTGTTCCGTACCGATCAGGCCTACCGGGATCACCGGCGCGCCCGTGGTGAGGGCCAGCCAGCCCACGCCGGTGCGGCCGCGGTAGAGCACACCGTCGCGCGAGCGCGTGCCTTCGGGGTAGATACCGATGCCACGGCCGGCGTCGAGGATTTCCAGCAGCGTCTTCAGGGCCTGGACGCTGGCCGCCTGCTCGCCGCGCTCGACCGGAATGGACCCCACGGCTTCGAAGAAGGACTTCATGACCTTGCCCTTGACACCGCCGGTGGTGAAGTACTCGGCCTTCGCAAAGAACGCGACGGGCCGCGGCATGAGGGCCTGGACGATCACGCTGTCCAGGAACGAAAGGTGGTTCGGGGCGACAATGAACGGCCCGTCCTTGGGCACGTTTTCCAGGCCGATCACCGTGGGACGGCACGTGGAAGATATGAGCCGGCGCGTGGTCCAACGGATGACGTCAAACATTTCCATCGGTGTGCACCTCCTTCAGGGCTGTGGTCCCCGGGCGTTCGGAGAGTCTGGCGATTGTCGCGTGAAGCGCCGCGGCGGTGTGCACGATCTCGACGGCCCCGGCCGCCTGCAGTTCGCCGTCGGGCGCAAAGCCCCAGCCTACGCCGATGCAGTCCAGTCCGTTCGCAGCGGCCCCGGCCACGTCCTGAGCCCGGTCCCCCACCATCACGGCCGGGCGGGGCGCCTCGGCGGAGCCCGCGGCCAGGTCCGAGAGCGCGGCCGCGACGATGCCGGCCTTACCTTCGGGGACAGAGCCTCCGGGGGCCGAATCTTCTGGGACAGAGCCTCCGGGGAAAGAGCCCGTTTGCGGGCCGCCGGCGGCCTCGTCTGCGGCGGAGCCGCGGATGCTGTGGAAGAGTCCGGCGATGCCGTGATGGGCCAGCACGGTGCGGGCCAGTCCCTCCGGTTTCTGGGTGGCGACGGCGATGGGGCGCCCGGCGGCCATCAGGTCCTCGAGGAGGCCGCGGATGCCGGGGTAGAGCCGGCCCTGCGCTATGCCCGTGGAAACGTAGTGCGCGCGATAGATCCGGATAGCGTCCGCCAGTAGGGCCTCGGGAACGCCGGCGATGTCCGTGAGGGAGTGGCTCAGCTTGGGGCCGATCATGGCGTCCATCCGGGACTTGTCCGCGACCGGCAGGCCGAGTTCGGTGAGGGCAGCCGCGATTCCGCCCGTTATCCCCCCGGCCGGATCGACAAGAGTGCCGTCCAGGTCGAAGATCACAGGCACTGTTGTATGCGTCACCGGCTTAGTTTCTCACGAGTGCGCGGATGCCAGAAATTCGCATGCGCCTTCGGGAATACATTAGGCAATGCGTCGGGAATACTTCAGGCGAACGTCAGAGGAACACCATGCGTCGTGGGAGGGGGCGCGTTTCAATTGCACCCGTCCCCTCCCGCCAGCTCCTCCAGGAGCCGGGCCTCAGGCCAGGAGATCGGCGAGGAACGCCGCAGTATGGCTTTCAGTGGATTTGGCCACCTGTTCCGGGGTTCCCGAGGCGACCACCCGCCCGCCGCCCGAACCGCCGTCCGGGCCAAGGTCCACGATCCAGTCCGCGCTCTTGATGACATCGAGGTTGTGCTCGATGGTGATCACCGTGTTGCCCTTCTCCACGAGCCCCTGCAGCACCATGAGGAGCTTGCGGATGTCCTCGAAGTGCAGGCCCGTGGTGGGTTCGTCCAGAACGTAGACGCTCCGCCCGTTGGAACGCTTCTGCAGCTCGGCCGCGAGCTTGACGCGCTGCGCCTCGCCGCCCGAAAGCGTGGTGGCCGGCTGGCCCAGCCGGACGTAGCCGAGACCGACGTCCACCAGCGTGGTGAGATGCCGCGCGATCGGCGAGAAGGCCGCGAAGAACTCGGCCCCCTCCTCGATGGGCATGTTCAACACGTCCGCGATGGTCTTGCCCTTGTAGTGGACCTCCAGGGTTTCCCGGTTGTACCGGGCCCCGTGGCAGACCTCGCAGGGGACGTAGACATCCGGCAGGAAGTTCATCTCAATCTTCAGGGTGCCATCGCCGGAGCAGGCCTCGCAGCGGCCGCCCTTGACGTTGAAGGAGAACCGGCCCGGCAGGTAGCCGCGGACCTTGGCCTCGGTGGTTTCGGCGAAGAGCTTGCGGATGTGGTCGAAGACGCCTGTGTAGGTGGCCGGGTTGGACCTCGGGGTGCGCCCGATGGGGCTCTGGTCGACGTGCACCACCTTGTCCAGGTGTTCGAGGCCCTGGACCGACTTGTGCCGGCCGGCTACCTGCTTCGCGCCGTTGAGCTTGTTGGCGAGCACTTTGTAGAGGATCTCATTGACCAGTGTGGACTTGCCGGAGCCGCTGACTCCGGTGACGGCGGTGAAGAGGCCCAGCGGGAAGCTGGCATCGACGTTGAGGAGGTTGTTCTCCTTCGCGCCCACCACCTTGAGTTCGCGCTTCTTGTCGTATTTGCGCCGCTTCTTCGGGATCTCGATTTTCTTGCGGCCCGCGAGGTAGTCGCCGGTGAGCGACTCGGTGTTGTCCAGCAGCGCCTGGTAGGAACCGGAGTGGACCACCATGCCGCCGTGCTCGCCGGCGCCGGGTCCGATGTCCACCACCCAGTCGGCCTCCTGGATGGTGTCCTCGTCATGCTCGACGACAATCAGCGTGTTGCCGAGGTCACGGAGCCGGGTGAGGGTTTCGATCAGGCGGCGGTTGTCGCGCTGGTGCAGGCCGATGGAGGGTTCGTCCAGGACGTAGAGCACGCCCACCAGGCCGGAACCGATCTGGGTGGCCAGCCGGATCCGCTGGGCCTCCCCGCCGGACAGGGTCCCGGAGGGACGTTCGAGGTTCAGGTACTCGAGCCCGACGTCGAGGAGGAACGTCAGCCGGGCCTGGATTTCCTTGAGGACCTGGTTCGCGATCTGGGCTTCGCGGCCGGTGAGGACGAGGTTGTCCAGGAAGTGCGCGCATTCGCGCATGGGCAGTGCCGCGACCTCGGCGATGTTCTTGCCGTTGATCAGCACCGAAAGGGACGCAGGGTTCAGCCGGGCACCGTTGCAGGCCGGGCACGGGACCTGGCGCATGTATTCCTCGTAGCGGTCGCGCGCCGAGTCCGAATCGGTCTCGCCGTGCTTGCGGTGGACGTACTGCACGACGCCCTCAAAGCCGGTGCTGTACTTGCGTTCCCGGCCGAAGCGGTTGCGGTACTGCACCACCACCTTGTGGTCCTTGCCGTGCAGCACCGTTTGCCGGACGTCGGCGCCGAGCTTCTCCCACGCGGTGGTCATGGAGAAGCCGAGCTCCTTGGCGAGGCCGCCCAGGAGCCGGTTCCAGTACTCCGTGGTGGCGGTGCCCAGCGACCACGGCGCAATGGCCCCCTCGGAGAGGGAGAGTTCCGGGTTCGGGATGATGAGTTCCTCGTCGACTTCGAGCTTGGTGCCGATGCCGCTGCAGGCGCTGCAGGCGCCGAAGGGGTTGTTGAAGGAGAAGGAACGCGGCTCGATCTCGTCGATGGCGAGCGGGTGTTCGTTGGGGCAGGCGAGGTGTTCGGAGAACGCCCTGATCCGCTCGGGGTCATCTGCTTCGAGGTCGACGAATTCGGCGAGGACCCGGCCCTCGGCCAGTCCGAGGGCGGTTTCGACGGAGTCGGTCAGGCGCTGGCTGATGCCTTCCTTGACCACAAGACGGTCCACCACCACTTCGATGGTGTGTTTGAACTGCTTTCCCAGCTTCGGCGGATCGCTCAGCTGGACGAGCTCGCCGTCCACACGGGCCCGCGAGTAGCCTTTGGCGGTGAGTTCCTTGAACAGGTCAACGAATTCGCCCTTGCGGCCGCGGACCACGGGTGCCAGGACCTGGAAGCGGGTGCCGTCCGGGAGCTCAAGCAGCTGGTCCACAATCTGCTGCGGGGTCTGCTTCGCCACGGGTTCCCCGCAGACGGGGCAGTGCGGCCGGCCCACGCGGGCCCAGAGCAGGCGCATGTAGTCGTAAATCTCGGTGATGGTGCCCACCGTGGACCGCGGGTTCTTGCTCGTTGACTTCTGGTCGATCGACACCGCCGGTGACAGGCCTTCGATGAAGTCGACGTCGGGTTTATCCACCTGGCCGAGGAACTGCCGGGCGTAGGCGGAGAGCGATTCGACGTAGCGGCGCTGGCCCTCGGCGAAGATGGTGTCGAACGCAAGGGAGGACTTACCGGAGCCGGACAGGCCGGTGAACACGATCATGGCATCGCGCGGCAGGTCGAGGTCGACGTTGCGCAGGTTGTGCTCGCGCGCGCCCTTGACCACCAGGCGGGTCATGTCCGGGCGTTTTAGCTCGGGGCGGGACGGGACGGCATCCCGGACTGCCGGCGGTTCGACGACGGACTGGACTTCAACGGCTGGATCTTCAGCTACAGCTTTAGGCACGAATCTAATGCTAATCGAAAACTTCTTCGAAGAACTATTCCGGGCGCCGCGGGCACCGCAGGATGTGCTAGTGGCGGTCGTAGGCGGCGGCCAGCAGCTGCACGGCCTCGGCGAAGCTCGCGCCCTGGGCCTTAGCGGCCGCCGCGAACTCGGCGGCGGCGGTTGAGAGTGAGCTCCAGGCGGCGTCGCGGGCGCAGACGACGGTGCCGTTCCGGCCCCGTGTCACCACCACGCCGGCGGCCTCAAGTTCCTTGTAGGCGCGCGCCACGGTGTGCGGTGCCACGCCGAGTTCGCCGGCAAGGCTCCGCACGGCCGGCAGCCTGGTACCCGGCGCCAGCGAGCCGTTGTCGGCGCGTTCGATCACGTGCAGCCGGAGCTGTTCGAAGAGGGGCACGGAGCTGGCCGGATTGGTCCGCCAGGCGCCGGGGAACCGCTCCCCCGCGGTGTCGGCGGTGCTCACAGTTCCGGCTCACGGACGGCCGTGACTTGTTCGCGGCCGGCGAACTGTGCCTCGTACAAATCCGTGTAGAGCCCGCTCCTGGCCATCAGCTGCTGATGGGTCCCGTGTTCAACGATCCGTCCGTGGTCCATGACAAGAATTAGATCAGCGTCCCGGACCGTGGACAAACGGTGCGCGATCACGAAGCTCGTGTGACCTCGCCGCAGCCGCTCCATGGCGTGGCGGATCTGCACCTCGGTCCGGCTGTCAACGGAACTCGTCGCCTCGTCCAGCACCAGGATGCTCCGCCCGGCGAGCTGGGCCCGCGCGATCGAGACGAGCTGGCGCTGCCCCCGGCTCAGCGAGTCGCCGTCGTTGCCCAGCATGGTGGCGTAGCCGCCCGGCAGGGACCGGACAAAGTGGTCCACGTGGCTGGCCCTGGCCGCCTCGACGATCTCGGCGTCGGTGGCCCCGGGCCGGCCGTACTCGATGTTCTCCCTGATGCTGCCGGTAAACAGCCACGCATCCTGCATGACGGTGCCGAAGGTGGAGCGCAGCTCGTCCCGCGGGATTTCGGCGATGTCAGTTGAGTCCACCAAAATCCGGCCGGAGTCGAGCTCGTAGAAGCGCATCAGGAGGTTCACCACGGTGGTCTTGCCCGCCCCGGTGTGTCCCACGATTGCCACGGTCTGGCCCGGCTCCACCGTGAAGGAGAGGTCCTTCACCACGGGCGTGCCGGGGCTGTAGCTGAAGCTGACGTGCTCGAAGGTGACACTGCCCGCCACCGTGTCCGGGTTGTACGGGACACGGCCGGCGTGCCCGCCGGCGGCTGTACGCTCGTTAGACGATTTCCCCTGGACCGGTGACTTGCGCCGGACATGAATCCTTCCCGGAGCGCCGGGGCCGCGATGCTTGCCGGCGCCGTTGGCTGAACCTCCCTGCACGGGACTATTCTGCACGGCATTGACCACCTGTGCCGCATTGACCGGCGGCGCACTATCCTGCACGGCACTGTCCGGAGGGATTTCCGGGGCGTCGAGCAGCTCAAACACCCGCTCAGCGGAGGCCAGGCAGGACTGCAGGAGGGTCAGCATTCCGCCGATCTGGCCCACCGGCTGACTGAAGAGGCGCGAGAACTGGATGAAGGCCTGGATGCCGCCGATCGTCATGGCGCCGGCGGTAACCTGCAGGGCCCCCACAACAGCCACGGCCACGTAGTTGAGGTTGGCGACAAAGACCAGCAGCGGCTGGACGATGCCGGACAGGTACTGCGCGCGGGCGCTGGAACGCGTCAGCTTGTCGTTGCAGTCGCGGAAGCTCGACGCCGACGCCTCCTGCCGGCCGAAGGCTTTGACCACCTCATGCCCGGTGAAGAGTTCCTCAAGCTGCGCGTGCATGGCGCCTGTGCTGGTCCACTGCTGCGTGAAGTGCGCCTGGGAATGCCGGGCCACCATGACCGTGATGACCGTGGACAGCGGCACAGAGAGGACCGCGATCAAGGCCAGCAGGGGCGAGAGCCACAACATCATGGCGAGGGCGGCGGTGAGCATCAGGACGGACATGATGAGCTGGTTCAGGAGCTGGTTGAGGGCCTGGGAGATGTTGTCGACGTCGTTCGTGGCGCGGCTGAGCACCTCGCCGCGGCGCTGCTCCTCGAAGTGGCTCGACGGCAGGAGATGGAGTTTTTTCTCCACGGAGCCGCGGAGCCCGTAGCTCACCCGCTGCACCGCGGTGGCCGTCAGGGCGCCCTGGATCCAGCTGAACAGCGACGCCCCAACGTACATGGCGGACACCGCGAGCAGCCGTCCGGCCAGCGCCTGCTCGTCGAGGGAACCGCCGGTGAAGCCGGCGACGACGACGTCGGTGGCGTCACCCAGGACTTTGGGGGCCGCCACGTTGAGCGTGACGAAGGCACACGTCGCCGCGATGACACCGGCCATCCGCCATTTCAACGGCCGCAGCAGTCCGAGGAGCCGGGCGGCGGCCCGCCACTTGCTGCGTTTCGCCTCCGCGGCAGCGGCCCCGGCGGTCCCGGCAGCCCCGGCGCGGCTCACGGGGTCTCCTCCAGCACAAGCTGCGACGCGGCAATTTCCCGGTAGCTCGGCGAGGACTCCATGAGTTCACTGTGCGTGCCCTGCGCAACCAGGCGGCCGTCCTCCATGACGAGGATCAGCCCGGCATCCAGGATGGTTGCCACCCGTTCGGCCACGATCAGCACGGTCGCCGAACGCAGCAGCGGCTCGATCGCCGCACGGAGCCTGACATCCGTTCCATAGTCCAGGGCCGAGAAACTGTCATCGAAGAGGTAGACGGGGGCGTTTTTGAGCAGTGCCCGCGCAATGCACAGGCGCTGGCGTTCGCCGCCGGAAAAGTTGGTGCCGCCCTGGCTCACGGGCGCTCCGAGGCCGAGGGGCAGGGCACGGACAAAGTCGCCGGCCTGGGCGGTCCCGAGCGCCTGCCACAGGTCCTGGTCGCTGGCCTGTGCCGCGCCAAGCCGGAGGTTTTCCGCGACCGTGCCGGAAAACAGGTAGGACTGTTGCGGGACTATGCCGATGAGGCCGCGCAGGAGGTCCAGTGGCATGGCCCGCACGTCGCGTCCGCCGATGCTGATCTGGCCGACGGTCGCATCGAGGAACCTGGGCAGCAGGTTCAGGAGGGTCGTCTTGCCGCTGCCGGTCGCTCCAATGATGGCCGTCGTCGTCCCGGGGGCGGCGGTGAACGAGACGCCGTCGAGCACGGGCGCTTCCGCGCCGGGATACGCGAAGCCCACGTTGCGGAACTCGACGGCATTCCCGGAGCGTGCGGTGCCGCGGGGCACTGCCGTGGCTGCGTTCCCGGCGCCGGGCGGGGAGGTGGCGGTGCCTTCCCCGGCGGGGGCGGCCGGGTCCGCGATGGCCGGCACCGTGTCCAGCACCTCGCGGATCCGTTCCGCGCAGGCAGCCGCCCGCGGCGCGGTCATAAACACGTACATGGCCATCATGATGGCTATCAGGATCTGCAGGATGTAGGCGATGAACGCGGTGAGGGCGCCGATGCGCATTTCGCCTGCGTCGATCCGGTGGCCGCCGAACCAGACGACGCACACGGAGGAGAGGTTGACCACCAGCATGATCATCGGCATCATCCCTGCTACCAGCAGGGCGGACTGCAGGTTGTTCCGCGTGAGGTCCTTGTTGGCCGCGTCGAAGCGGCGCTCTTCGTGTTCTTGACGGACGAAGCCGCGGATGACGTTCGCGCCGATGATTTGCTCGCGCAGCACCCTGCTGATCCGGTCAAGGAGCCCCTGGCCTACGCGGTAGAGGGGTATCAGGCGGCGCACGATCACGGTCATGATCACGGTGAGGATCGGGATGACCGCGACCACGATCCAGGACAGTGCTGCGTCCTGGTGCACGGCCAGCGCGATCCCGCCAATGAAGATGGCGGGGGCGGCGATCAGCATGGTGAAGATCAGGACCGCGAGGTTTTGGATCTGGGCGACGTCGTTGGTGGCCCGGGTGACGAGGCTGGGGGCACCGAAGGTGCCGACTTCCTGCGAGGAAAAAGACTGGACCTTGGCGAAAAGCTCCCCGCGCAGCTGGCCGCCCAGCTCCATGGCGACGACGGCGCCCAGGTAACCGGCGGCGATGGCCGTCGCCACCTGAACGGCTGCGATCCCGGCCATCCAGCCGCCGAGATAGAGGATCTCCCCCGTGTCGCCGGCGACGATGCCGTCGTCGATGATCGCGGCGTTCAAGGTGGGCAGGAGCAGGGTAGCCGTGGTCTGCACGAGCTGGAGCACAACGATTGCCAGCACGCTCCCCTTGTGCGCGGACAGCAGCCGCGCCATCAGGCCTGTAAGCACCGAACCTCCATCGCTAGCCAGGGCCCGGATTTGGATGCAGCCTACGGCTGCCCCCATGCCGCCACGTCATTGTAAACCCCAATCCGGAGTGCTCCGTGTCACGCGCAGACACGCTGCTCAGCCGCCCTTTTGGGCCACCGCGAACGTGCGCCGGAACGGGAAGACCGTCCCGTGCCGGCCCGCGGGATACGCCTCGTCCAGCAGCGCCGAGTACTCGGCCTCGAACTCCCGCGCCGCGTCTTCCGGCAGTGCGGCCAGGACCGGTCTGAGCCCGGTGCCGAGGACCCACTCCAGAACGGGGTGGGCACCGGGGAGCAGTTGCAGGTAGGTAGTCTCCCAGGCGTCGGCGACGCAACCGGCGTCGAGCATGATCTGCAGGTACTCCGCAGCATCCCCGACGACGTCGTCGTGGCGCAGGACCCCGGCGAGCCGCCCGGCCCAGGCCGGCGACTCCGCCAGCTCCCGCATGAGGGTGTGGGAGGGGGCGTTGAAGTTCCCCGGCACCTGGAGCGCGAACCACGCGCCCGGCTTGAGGGCGTCAAGCCACGCCGGCAACAGCTGGCGGTGCTCCGGAACCCATTGCAGGGCGGCGTTGGTGACCACCACATCCGCGTCTCCGGAGGGCAGCCAGTGCCGGATATCGGCCAGCTCGTAGGAGAGGTTGGCCGCCGCGGCCGCATGGTCCTTTGACGCGACCAGCATCTCCGGCGACGAGTCCAGGCCCACCACCTGCGCCCCCGGCCAGCGGTCCGCCAGGGTTGCAGTCAGGTTCCCGGGGCCACAGCCGAGGTCCACGACGTGCCGCGGGGCTTCGGCACGAACGCGACCGGTCAGGTCAAAGAAGGGCCTGTCCCGGTAATCCCCAAACTGCACATATTTTTCGGGATCCCACTTCACGGCTACCTCCAGTACGCGGCACTGTTGTCCTCTTCGAAGCCTAGCCCCGCGTCTCTTTCCCAGCCAAGGAGTCAGCCAAGGAAGCACGCGTCCCGCCTGCGTGCGCACGGGCCGCCGGTGCCGCCGGCACTGGACGGGCACTAAGCTGGAAAGCAATGAAACTCGTTGATCAGCTCCCCGCCCCGGCCGCCCGAGTTCCCGGCAGGACGGGCCTGGACCCGGACGAGCTCTACACCCGTTTTGTCGAGTGGACCGAGACGCGCGGCCTCGCCCTCTACACCGCCCAGGACGAGGCGATCATGGAGCTGGCCGCCGGCTCCAACGTCATCCTGGCCACGCCGACCGGGTCGGGGAAGTCCCTGGTAGCCATTGCCGCGCACTTCCAGGCCATGGCCCGCGGAGCGCGCAGCTATTACACGGCTCCGATCAAGGCCCTGGTCTCCGAGAAGTTCTTCGCCCTGTGCGAGATCCTCGGAGCCGAGAACGTCGGCATGATCACCGGCGACTCCGGCGTTAACCAGGACGCCCCGATCATCTGCTGCACCGCGGAGATCCTGGCCAACATCGCCCTCCGTGAAGGCTCCGCCGCCGAGCTCGGCGCCGTCATCATGGACGAATTCCACTTCTACTCCGACCCGCAGCGCGGCTGGGCCTGGCAGGTGCCGCTGCTGGAGCTGCCCCAGGCCCAGTTCCTGCTGATGTCCGCGACCCTCGGCGATGTCAGCCGCTTCGAAGCCGGAATCACCGAGCTGACCGGCCGCCCGACCACCACCGTCAGTTCCGCCGAGCGCCCCATCCCGCTGCATTACTACTACGAACAGACCCCGGTCCACGAGACCCTTGAAGAGCTCCTCGCCACCAAGCAGGTCCCGGTCTACGTGGTCCACTTCAGCCAGGTCGAGGCGATCGACCGGGCCCAGAACCTGATGAGCATCAACGTCTGCACCCGCGAGGAAAAGGACAAGATTGCCGAGCTCATCGCCGGGTTCCGCTTCGCCGCGGGCTTCGGCAAGACCCTCAACCGGCTGGTCCGGCACGGGATCGGCGTCCACCACGCCGGCATGCTGCCGAAGTACCGCCGGCTCGTCGAGCAGCTCGCCCAGGCCGGGCTCCTCAAGGTCATCTGCGGCACCGACACCCTGGGGGTGGGCATCAACGTGCCCATCCGCACCGTGTTGCTCACGGCCCTGAGCAAGTACGACGGCGTCCGCACCCGGCTGCTGAACTCCCGCGAGTTCCACCAGATCGCGGGCCGTGCCGGACGGGCCGGCTACGACACGGCCGGCACCGTGGTGGTCCAAGCCCCTGAGCACGTGACCGAGAACGTCAAGGCGATGGCCAAGGCCACGGCCAAGTTCGGCGACGACCAGAAGAAGCTGCGCCAGGTGGTCAAGAAGAAGCCGCCGGAAGGCTTCGTGTCATGGGGTGAACCGACGTACAAACGGCTCGTGGACTCTGTCCCGGATCCGCTCACCTCGAGTTTCACCGTGACGCACGCGATGCTCATGAACCTGATGGAACGCCCCGGCGACCCGTTCCAGGCCGCCCGCCGCCTGCTCACGGAAAACCACGAGACCCGGTCTTCCCAGCTGCAGCTCATGAAGAAGGCCCTGGGCATCTACCGCGAACTCCTCGCTGCCGGCGTCGTGGAGCGCATCCCGCCGCAGGAGCAGGGAGCGGATGGCCGCACGGTCCGGCTTACGGTCCACCTGCAGGCGAACTTCGCCCTCAACCAGCCCCTGTCTCCGTTCGCCCTCGCGGCGCTGGAGCTGCTTGACCCGGAGTCGCCGTCGTATGCCCTCGACGTCGTGTCCGTGATCGAGGCGACCTTGGAGAAGCCGCGCCAGATCCTGTCCGCGCAGCAGAAGAAGGCGCGCGGCGAAGCGATCGCGGCGATGAAGGCCGACGGCATCGAGTACGACCAGCGGATGGCGATGCTCGAGGAGGTCACCTACCCGCAGCCGCTCGCGGAGATTCTCGGCGAGGCCTTCGACGTCTACCGCAAGGCAGCGCCGTGGGTCGGCGACTTTGAACTCGCGCCCAAGTCCGTAGTCCGGGACATGTACGAGCGCGCCATGAACTTCGGCGAATTCGTCCAGTTCTACGGCCTGGCGCGCTCCGAGGGGATTGTGCTGCGCTACCTCGCCGACGGTTTCAAGGCGCTGCGCCAGACTGTCCCGCAGGACGCGCTCCGGGAGGACCTCGAGGACCTCATCGCCTGGCTGGGCGAACTGGTCCGCCAGGTGGACTCGAGCCTGCTCGACGAGTGGGAGGAACTCACGTCCGGCGCGGCGCCCACGCCGCACGACGCGCCCCCGCCCCCGCCGCCGTCGCTGACGTCCAACATCCGGGCCTTCCGGGTGATGGTGCGCAATGAGATGTTCCGGCGCGTGGAGCTGTTCGCGGATGAGGCCGCCACCGCCCTGGGCGAGCTCGACGCCGGCTCCGGCTGGGACGCCGAGCGCTGGGAGGATGCACTGGATGACTACTTTGATGAACACAACGACATCGGCACCGGCCCGGATGCCCGCGGACCCGGGCTGCTGATCATCACCGAGGAACCCGGCGTCTGGAAGGTCCGGCAGATCTTTGCCGACCCGGCCGGACACCACGACTGGGGCATCTCCGCCGAGGTTGACTTGGAGGCTTCGGATGAGTCCGGGACCGCCGTCGTCCGCGTCACGGACGTCAACCGGCTCTAGCGGGCCGGGCGCCCCGAGTAAACTTGGACAATGAGTGTAATCCGGCCTGCCGCCCCGCGAGACGTCCCTGCCATCCTGCAGATGATCCACGATCTCGCCCTGTACGAGAAGGAACCGGACGCCGTCCGGAACACCCCCGAGATGCTCACCGAGGTCCTTTTCGGTGAGAATCCCCGGGTCTTCGCCACCATGGCGGAGAACCCGGCAGGCGAGGTGCGGGGCTTCGCGCTCTGGTTCCTGAACTACTCCACGTGGGAAGGGGTGCACGGGATTTACCTGGAGGACCTGTACGTCCGGCCCGAGGCGCGTGGCGAGGGCCACGGCAAGGCGCTGCTTCAGCACCTGGCCGCGACCGCCGTCGACCGCGGCTACGCGCGGGTCGAGTGGAGCGTGCTGGACTGGAACGAGCCCTCGATCAATTTCTACAAGAGGCTCGGTGCCGCCCCGATGGAGGAATGGTCCACGTTCCGCCTCACCGGCCCGGCACTGGAGGCCTTCGGCGGCTCCGGCACAGCACTGCACGGTTCCAGCAGCGTCCGCGAGGAGGCCGGCCGTGGTTGATCTTCCGCTGACGGGCCTCATGGGTGCAGCCCTTCTCGAGGCGGAGTCCAGCGTCGGGCGCAATGTCCGGCACAGCGTCCGGGCACGCCACACCTACCGCGGAATGCGAACCGCGGAACACTACTTCCAGGTTCCGCTGGACCACTTCAACGAGGCCGGGCGCCGCGGCGAGACCATCACGGTATTCGCCCGCGAGTACGTGTCCGCGGAGCACAGCGAGGAAGACGCGGCGGAGCTCCCTTGGCTGCTCTACCTGCAGGGCGGCCCCGGCGGACGCGGTAACCGGATCCCGTCCCTGGGCGGCTGGAGCAAGGCCGCCGCGCGGGACTTCCGGATCCTCATGCTGGACCAGCGCGGCACCGGCCTGTCCTCCGCAATTGACCGCAACACCCTGCCCCTGCGCGGCAGCCACGAGGACCAGGCCAGCTACCTGTCGCACTTCCGCGCCGACTCCATCGTCGCCGACGCTGAGGCCATCAGGGCGGCCCTGGGTTCGGCCCCCTGGACCATCTACGGCCAGAGTTATGGCGGGTTCTGTGCACTGAGCTACCTGTCCTTCGCCCCCGAAGGGCTCCGCGAGGTGCTCGTGACCGGCGGCCTCGCCCCGCTGTCCGGCTCCGCGGAGCGGGTATACCGGGCGACGTTCCAGCGGGTCGCGGCGCGGAACGCCGAATACTTCACCTGGTATCCCGAGGACCGTGAAGCAGTCACCCGGATCGCCCGGCATCTGCGGGACACGGAGGAGTTCCTACCCGACGGCGGCCGGCTCACCGTGGAACGGTTCCAGATGGTGGGCTCGTTCCTGGGCGGCAACACCAGGGTGGACACGCTGCACCACCTGTTGGAGGACGCCTTCGTGGCCACGCCCGACGGCGACCGGCTCTCCGACGCCTTCCTGGAGCAGGTCCGCGGCCTCGTTTCCAGGGCCGCCAACCCCCTCTACGCCCTGATGCACGAGTCCATTTACGGTCAGGCCGAGGCCACCAACTGGGCCGCCTGGCGGGTGTTGGACGAATTCCCGGAGTTCCGCCCGGACGCCGCGGAGCCGCTCCTGACCGGCGAAATGGTGTACCCCTGGTACTTCGAACAGGACCCGGCCCTGCGCCCGCTGCGGGACGTGGCCCGGCTCCTGGCCGAGAAGGACGACTGGGCGCCGCTCTACGACCCGGAGCGGCTGGCGCTGAACACGGTCCCCGTGGCGGCGGCCGTGTACACCGACGACATCTACGTGGACCGCGAGCTCTCCCTGGAAACCGCGGCCGCCGTCCGGGGCCTGCAGGTGTGGGAGTCCGACGAGTTCCACCATGACGGGATCGCGGACGACGGGGAGGCGATTTTCGGCCGCCTGCTGGGCATGGCCCGCTCCGCCCGCCGCTGACCGGCGGCGGGACCGGGCGGGTCCTCGCGCTTGGAACGGTCAGTGCAGTTACGCCGTCACGCCCGCCGCGCGGCGCCTCATTGCGGCCGGTGCGGCGACAGCCAGCACGGCGGCGGCGAAGGCCGCGGCCGCGAGGTTGAGGCCCTGGTAGCCGACCCCGCTCATCACCAGGCCGGAGAAGCCGGCGCCGAGCGCCCCGGCGGCGCCCATCAGGGTGTCCGAGACGCCTTGGACGAGCACCCGGTCGTCGGCGGCGACGCTCTCGGCGAGGAGTGTGGAGCCGGCGATGGTGGCGGCCGACCAGCCCAGGCCGAGCAGCACGAGTCCCGTCGTGACCAGGACCGGTTGCTGCTGACCGAACCCGGCGACACAGACGGCTGCCAGGATCAGCCCGTGGCCAAGGACGATCACGGGCAGCCGGCCGGTTTTGTCGGTGAGCCATCCCATAACCGGTGACAGTGCGTACATGCCGGCAATGTGCAGCGAGATGGTGAAGCCAATCAGGACCAGGACATCCGTGCTGGCGGCATGGACGTGCCCGGCCGGCATGTCGGCCATCGGCCCTTCGACGAGGAGCTGGAGATGGAGCGGCGTCATCGACATGACGGCCACCATGCAGCCGTGCGCGGCGACGATGGCGAACAGCGCCAGGCGGGCGCGCGGCGAGTTCCCGACGGCCCGGAGACCGGCGCGGAGGCCGTGCCGGCGTCGGACGCCCGCGGTGCCGTTCCCCGCCACCGGCTCACCGGCGGCCCTGAGCCGGACCGCCAGCAGCAGCGGATCCGGCCGCAAGCCAATCACCAGCAACAGGGCAGCCAGAGCCAGCCCGGCGGCGGAAAACACGAACGGGCCGGCCAGTGCCGGCAAACCGAGGGCCTCCCCCACCGCGGCCCCCGGACGGATCAGATTGGGTCCGGCGACGGCGCCGATCGTGACCGCCCACACGACGATCGCGAGGGAGCGTCCGCGGTGCCCGGCGTCGGACAGGTCGACGGCGGCGAAACGGGCCTGGAGGTTGGCAGCGGTCCCCAGGCCCAGGAGTGCCGCTCCCAGCAGCAGCACGGGCAAAGCCGCGGACACCGTTGACAGGATGATGAGCAGGGATCCGGCCAGGGCGCCCAGCTGCCCGGTCACGAGCGCTGCCCGGCGGCCCCGCCGTCCGGCCAGGCCGGCCAGAGGCAGGGCCGCGACGGCGGCGGTCAGCGTCACGGCCGTGGTGACTGATCCGGCCCAGGCGTTGGCGCCGGAGAGCTCCACGGCCAGGAGCGAGCCGACGGAAAGGCTGGCCCCGGTGCCGACGCTGCTCAAGAGCTGGGCGACGCTCAGGACGGAAACGGTGCGGCGCTGAACCCTGTTCAGGTCCAGCGCCGCACCGTCACGCGGTGCCGGGTAGAAGGTTTTCACGGTCCGAGCATAACGCTTATGGCGGCCGCCGGAGCCGCCCGGACGCTGCTGCCGGAATCCTCCACCCTGGACCCGTCAGACCGGAATCAGTCGACGTCGCTCAGGCTTTTCCGGGCGTCCTCTTCCAGCCGGGCATCCAGTTTGGACTTGGACGACTTGGAGCTGACCAGGCTCGCGATCACCGCGACGATGATGGTGCCGATGATCACGCCGAGCGAAACGTACGTGGGGATCTCGGGCGCCCATTCAATGTGCTGGCCGCCGTTGATGAAGGGCAGTTCGTTGACGTGCATGGCGTGCAGGACCAGCTTGACGCCGATGAACGCCAGGATGACGGACAGCGCGTGCTTGAGGTAGATGAGCCGGTTCATGAGGCCGCCGAGCAGGAAATAGAGCTGCCGCAGCCCCATGAGGGCGAAGATGTTCGCGGTGAAGACGATGAAGGCGCTCTGGGTGAGGCCGAAGATGGCCGGGATGGAGTCGACGGCGAACAGCAGGTCGGTCATGCCGATGGTCACGAAGACGATGAGCATCGGGGTGAAGACCTTTTTGCCCTCCACGACGGTGCGGAGCTTGCCGCCGTCGAACTTCTCGGACATCGGCAGGAACCTGCGGATCCGGGCGATCAGCGGGTTTTCCTTGTCTTCCTCGTCCTCGCCCTCGTCTTGGGCCTGTTTCCAAGCGGTCCAGAGCAGGAAGGCGCCGAAGATATAGAAGACCCAGCTGAACTGCTCGATGACGATCGCGCCGAGCATGATGAAGATGCCGCGGAGGATCAGGGCGATGATGATGCCCACCATGAGCACCTCCTGCTGGTACTTACGCGGTACCGAGAAGCGGGCCATGATGATGATGAAGACAAACAGGTTGTCGATGCTCAGGCTGTACTCCGTCACCCAACCGGCGATGAACTGACCGCCGTATTCCGGGCCGGTGAAGGCGAACATGGCGCCGGCGAACACCAGAGCCAGAGCCACGTAAAAGGTCACCCACAGCCCGGCTTCCTTCATGGAGGGTTCATGCGGGCGTTTGAGGACCATCAGCAGGTCAATGGCGAGGATGACGCCGAGGACGGCAAACGAGCCGATCTCGAACCACAGTGGAAGTTCGGGCACGGGGAAGCCTTTCGCAGGGTACAGCTCAGCGGTGTAAGTCTCTCCGACTGCCGGCGCGTGATGGCGCCTTGCTGCCCGCTACGCCCGGCCCGGCATCGTAGCCGTGCGTGTTGACGATCGTAGCGCTTGGGATACTCCCCTACGTCTGACCGAGTTTACCCTAGGCGTGCCCCGCCGACTGCATTTGGCGCAGCTCCTTCTTCAGGTCGCCTACCTCGTCGCGGAGCCGGGCCGCGAGTTCGAACTGCAGCTCCCCGGCCGCAGCGTGCATCTGTTCCGTCAGCTGTTCGATCAGGCCCACCAGGTCCTCCGCCGGGGCGGTCGCCAGACCGTCCTGCCGGATGACGGAAGCGCCCTTGCCCTTGCCGCGGTTCTTGCCGGCGGCGGCCAGCAGCTCGCGGGTGTCCGCGTCTTCCTTGGCGAGCTGGTCCGTGATGTCCGCGATCTTCTTCCGGAGCGGCTGGGGATCGATCCCCTTCTCCGTGTTGTAGGCAACCTGGATAGCACGCCGGCGGTTCGTCTCGTCGATGGCGTGGGCCATCGAGTCGGTGATCCGGTCCCCGTACATGTGCACCTGGCCGGAGACGTTACGCGCGGCACGTCCGATTGTCTGGATCAGCGAAGTCGAGGAGCGCAGGAACCCTTCCTTGTCCGCGTCGAGGATGCTGACCAGCGACACCTCGGGGAGGTCGAGACCCTCACGGAGGAGGTTGATACCGACGAGGACGTCGAAGACGCCCATCCGCAGCTCGCGCAGGAGTTCCACGCGGCGCAGCGTGTCGACGTCTGAGTGCAGGTACTCCACCTTCACGCCGTGGCCCAGCAAATAGTCGGTAAGGTCCTCGGCCATCCGTTTGGTCAAGGTGGTGACCAAGACTCGCTCGTTCTTCGCGGTGCGGGTGCGGATTTCGCCGAGCAGGTCATCAATCTGCCCCTTCGTGGGCTTGACGATGACCTCGGGGTCGATCAGACCGGTAGGCCGGATGATCTGCTGGACAAAGCCGTCAGACTTGCCGAGCTCGTACTTGCCCGGCGTGGCGGAGAGGTAGACGGTCTGGCCAACCCGCTCCTGGAACTCATCCCACTTCAGCGGGCGGTTGTCCATCGCCGAGGGCAGCCGGAAGCCGTGGTCCACCAGGTTCCGCTTGCGGGACATGTCGCCTTCGTACATGGCGCCGATCTGCGGGACGGTCACGTGGGATTCGTCGATCACCAGGAGGAAGTCGTCCGGGAAGTAATCGATGAGGCAGTGCGGCGCGGTCCCGCGGGCGCGGCCGTCGATGTGCGAGGAGTAGTTCTCGATGCCGTTGCAGAAGCCCATCTGCTGCATCATTTCCAGGTCGTAGGTGGTGCGCATCCGCAGCCGCTGCGCCTCGACGAGCTTGTTCTGGCTTTCGAGAACGGCGAGCCGCTCCGCCAGCTCGTCTTCGATCCGCTTAATCGCGCGGGCCATGCGTTCCGGGCCGGCGACGTAGTGCGACGCCGGGAAGACGTACATCTCGGTCTCGTCCCGGAGGACTTCTCCGGTCAGCGGGTGCAGCGTGTAGATGTTCTCGATCTCGTCGCCGAAGAACTCGATCCGGATGGCCAGTTCCTCATACATCGGGATGATTTCCACGGTGTCGCCGCGGACCCGGAAGGTGCCGCGGTGGAAGTCCATGTCGTTGCGGGCGTACTGCATGGAGACGAATTTCCGGAGCAAGTCATCCCGGTTCATTTCCGCACCCTTGCGCAGGGTCACCATGCCGGCGATGTACTCTTCCGGGGTGCCGAGGCCGTAGATGCAAGACACTGTGGCAACGACGATCACGTCGCGGCGGGTCAGCAGCGCGTTCGTGGCGGAGTGCCGGAGCCGTTCGACTTCCTCGTTGACGGAGGAGTCCTTCTCGATGAAGGTGTCCGTCTGCGCCACGTAGGCCTCGGGCTGGTAGTAGTCGTAGTAGGAGACGAAGTACTCCACCGCGTTGTTGGGCAGCAGCTCGCGGAATTCGTTGGCCAGCTGCGCGGCGAGGGTCTTGTTCTGCACCATCACCAAGGTGGGGCGCTGGACCTGCTCGATCAGCCACGCCGTGGTGGCGCTTTTACCGGTACCGGTGGCGCCGAGCAGCACCACGTCTTTCTCGCCGTTCTTGATGCGCTCGGTCAGCTCCGCGATGGCGGCGGGCTGGTCACCCGCGGGCTGGAACTCGCTGATGACCTCGAAGGGCGCCACGACACGGTTGATTTCCTGGGCAAGGCTCATGTAACTAATCTACCGCCGGGCTCCGACAGGATGCCCTGATTCAGCTTTGGGCAGTACCAGGGCCGATCCCGACGCCCTCGGGAGGTGCGGTGCCCGGAGCGCCGTCTATGGCGCCGGTGACGGTACCGGCGTCGGGCCTGGTTGCTCCGCCGGCGTCGTCAGCACCGTTCGACGGCGGCTGCCAGCCGGTGCGCTGCACCCACGCTTCCATCCGGGGCCAGGCGTAGTCGGTGAACCAGCCCTCCTTGTCCGCCGCGTACCCGGCGGTGGATTTGTCGACGTTGTGCAGCCCGGCAACCCGCCTCTTCTCGGCGACATAGTCCGCCCGGGCCCCGGCGTCGGCGCGAAGCCAGTCTCGGAAGCACAGGGCATACCGCCAGCCCGGCGAGCCGGCGGCGCGGATGTGCAGATTCACCGGCCGGCCGGGATCGGCGTTGGCGTGCAGCCGCTTGCCCCAGTCGGTCGGGTCCGGATGCGAGGGCTTGGGGTTGTCGGAAATGATGCCGGGCCAGCGAGGAAAGCCCGCCGCGGCCAGCAGCGGCGCAATCCGGTCCGCGGCGTCGAGGTCGCGGACGCTGAGCTGCAGGTCGATCACGTCCTTGGCGTCCAGCCCCGGCACGGCGGTGGACCCGATGTGGTCTATCGCAAGGACATCCTGCGCAACGGCGGCGCGGAGCCGGGCGATCAGCCGGCCAGCCTGGGCCGCCCAAGACGGATCGGCAGGGGCGAGGACCGGCCCTCCCGTCCGCGGTGCGATCCTGCGCTCTTGGAGGTTTAGGGCGAACGGCGCCAGCCGCCGATCCCACAGGGCGTCGACAGCGTCCCGGAGCGCTTGCGGCGTGCCCGAGTTGTCCAGCACGACGTCGGCGGCCGCCAGCCGGTCCGCGCGGCTTGCCTGGGCGGCCATCCTGGCGTGCGCTTCCTCGGCGCTCATGTGGCGATGCTCGGCCATGCGCCGGACCCGGACGTCATCGGGTGCGTCAACCACGACCACCAGATGGAAGTTCTGCCCTTGTCCGGTTTCCACCAGCAACGGGATGTCCTGAACCACCACGGCACCGGCCGGGGCGGAGGCGACCATCGCGGCGGCGCGCTCCCGCACCAGGGGATGGATGATGCCGTTCAGCACGCCGAGGCGTTCAGGGTTGCCGAAGACCAAGGCACCCAGCCGTGGCCGGTCCAGCCGCCCGTCCGGGGTCAGGACGGCGGCACTGAAAGCTTCGACCACCTTGGCCAGCCCGGGCGTGCCCGGTTCCACGACTTCGCGGGCCAGCGCGTCGGCGTCGACCAGCACCGCGCCGAGCTCGCGCAGGCGCGCGGCGGCCAAAGACTTTCCCGAGGCGATTCCGCCGGTCAACCCGATCTTCAACACCCCACCAGCCTAAACTGAACCGGTGGCAGATGAGACGGATTACCCGGAGAGCAGGACTTCCGTTTACACCACGCTTGCCGCGGGTCCCGGGTTCCGGCACGAAATAGAAGTCAAACGGTCCCGGTTCATCACCGTCCTGACGCGCACGGCCGACGAAGACGCCGCCCGCACCGCCCTGGCCGGCCTGCGCCGGGAATTCCACGACGCCCGGCACCACTGCTTCGCGTTCGTGCTCGGCCCAGACCGTGACGTGCAGCGGTCCAACGACGACGGCGAACCGTCCGGGACGGCCGGCATCCCCATGCTGGAGGCGCTCCTGAAGCGTGAAACTGCGCCCGGTGTCGCCGATTTGAGCGACGTCTCCGCGGTGGTCGTGCGCTACTTCGGCGGCATTCTGCTCGGCGCCGGCGGCCTGGTGCGCGCCTATTCGGAATCGGTGTCCGGGGCGCTAGAGCTCGCTCCGCTCGTGCGGCGCCGCCGTCTTCGCGTCTGCTCGGTGCCGGTGCGGCACGCCGCGGCCGGGCGGCTGGAGAATGACTTGCGCGCCGCGGGCTACGTCATGGCTGAAACCGGTTATGAGGCGCAGACTACTGTCCTGAGGCTTGCGCTGCCGGACAATCCGGCAGAACTGGCCCGGGCCGCGGACCGCGTGGCCGCCATGACTGCCGGCAGCGCTTCGCTGGTGCCCGGAGAAACGGAGTGGATCGATGTCCCCATCAGCTGATCCGGCGCCCGCTGTCGCCCTGCTCGACGTCACCGAGCCCGTGCTCGAACAACTCCTGGAGCTTGCGCTGCGGGACGCCGACGCCGACGAGGTCACCCCGCCGCTGGGCACGGCCGCCGGCTGGAACACGGACCGGATCAGCTGGTTCCGCGAATTCCACCGGGCTGCCGCGGCCGGGCTGGACGGGCCCGCACGGCAGAAGAGCTGGGCCATCAGCTGCGACGGGCAACTGGCGGGGTCCATTCGGCTGATGCGCTCGGAGGCGGGGCCCGCCCTGGAAACCGGCATCTGGTTGGGCCGGAGCTTCCGTGGCCGCGGTGTCGGCCGCGAGGCGTTGCGGCTGGTGAAGTCCTTGGCCGCCTCTGCCGGCGCCGAAGTCCTGGTGGCCGAGACCACCGCGGGAAATGTGGGTGCCCTCGCGCTGCTAAAGGCCGCGGGCGCCGAACTCGTCACCGGCGCTGACTCGGACACGGCCACCGTGCCGGTCAAGGGCAGGATCCAACTCAACTGATCCAACTCCACTGACGCAACTCCACTGATCCAACTCCACTGACGGATGCGCACCCAGGACTGGACATGCCCTCCCGCAGCCAACCGGCCACCACTGGACATGTCCCGCGCCCGTCCCGACCAATGCGCCCAGTCCCCCTATGCCCACCCCGCGAACCCAGCAAAGGACATGCCCTCCCGCAGCCAACCGGCCACCACTGGACATGTCCCGCGCCCGTCCCGACCAATGCGCCCAGTCCCCCTATGCCCACCCCGCGAACCCAGCAATGGACATGTCCTTCGCCTTCCTGGGCGCGGGCCACTTGCCCTCGAGGGCAGGAGGGATGCTGCGGGTATACCCCCGGATTAGGGCCCTGCACCACCTCCGCCCACCGGACATGTCCCCCGCCCAGGCTCAGCAATGGACACAATGCCCATATGCCCCACGGCCGCCGCCAGCAATGAGCATGTTCCCTCAAGGCGGGCTCCAAAAATGAGCATGTCCAGTGGAACTTGCCAGCACTGAGCATGTCCGGGGCAAGAGAAAAGGTGGCCGCCCCAGGGGGACGGCCACCTTTTCTGTGCACCGTGGCGGTGCCGCTTCAAGTTACAGACTTGAAGCTACAAACTGCCTGGCCTCAGGGAGCTGACTCCTTGAGGAACGAGGGCAATTAGTTGCCGGTCAGCTTCTCGCGCAGAGCGGCAAGAGCCTCGTCCGAAGCAAGCGTGCCTGCACCGGTCTCGGTTGCAGCCGGCTCGGAGGAGTAGCTCGTGGTGCCGGAGTCGCTCTCACCGGACGTTGCAGCCGCAGCGTCGTCGGCAGCGTGCTGGGCAACCTGCTTCTTGTGGGCTTCCCAGCGGGTCTGGGCGTCAGCGTACTGCTGCTCCCAGGCGGCGCGCTGGTTCTCGTAGCCTTCAAGCCACTCGTTGGACTCCGGGTCGAAGCCCTCCGGGTACTTGTAGTTGCCCTCTTCGTCGTACTCGGCGGCCATGCCGTAGAGTGCCGGATCGAATTCGGTGCTGTCGGCGTCGACGCCCTCGTTGGCCTGCTTGAGGGAGAGCGAGATGCGGCGGCGCTCGAGGTCGATGTCGATGACCTTGACGAACAGTTCGTCGCCAACGGAGACAACCTGCTCGGCCAGCTCAACGTGGCGCACGGCGAGCTCGGAGATGTGGACCAGGCCTTCGATGCCGTCTTCAACGCGAACGAACGCGCCGAACGGAACGAGCTTGGTGACCTTACCCGGAACAACCTGGCCGAGGGCGTGGGTGCGGGCGAAGGTCTGCCACGGATCTTCCTGCGTAGCCTTGAGCGACAGGGAGACGCGCTCGCGGTCCAGGTCGACCTCGAGAACCTCGACGGTGACTTCCTGGCCAACTTCGACAACCTCGGACGGGTGGTCGATGTGCTTCCAGGACAGCTCGGAAACGTGAACCAGGCCGTCTACGCCGCCCAGGTCCACGAAGGCACCGAAGTTGACGATGGAGGAAACGACGCCGGGACGAACCTGGCCCTTTTCCAGCTTGTTGAGGAACGTGGAGCGGACCTCGGACTGGGTCTGCTCGAGCCATGCACGGCGGGACAGCACAACGTTGTTGCGGTTCTTGTCCAGCTCGATGATCTTGGCTTCGATCTGCTGACCGATGTACGGAGCGAGGTCGCGCACACGGCGCATCTCGACGAGGGATGCGGGCAGGAAGCCGCGCAGACCGATGTCGAGGATAAGACCACCCTTGACAACCTCGATGACGGTACCGGTGACAACACCGTCTTCTTCCTTGACCTTCTCGATGTCGCCCCAGGCACGCTCGTACTGAGCGCGCTTCTTGGAGAGGATCAGGCGGCCTTCTTTGTCTTCCTTGGTGAGCACCAGGGCTTCGACCTGATCGCCGACGGAGACGACGTCTCCGGGGTCAACGTCGTGCTTGATGGAAAGCTCGCGGGAGGGAATGACACCTTCGGTTTTGTAACCGATGTCGAGCAGAACTTCGTCGCGGTCGACCTTGACGACGGTACCTTCGACGAGGTCTCCGTCGTTGAAGTACTTGATGGTGGCGTCGACAGCTGCGAGGAAGTCCTCAGCGGTACCGATGTCGTTAATGGCGACTACGGGGGTACCGGGCTTCTCGGTGGAGGTGATGGTCATGTAGTAGGGGCTCCGTTGTGGATAGTTAGTCGGTCAGGCAAACCGGTTCGCCCGCATTATGGAATGCAGGCGAAGAATACGGCTTCTCAGCAAGTGATCCGCCGGGTCATCCTGATTTTGTGGATTGTAGATGCGCGCACGTAGTACACGCCCGTTTAGTCTAGTCGTTTACGCCAACGCGGGTCAAAGCGCGCGGGGCCTGCCGAGCAACGCGTGCACCCGGGAATGCTGCAGGCAGCTTTCCCGGGTGCGGGCCGGCTAGAAGTGCGTGGGGCAGTGCGGTGAGCGTTCGACGGCGAACATGAGACGCGCCGCCAGCGCTGCCCCGGCCGTGTGTTCAGTGACCCGACCCGCGGCCTTGAGGGTCACGGGACAGACGGCGCCCAAATAGATCGAGCCGAGGTCGGCGACATCCATCGACAGGTCCGGCGCGGCCTCCGGGGCCGGCGTCACCGTGGCCTCTCCCCCGCTGACCTGCAGCGTGAAGGTTCCGGCCGCGAAGCCGAGGCTGTCCCGCACGGTGAGAACCAGGGCCCCGTCGGCCGAGTAACGCCGGGCGCCCAGAACCCGCACCGGGTCCAGGACGCGCAGCCACAACATATCCCGGTGGTCTGAGGCCTCGACGCAGCGCGGGTCCTCGAGGGCCCAGGCCAGAGGGTCGTCCACCGGCGCGTCCTGCCAGCTGATGCGTTCCACCAGGTCGATGCTGCCGAGGAATTGCCATAGCTCCAGGTACGCGGCGTCGGTTGCGGCCACGAGGTCCACGATCTCCATGGTGTACGGCTTGGTGTCCCACCCGGAGAACTTGTAGGACACGTATCCGTCCACGGTGCCCGCAGCGTCGTAGTGCAGGGCACACCGGATGGCCTCGTCTTCGCTGCCGTCGCGGCCGAGCATGCCCGAAGACCGCAGCCGGTAGGCCTCCTGCCGGGAGATCGATCCGGGCATGGCGCTGTGGAACCGGCCGAAAACCTCCGGGGCCAGTTCCAGCAGGACCTTCCGGTCCGCGATCTCCACGGAACCGGCAGGATCGTGGCGCAGGCGGAAGCGCGGCCCGGTGTCGACCTTGATGCTCCGCTCAAAGGTGGCCACACCGTAGCCGAACCGGCCGTAGATGGACGCTTCCGACGCCGTGAGTGCTGCCAGCGCGACGCCCTCGGCTTTGGCCGCCGCCAGGTCACCGGTCATCATGCGCCGCAGGAGTCCCTGCCGGCGGTGCGTTCCGCGCACCGTGACGGCGGTGACCAACTGCGCTTCGAGCTGCCGGCCGTAGCCGATGTTCAGGTCCTTGCGCAGGGTCGCGAAAGTGGCCACCGGGACGTCCGCTGCCAGGGAGTGGGCCGCCACGCCGTCGGTCTGGTAGACGCCGGTCATCTCACGGTTGTCCACGAGGTACATGGCCATGATCTTGTCCATAAAATCGTCTTTGCGCGGCTCGTCGTAGAAGCCGATCCCGACGCCCCGCAGCCATGCCGTACCCTGCGCATAGTCCGCCGAGTCCTTGCCAACCGCGCGGAACCGCCTGAGCTCGTACTTTTCTCCCACGTGCTTCTCCCCCTGAGAATCCTGCCAATCCTGCGGTGCCGGCGGCGCCGGAACCGGTAAACCGTTAGTGCCCCGCCTCGTACCAGCTGGAGCCGATGCCGATCTGGACGTCCAGCGGAACGCTGAGGTCCGCGGCCGCGCCCATTTGCTCGGTCACGAGCTTCTCGACGACTTCGCGCTCGCCCGTGGCGACTTCGAGGACCAGTTCATCATGGACCTGCAGCAGCATCCGCGATTTGAGGCCCTGCGCCGCCAGCGCGCCGGAGACGCCGAGCATGGCCCGTTTGATGATATCCGCGGCGGATCCCTGGATGGGCGAGTTCAGCGCGATGCGCTCGGCGTTCTCGCGAAGCTGGCGGTCCGTGCTGGTGAGGTCCGGGAGGTAGCGGCGGCGGCCCTCGATGGTGGCGGTGTACCCGTCGATCCGGGCCTGGTCCACCACCCCGCGGAGGTAGTCGCGCACGGCGCCGAACCGGTCGAAGTAGTCCTTCATGAGGGTCCGCGCCTCGTCGACGGAAATCTCCAGCTGCTTTGACAGGCCGAATGAGGTCAGCCCGTAGGCGAGGCCATAGGACATGGCCTTGACCTTGGATCGCATGGCACTGGTCACCTGGTCCGTGGGCACGTGGAAGATGTTGGAGCCCACGAACCGGTGGAGATCTTCGCCGTCCTTGTAGGCCTGGATCAGGCCGGCGTCCCCGGAGAGGTGCGCCATGATGCGCATTTCGATCTGCGAATAGTCCGCGGACAGCAGGCACTCGTAGCCCTCGCTGACCACGAAGATGCCGCGGACCCGCCGGCCTTCCTCGCTGCGGATGGGGATGTTCTGCAGATTGGGGTTGTTGGAGGAGATCCGGCCGGTGGCCGCTACGTTCTGCGCGTAGGTGGTGTGGATCCGGCCGTCTTCCGCTACGGACTTCTTGAGCGACTCGAGCATCTGGCGCAGTTTCGACGACTCGCGGTGCGCCATCAGCTGGACCAGGAATTCGTGCCCGGTCTTTTCCAGCAGGTTCTTCAGCGAGGCGGCGTCGGTGGTGTAGCCGGACTTGATCTTTTTGGTTTTCGGCAGCTGGAGTTCGTCGAACAGCACGGTCTGGAGCTGCTTCGGCGAACCAAGGTTGACCTCATGGCCGATCGCGGCGAAGGCCAGCTCCTGGGCGTTGTCGATCACCTTGGCGAGATCGGACAACTGTTCGTCCATCCGCGGCATATCGATGGCGATGCCCGCGAGTTCCATATCCGCGAGCACCCGGCTGACCGGCAGTTCCAGCGTGGTCAGCAGCTCCTGGGCTTTGCGTTCCTTCAGTTCCGATTCGAAGAACCGGCTCAAGGCCTGGACGACGGCGGCCACGTGGACCAGCGCGCCGGCAGCGGCCGCGTCGTCGCCGTCGAACGCCAGCTCAAGCTGGCCCGCCTTGGCGGCCTCGGTGGAGACCGCGATGTTGAGGTGATGCTGCGCCAACTCCGCGAGCTCATAGCTGCGGCGGTCGGGCTGGATCAGGTAGCCGGAGATGGAGGTGTCATCCACCACGCCCTCCAGTTCCAATCCGCGGGCGCTCAGCGCCTTCAGCGCAGCCTTGAAGCCGTGCATCACCTTAGGCGCTTCGGCATCACGCAGCCACGCCGCGAGGACGTTTTCGGCGGCAGCGTCCTGACCTGCAAGGTCGATGTACACGGCGGCGCCGTCGCGGACGATCGCCACCGCGGACGCGTCCTCGCCGATCCTGCCGGGCACAACATCGACCGCTACTGCGGAGCGCTTGCCGGCACCGGCAGCGAGGAAGGTACCCAGCTCGGCCGCGTCCGAGGGAACCACGAAGTCCGGGGTCTCGAGGCTTTCCCGCTCGGCTTCCGTGACTTCACTGCCATACAGGGCGAAGAGCCGGGTGCGGATGGTTTTGAATTCGAGCGCATCGAACAGTTCCTCGACGGCGGCCTGGTCCGGCCGCGGATCCGCGAGCTCGTCGAGCGTCACAGGCAGGTCCAGATCAGTGCGGAGCCTGTTCAGCCGCCGGTTGCGCTTGACGTCCTCAACATATTCGCGGAGGGCGTCCCCCACCTTCCCACCGATCGCGTCGATGTTCTCCAGGACCCCCTCGAGCCCGCCGTAGAGGTTGATCCATTTGGCGGCCGTCTTAGGTCCGACGCCGGGAACGCCCGGGAGGTTGTCCGCGGTCTCCCCCACGAGGGCGGCGAGGTCCGAGTACTGGGCGGGGCTGACGAAATACTTCGCCTGGATGGCGTCCGCGTCCATCCTGGGGATATCGCTGACACCCTTCCTGGGGTACAGCACAAACACGTTGTCCGTGATGAGCTGGAAGGCATCGCGGTCGCCCGAGACCAGCAGCACCTCGTAGCCGGCCTTTTCCCCCATGGCAGCGAGCGTGGCCAGAATGTCGTCGGCCTCCCAGCCCGGCATCTTGATGGTCTTGATGCCCCACGCGCCCATGACCTTGTCGATGAGATCGATCTGGCCGCTCATTTCCCGGGGTGTCTCGTTGCGTCCGCCCTTGTAGCCGTCGTATTCGGCCTTGCGGTGCGTGGTGTCGTCGGAGACGTCGAATGCCACCGCCACGTGGGTGGGCTTTTGTTCCTTGATCAGGTTGATCAGCATGGACGTGAAGCCATGTACGGCGTTCGTGTGCTGCCCCGTGGCGGTGGAGAACTTGTCCGCGGGCAGGGCGAAGAACGCCCGGAAAGCCATGGAGTGTCCATCCAGCACGAGGAGCCGCGGCTGGTCCGTGATCGGAATCACCGGCGCCTCGGTGGCGGAAACCGACCCCAGGGCCCCGCTGGATTTTGCGGCGGGCTTGGCCGCGGGCACTGGTTCCTGCTGGCTTGCCGGGAGAACGTCTGCTGTTGTGTCTGCAGAATGGGGGGCAGGATTCTCAAGGGCGGCGTTCTCGAGGGCAGTGTTCTCAAGGGCGGTGTTCTCAAGGGCGGTGTTCTCAAGGGCGGCGTTCTCGAGGGCAGGGGCCGGTTTGGTAGTTTCACTCACAGGTGCCAGCCTAGTTCCCATGATGGACAATTTCACGCCCGCCCCCTACGCCGCCGAGCTCGCGGCGGCCGGAGTTCCCGAAGACATGCACGATTGGCTGGGCCAGTACGGCGTCGGCACCCTCGTCGTGAAGATGGGAATCCACTTCCTTGAATTAAGTCCGGAGCGCACCGTGGCCACCATGCCGGTGGAAGGCAACACCCAGGTGGCCGGCATCCTGCACGGCGGGGCGCACGTGGTCCTCGCCGAAACCCTGGGTTCCTTCGCCGCCGGCATCCACGCGGGCCCCCACCGGCAGGCGCTGGGGATCGAGGTCGGGGCGACGCATCACCGCGCGATTTCCCACGGCACGGTCACCGGCACGTGCACGGCCATCCACCTCGGCCGGACCCTCACGACACACGAGATCGTCATGACGGACGAGCAGGGCCGCAGGCTGTCCACGGCCCGGATCACGAACCTCATCCGCGATATCGCGCACCAGGAAAGCTAACAGGCAACGCTAGGGGGTCCTGCCGGGGAACCGGTAGCGCAACTCCACGACGCCGCGCCCAATGGTGCGGGAAGATACCAACTCCAGCGGCGGCGTCGGACCCATCATGGGCAGCAGGGGCTTGCCGTTGCCCAGCCCACGGGAATGACGGACAGGATCAGTTCGTCCAGCAGTCCGGCGTCGGCGAATTGCGCGGCGAGGACACCCCCGCCCACGACCCAGATGTTCCGGCCGCCGGCTTCTTCCACGAGGTCGCCGACGAACTCCCGGACAGCTCCGCGAACGAACGTGACGTTGGCGCCCTTCGGGGCGGAGTGTTCGTGGTGGGTGAAGACCCAGCAGGGTGTGCCGGGATAGGGCCAGGTGTCCGGTTCGTGCTCCAGAAGCCAGGCGTAGGTCTCACCGCCCATGACGATGCAGCCGACGTCGGCGATGAATGCGTCATAGCTGTCCTGGCCGCCGTCAAAGCCGTCAAACTGCAGGAGCCACGCCAGATTGTCGTCGTTCGTGGCGATGAAGCCGTCGAGTGAGGATGCCACGAAGTACTGGAAGCTCGCCATGGCCCCAGCCTAGCCAATGCGTCCGCAGGTGCCCATCCCCGGGATCCCCTGGCTATCCGGACCCCGGCCGCTGCCTAAGCGTGGAAGTACGGAATGATCAGGTAGAGCCCGAAGAGAATGGCGGCGCCGCACAAAGCGAAGCACGTGTAGGCGAGCGGCCGGGTCCAGGCCGCCGGGGCGGTCCGGGTGTCCCCCGCGATGGCCGTGAGCCTGACGCCGAGGGAATAGAGAACCACCACGGTCACAGCGGCCACAAGCGTGGCACCCGCCACGCTGAATAGTTCCAGCCACTTCATCGCTGGGACCCCCCGTTCTTGATCGCCTTCGTGGCGGACTTCTTCTTGCGGAACTGCACGGCCTGGCCGACTTCCTCGATCTCGACGGCGTTGTTGCTGCCTACATGGGACTTCCGGGACCGGACAAACATGTAGGCCACCGCGGCGGTGCCGGCAGTTGCCGCGATGATCACGCCAACGACGCCGGTCTGCACGAGCAGGGCCGTGAGCGCGCCCACGATTCCAGCGGCCGGCAGCGTGAACAGCCAGCCGATAGCAATCCGGCCGGCGGTTCCCCACCGCACAGTCGTGCCGCGGCGTCCCATGCCGGAGCCCACAACCGAGCCGGAGGCCACCTGCGTGGTGGACAGGGCGAAGCCCAGATGCGAGGACGCCAGAATGGCCGTGGCGGTGCTGGTCTCGGCGGCGAAGCCCTGGGCGGGCTTAACCTCGGTAAGTCCCGAGCCCATGGTGCGGATGATCCGCCAGCCGCCGGAATACGTGCCGACCGCGATGGCGAAGGCACAGGCGGTGATAACCCACCACTGGGGACCGGAGCCGGCAGGCTGGAGGCCCGCGGAGATCAGGACCAGGGTGATGATGCCCATGGTCTTCTGGGCATCGTTGGTGCCGTGGGCCAGTGCCACGAGGCTGGACGTGAAAATCTGTCCGGTCCGGAATCCGCCGCGCTTCTGCGTCAGCTTGTCACCGGTTTCCGGGTCGTGACGGGACGTCAGCGCGTAGGCCAGACGAGTGCACAGGTAGGCCACGCCGCCCGCGATGATCGGGGCGAACACCGCCGGAAGGATGACCTTCTGCAGGATTGACTCAAAGTTGACGGAGTGGATGCCGATACCGGCAATCGCGGCGCCGATCAGGCCGCCGAAGAGCGCGTGGGAGGAACTCGACGGCAGGCCCTTGAGCCAGGTGATCATGTTCCAGAGGATGGCGCCCATCAGCCCGGCGAAGATGATGTCCGGCGTGATCGGAGCCGCGCCTGCGCCCTCCTTGATGATGCCGCCGGAAACGGTCTTGGCGACTTCCGTGGAGAGGAACGCTCCCACGAGGTTTAGCACCGCCGCCAAGGCGACAGCCGTCCTGGGTTTGATGGCACCGGTCGCGATGGGGGTTGCCATGGCGTTCGCGGTGTCATGAAATCCGTTGGTGAAGTCGAAGAACAGCGCCAGCAATATCACTAGCGCCACCATTACGGTGTATTCCACCTGTTGCCCAATCTGCAGTGTCCATGGTCAGCAGTTCCACACCCCGGCGCCCCATGGCCACAGCGCTCCGAGATGCCTATCCCGATGAACGTCCAGTGGTCACTAAGCAGCTTGAAACCTTATCGATGGTACGTGGGAATGAGCGCAGGGCAAAACATGCCAGAAGACCCTAATTGGCGGCCCCCTCGGAGGAGAGCGGCTTTCACGGCGGCGGCGCGATGATCGTCACAGAGCTACACCGCACGGCGGACGTCCGCTGCCGGACCGGCGTCGAGCATGGAGGCGATCTTGTCCTCCAGCGCGGCGAGCGTGGCCTCCGGCAGCACGATGAGCCCGTCGAGCTCCCTGCGGGCACGCCGGTAGGCGGTCTGGCGTTCGGCAGGGGTCGCGGCCGCGTCGGAGGCAATCCGCAGGAGCTTCCGCGCCGTCTCCAGCCGCTGGCGTTCCGGGCCCGTGAATTTGCTGTCCCTGATCCGTTTCGCTTCCCGTTCGGCCACGTCGAAGGCCAGCTCGAAACTTGTCACGGCGGCCCGGTACTCCGAGAGCCGAGCGGCAGATCTCAGATCCCCGGGTGCGGCGGGGCGCAGGCCGTCGGCCTCGCGCTTGGCCCGCAGGAAAGCCACGGTGAGGGGCTCCCGGACATCGGTCATGACCGGAAAGTCGATCAGTTTCCCCACGTCCAGCTCGTAGTCCAGCCAGCGCCTGTTAACGGTATCGTGCGCGTCCATGAGGCCCAGCACCTCGGCCTGGCTGGCCTGCTCGGCCTGCACCGCCTGGTTCTTGAGTGTGTAGAGCTCCATCCGGCGGCGGTGCCGGCGTTCCGTGGCTTTGGACCAGGACCGGGCCCACCCGCCGATCAGCCCGCTCATGGGAAAGACGAGCCACCAGGAGTGGCTGAGAAAGTTAAAAAACGGGTCCACGGCAACATCCTCCCATCCGCGGGCGGCGGCGGAAAGCCCCCTCCGCGGAGGGGGCTTCCCAGCCAGTCTGGGCCGGCCGGCTTCGGGGGCCGCCGCGGCAACGGACTGCGGCGGCGCTCAGTCCTCGTGCTTGACCTTGTGCACCCGGGTGACGATGGTGGGGCACGGCACGTTCAGCAGCACTGCGTGGGCCGTGGAGCCGAGCACCGTCCGGGACAACCCGCCGCGCCCGCGGCTGCCGATCACCAGCAGCCTGGCGTCGGCCGCGATGTCCACGAGGGCCTTCGCCGGTTCGGTGTTCGTCTCAAGCCGCTGATGGACGACGAGGTCAGGGTACTTGTCGCCCAGTCCGGCCACCGATTCGGCGAGCACGATCCGGTTCTCCTCGACCAGGGTCTCGGCAAGGCCGCTGGAGGGCATCTGCTTCTCGAGCCACCGGGCAGGGCTCTTGAATGCGAGGACGACGCTGAGTTCGTCCCCGCCCAGGTCGGCTTCCGCGGCCGCGAACGCGACCGCCTGCAGGGACTCCTCGGAGCCGTCCACGCCGACCACCACGCCTTTGGCGCCGGTCCCGGGTTTCGCCGGTATGACGGCTACCGGGCATTCCGACGCGGCGACAACCTGCAAGGCACGGTCCGTCATCGGGCCGCCGTCGATCCGACGCTTCTCATGGCCGCCCACCACGATCACGGCTGCTTCCTTGGAGATATCCCGCAGCACGGAGCCGCCGCCGCCATGACGAAGCTCGATGTCCACCTTGACGTCCGGGGCCTGTTCGCCGGCGCTGGCCTGCGCTTTTTGAAGCAGCTCCATCCCCGATTCCCGGATGAGCTCGTGGTACTGGAAGTCCGGAGACAACCAGCGGTCATCCACCGCGTGGATGGCGATGACCGGAAGCCGGTCCCGGGCCGCCCGTTGAAGGGCCCAGGTCAGGGCGGCGTCGCTTCCCGCTGACCCGTTGATTCCGACGACGATTGCTTTGCTCATTCTGAATCCTGCTCTTCTGGAGTGGAGTGATGGTTGCAGACCGCGTGACCCGGCAAGTCTCCTGACACTTCAGTGTGCTCCGCCTGCCAAAACTCGGCTTAGGGCCTTAAGCCCCGCACTTGGCGCCCTTCTCACCGCCGCCTCGCGCCCCGTGGCGGTGCTCCGGGACGTAACGGCCACGGCCTAGAAGCCCGTGGGTTCGGTCTCGAACTCCGGTTCGCGGGGCGGGCCCTCATGGTGCACCGGCCGCAGCGCCGCGGTGTGTTCGAGCCAGATCAGCGCGTCGTAGCGCTCCCCCATCCGGGTGGGAACGTAATTTCCGGCTTCCCGTTCCGGGCGGTACACCACACCGATCGCCCGGTGGCCTAGCCACGTCGACAGCCAGGGCCCGGATCTGTCGTCACCGAACTCGAGTACGGACGGCACGCCGAGGGCCTGGTGCAGGAAGTCCTCGTGGCTGCCCGGCCGCGCTTCCGGCACCGTCAGCACACGCTCCGGCCGGCCCCACGCATCGGCGGCGATCACTGAGCCCCGGTGCGCTGCGAAGCCAACCAGCAGGACCCCCTCGCCCGCGTGGCGTTCCCGCAGCAGCTGTCCGACATTGACCAGGCCGTCCTGCGCCATGTCCGTGGCGCGCGCGTCCCCGACATGCGTATTGTGCTCCCAGATCAGACCCTTGGACGCCGGACCGAGGTGCCTGCTGACCCGGTCAATGGTGTCCGCCATATGGTGGTCGCGGACGTTCCAGGACTGCCGGTCGCCGCGGACCATGATCCGGTAGTAGTGCTCGGCGTTGGCCGCGACTTCGGCGTTTTGGACGGCGTCGAAGGCGTCCTCGTCATGGGGCCCGGGGCTGAAGACCCGGTTCCTGACTTCGGCCAGGAGGGCGACGACGTCCGCCTCGCAGGACTGCGGCACCAGCCGGGTGCTCCATGCGTACTCGTGCGGATCCTCGTGATGCGGCAGGAAGCACTGCCAGGCACGCATCGCCGCGGGCACGGCGTCGGGGACGTTGTCCTGCAGCCAGCCAATGATTTCCCGCAGCGAATCCCACAGCGAGTAGACATCCAGTCCGTAAAAACCCACGCGCTTGCCCATGGGCCGCCCCGCGTTCCAGGTGCGCAGCCAGTCCAGGAATGCCGCGATTTCCTCGTTGGCCCACATCCAGGTCGGCCAGCGTTCAAAGCCTGCCAGGAGGGCGTGGACTCCCTGGTCCTTGCCGTCCAGGCCGCGGACCCACCGGTTAATGCGCCAGCAGTCGGGCCAGTCGCCTTCCACCCCGATCCAGTTGTAGCCTTCCTCCGCGATCAGCCGCCGGCTCAGGGTATCCCGCCACGTGTAGAACTCGTGTGTGCCGTGGGACGCCTCGCCGATGGCGACAAACCGGCAGCCGGCGGCCCGCTCCACGAGCCCGTTGAGGTCCCGGTCGCTTTTCAGCGGCCGCGCGATATCATGGATCTCCCGCAGCACGGAACTCCGGGTGACGGCCGTGGGATTCATCGTGGATCCTCAATGTCGATCGACTCAAGGTGCTCGGGCACCCGCGCCCGCCAGCCGAGTTCGCGTTTGATCCGGAGACGCAGGGCATCGGACGCGTCGGGGTCGCCGTGCGTGATGTAGGTCATGCGCGGCTCCCTTGCCGCCGCTTTCATCCACGCGATGATGCCGTCGGCGTCGGCATGCGCGGAGAGGCTTTCAAGCTGGATGACTTCGGCCCGCACCTTGACGTCCTCTCCATAGATGCGCAGCTCGCGCTCGCCCGCGGCCAGGGCGGCCCCGCGCGTGCCGCCGGCCTGGTAGCCGCTGAGGATGATGGCGTTTCTCGGATCGGGGCCGTACGCCGCAACGTGGTGCAGGATCCGGCCGCCGGTCAGCATGCCGCTGGCCGAGATGATGATCATGGGTCCGCCGCGCAGGTTCAGCAGCTTGGACTCGTCCACGGTGCGGGTGAGCTTGGCCAGCTTGTACATTTGCGTGTATTCCTCCCGCTTTAGCCGGTGTTCCTCGGGATGGCGCTGGTACATTTCTGAGGCGTCGATGGCCATGGGGCTGTTCAGGTATACCGGGATGGGCGGAATCGCGTCCTTTTGGAACAGCCTGGACAGGTACAGCATGAGCGTTTCGGCCCGGCCGACGGCGAACGCGGCGAACATGATGACCCCGCCGCGTTTCGCGACCCGGTTGATGATCTCCCCCAGTTGCTTCTCGGGATCCTCGGTGGCGTGTTTCCTGTTGCCGTACGTGGACTCGGTGACCAGGACGCCCGTTTCGCCGAGCGTCCTGGGCGGGTACATGAAGGGGTCATCGGCACGGCCCAGGTCCCCGGTGAAGTGCGCGGAGTGGGAGCCAAGGCGGACGTGAACCTGCGCGGCCCCGAGGATGTGCCCGGCCGGCACGAACGTCATTTCCAGGCCGCCGCCAAGGTCAAGGGGATCGTCAAATCCCCGGACCCTGAAGCTGTTGAGCGATGCGACGGCGTCGGCGGCCGTGTAGAGCGGCAGCGCCGGGTCGTGCGTGGACGATCCCCGCTCCGAGGCATACCGGGCTTCCTCCTCCTGCAGGTGACCGCTGTCCGGCAGGAGGAGTTTGCAGAGATCCGTGGTGCCGTCCGTGGCGTAGACGGGGCCGCTGAAGCCGTCCCTGACCAGCGCGGGGACGTAGCCGGTATGGTCCAGGTGCGCATGGGTCAACACGACGGCGTCAATGGACCGGGGCGGCACGGGGAAGGGCGCCCGGTTGCGCTGGCGGTTGCGTTTGTAGCCTTGGAAAAGGCCGCAGTCCACCAGCACGCGCCTGCCACCGGCGTCGATCAGGTAGCGGGAGCCGGTGACGGTGTCGGTGGCGCCCAAAAACTTCAGGCTCGGCTGCTCGTCTTTCATGGCGCTTCCGTGGACCTCCACCCCGTAGATCTGGACATTTCGGTAGATCTGAACATTGCGGTAGATCTGAACATGGCAGTAAATCTGAACATGGCCCCGTGACGTGCGCAGACCTGCAGCTGGCGGTGTACGCCTCAGCTTCCGCCCGGGCCCGTCGGGGTGCCAAGGGCCGAAAGTCACCTCAGGCCGCGCACGGCGCCCGCATGACGCTGACCTCGCGCTGCACCCGGGCCAGGCCCTCCCGGTAGGATTTCCTGACGGGTCCTGCCGGGCCCGAGGCCGGACGCCCGGCGCAGCCCAGTGGCAAGGACACACCATGAGCAACCAATCCGCGGGGCGCCAGCATCCCGACCGTCCCTGGACCCGCCACTACAGCCCCGGGGTTCCCGCGGACCTGAAACTCCCGGCCGGAACCCTGGTGGACCTCATCGACTCCTCCGTCCGGCGCTACGGGACAAAGACCGCGCTGGAGTTCTTCGGGGCACGGACCAGCTACCGCGAGCTGGGGGCCTCCATCAGCAAGGCAGCCGCCGGCCTCAAGAAGCTTGGCGTGCGGGCCGGTGACCGGGTGGCGCTGGTCCTGCCGAACTGTCCCCAGCACATCATCGCGTTCCATGCGGTGCTGCGCCTGGGCGCCGTCGTCGTCGAACACAATCCCCTCTACACCGACCGCGAGCTTCGGCATCAGTTTGAGGACCACGGCGCCACCGTCGCGGTCGTCTGGGACAAAGTCGTGGACAAGGTCCGGCAGTTGCCGTCCGACGTCGGGCTGCGGAGCATAGTCTCCGTTGAGCTGATTCCGGCGATGCCCCTGCGGCAGCGGCTGGCGTTGCGGCTCCCGGTGCCGGCAGCGCGCACGGCCAGGGCCGCGCTGGCCGCCGGCAAGCGCGTGTCCCGGCCCGCGACGGC
The DNA here is from genome assembly GCF_052113245.1 of Arthrobacter sp. YAF34. Taxonomy (NCBI): domain Bacteria; kingdom Bacillati; phylum Actinomycetota; class Actinomycetes; order Micrococcales; family Micrococcaceae; genus Arthrobacter; species Arthrobacter sp. YAF34. Next base: position 457,914 of record NZ_JBFRCV010000001.1, read on the forward strand.
GCCGGCCGGCCGGACAGTGCTGGCCTGGAAGGAGCTCCTTGCCGCCGGCGAACTGAAGAAAAAGCACCCGCGCCCGGCCGCCGGTGACCTCGCCGTCATCCAGTACACCAGCGGCACCACCGGCGAGCCCAAGGGCGCCATGCTCACCCATGCCAATCTGCAGGCCAACGCCGCGCAGGGCCGTGCCTGGGTGCCCGGAATCAAGGAGGGCCGGGAGACTGTCTACGCGGTGCTGCCGATGTTCCACGCCTACGGGCTGACCCTGTGCATGACGTTTGCCCTGAGCATCGGCGCGAAGCTGGTGCTGTTCCCGAAGTTCGACGTCGACCTCGTACTGAAGGCCCACCGGAAGTCGCCTGCCACGTTCCTGCCGGCGGTTCCGCCGATCTACGACCGTATCGCCGCCGCCGCGGCGGGGCGGGGCATCGCGCTGGACAGCATCCGGTTTTCGATATCGGGGGCGATGAACCTGCCGACGGCGACAGTTGAGACCTGGGAGAAGGCGACCGGCGGCTACCTGATCGAGGGCTACGGGCTGACGGAAACCTCACCCATCGCGCTGGGCAACCCGTTCGGTCCCAGCCGGAAGCCGGGAACCGTGGGGGTCCCGTTTCCCCTGACCGACATCCGGGTGGTGGACCCGCGGAACGTCCTGCTGGACCGCGCCCCGGGTGAGGAAGGCGAACTTCTGGTCAAGGGGCCGCAGGTTTTTGCCGGTTATTGGAACCGGCCGCAGGAGACTGAGGAAGCGCTCCTGGAAGGGGGATGGTTCCGCACCGGGGACATCGTCTCGATGGACAAAGACGATTTCGTGACCATCCGGGACCGGATCAAGGAGCTGATCATCACGGGAGGCTTCAACGTCTCCCCCACGGAAGTCGAAGGCATCCTCAGTGACTACCCCGGCGTCCTGGACGTGTGCGTGGTGGGGCTTCCCCGCCCGGGCGGCGGAGAAGACGTGGTCGCCGCCGTCGTCCCGGCTGCGGGCTTCCGCGTCGACCCGCAGGCGCTGCTGGCGTTCGCCCGGGAGAACCTGGCCGCCTACAAGGTCCCGCGCCGCGTTGCCGTGGTGGAGGACCTGCCGCGCTCGCTGATCGGCAAGGTCCTGCGCCGCGAGGTCCGGGACTCACTCGCAGCCGGCCGGTGAGCTGCCCTTCCCCGGCCGGCCGCCGGCCTGCTGTATGCAGCCCGGGAGCCCGACGCCACCTTCTCTACGCCCCGGCAACGGCTTCACGCCTGCGCCGATCCGGTGCCTGCGAAACCTTCAGGCCACGCCGGAAGCGAATAAGCCCGAAATTCCTTTCCGGTATCGCCATGGCAAAGTACCAGACCATACCGAGAGGAACGAGGACCAAGCTAGTGACCAACGTGTAGAAAGGCATCAGCAAAAGCCAGCGGCTGCGATCCTTCCAGTGAATCCAATATGTCATGCCGAAGTAGAGAATAGCTGCGGCCAGCAGCGACAGACCGGGATGAAAAAGTGCTTCCCATCGCAGCAGGAGAAATGCGAAGAGCACGATGCTGCCGTAGATCCAGAAGAATGGGTGCCATACGCCAAATCGGATATTCACGATATACAAACGGAATTCCCCGCCTGCCCATGCCAGTCGCTGGCGCCACCACGCCCTCAGCGTCACCGGCACTTCCGTATTCACCGCGAAGCGAATGTGCGTCATGCGATATCCGAGACGCTCACCGATCAGCCCTGTTTCGACATCATTTCCCTGGAAAAAGAGTGAGTGCTGCGACATGATGTTCCGCATTGCAGATGCCGTTCCGGCGTGGCAGGCGCCGCTGAGCAGCCAGGGCATGAGGAACCGGAGGCGCATCGCCAGCCGGTACTCATGCCGCTGTAGCTGGACCAATGCGGGACCATCCGATTGCGGCACCAGTTCGATGGAAGCGACATCGTCCCCGCGCCGGCGAAGCTCACCCACAAGCTCGGATAACGGCCGAACTGACGTCGAGTCCGCGTCCAGGCAAACGACATACTCCGCCTGCACAACTGCGGTCAGCGCATCCCTGATTACGCGGTCCCGAACGGTTCCGCCAGTACGACGCCGGGTTCCCGGCGAAGGTGGAACATACTCGCTGCGGAAGATCCGGAACCCGTGCTTCGCGGCTACTTCCGCGAGTGACCGGCGGAAATCCTCGGTCTCACCGGAGGTGGTGCAGAGAATAACCTGGCGGCCATAGCGTCGGAGATAGTCAACGTTAGTCAAATACCGGATGTCGCCGTATATGGGGACAAGAACATCGAAGGACAAACTCTCCAGCGAAGCGTCGTCGATTCCTCGTTGCGCGGGCCCGAAGCGTGTGCTGCGTGCCGCCCCGACAGCGTCAACCAATACTGCCAGAAGGGGCAGTGCCAAGAGCGCCAGCAGAGAGGCCGTCCAGTCCATCGTTTACCTTTCCCGCAGTATTGAATTCTAGAGCTTCGCGAACGAGGGCAGGGTGCGCGCCGTGGTCTACGAGTTCGCGGAGCAGTTCCAGTGCATGGTCAATCGGATATGCTCCGACATCAACCCTCACAATGCGCGGATGTGCTGTGGAATGGTATGTTTCGCGCAGATCGAAAAGCTCCTCGGACATCTTTTCGCCGGGTCGCAGCCCGCTGTACTCGACCTCCGGCATCGGGCAGTCAGCCAGCTCGATATACCGACGCAGCAGGGACTCGATCCGCACCGGGGTACCCATGTCCAGAACATAGGTTTCCCCGCCGGAAGCGAGGCAGGCGGCTTCGATAACCAGGCCTGCCGCTTCAGGGATGGTCATGAAGTACCGTGCAACACTGGGGTCGGTGATCCGGACCCTTTCTCCCCTCTCAATCTGCGTCATGAGCGTGGGCAGAAATGAGCCTCGGCTTCCCAGTACATTTCCAAAACGGACACTTGCCACTTTCGTCTCCGAGGCACCGGCGTACTTGCCCGCAACATGCTCGGCAAGACGCTTGGACCATCCCAACGCCGACGTTGGATTAGCCGCCTTGTCAGTACTTATGTTGACAACCCTGCCCACCCCGGCGGCGATTGCCGCCTGCACCACGGATTGGGTGCCAAAGACATTGGTCTTGACCGCCGCTTCTGGCGCCCGTTCCAAGAGCGGCAGATGCTTATGGGCGGCGGCGTGGAACACGACGTCCGGACGGACCTCCTGCATTATTCGTCGCATCAGCTGCTCGTCGCGGATGTCGGCCAGCCGGTAGACATCATCGTCCAGGAGTGCCATGCCCTCCAGGTCCATTTGCAGGGTGTAGAGTGCGAACTCGTCGTTGTCGACGCAGTAGGTCTTCCCTGCTCCCAGCATTTGCATCTGACGCACTATCTCCGAACCGATGGACCCCCCGGCGCCCGTCACAAGGACGGTTCGACCTTGGAAGAGTGCCTTCGCCGCAGACCCGTAAACGTGGATCGATTCTCTTCCAAGCAGTCGGTCGGCACAAATTTTTTCCATCACGCTTCCCCCAGTATTCACATGATTTTCCAGCAAATGATTGAGACCATTCAGGTCAGGACGGACCCCTTCGGCTCCGCCTGACAGGCGCCCGAACGTAACGAAGAACCCGTATGCCGCAGGGCCCAACACCCTGGACTACGTCTGGTTTTTCCCCACTGAGACCTTCCACCCCTAGAAGACACGGCTTCTGCAGCGGAAGCACGAGTAGCCGCTACGCGGAAAACGCGAGGCTGATACTTAGCAACGGCCCTTGCCTACTAAGGCGGGCGTGGCGGATCACTTCCGGCACTACGGGCAAGCCGGTACGCCGGACGGTAGGGTGCAGAGTGGCACATCAGCGCGTCGTCCTGTCCGGGCGGCGGTTGCAGAAGGGAAGTTCACGTGACTCGCAAGACTCCTCGCATCGAGGAACCGTCCGAGAAAGAGCTCGTTGTCGAGGACGGGCCGGAGAGCTGGGCCGCCGGCGTCCCTGGCGTGTACCACTCCATGAAGCCTGCTATCGAGCAGATGGGGCTCAACCGGACCCGTAAAACCGTCATGGCAATGAACCAGAAGGACGGCTTCGACTGCCCGAGCTGCGCCTGGCCGGACCCGCACCACCGCAAGGCCTTCGAGTTCTGTGAGAACGGGGCCAAGGCCGTCACCTGGGAGGCGACCCCGATCACGGTTCCCTCGAGTTTCTGGGCGGAGCACCCGGTCAGCGAGCTGCGGAGCCGGTCCGAGTACTGGCTCGGCATGCAGGGCCGGCTCACGGAGCCGGTCTACAAGGCCGCCGGCGAGGACCACTACAAGCCGGTCAGCTGGGACGAGGCGCTCCGGCTTGTGGCGGACAAGCTCAAGGGGCTGGACTCCCCCGACCGCGCTGCGTTCTACACGAGCGGCCGCACGTCGAACGAAGCGGCGTTCCTGTACCAGCTGTTGGTCCGCGGCTACGGCACCAACAATCTGCCTGACTGCTCCAACATGTGCCACGAATCCTCGGGCTGGGCAATGGGCCAGACGATCGGGATCGGCAAGGCGACCGTCAGCTTCGACGACTACGCCAACGCTGACCTGATCATCATCATGGGCCAGAACCCGGGGACCAACCACCCCCGGATGATGACTGAACTGGAGAACTGCAAGCGCAACGGCGGCGAGATCGTGGCCGTAAATCCGCTTCCCGAGGCCGGGCTGAGGCGGTACAAGAACCCGCAGCAGGTCAACGGAGTCATCGGCCACGGCGTCCAGATCGCGGACCAGTTCCTGCAGATCCGGATCGGCGGGGACATGGCGCTGCTGCAGGCCGTCTCCAAGCGCGTGCTCGACGCCGAGGCCAAGAACCCCGGGACCGTCCTGGACCACGCTTTCCTGGCCGACCACTGCGAGGGACTCGAAGAGCTCAAGGCACACCTGGCCGGCCTTGATGAGCAGGCTGTGCTGCAGGCCACCGGCCTGCGGAGTGCGGACATTGATGAGCTGGCCGCGCGCTACCTCAAGGCGGAGAAGGTCATCATCACGTGGGCCATGGGCATCACGCAGCAGAAGAAGGGCGTGGCCACGATCAAGGAGATCATCAATCTCCTGCTGCTGCGCGGCAACATGGGCAAACCGGGCGCCGGAGCCTCCCCCATCCGCGGGCACAGCAATGTCCAGGGCGACCGCACCATGGGGATCTGGGAACAGATGCCGCAGTCGTTCATGGAAGCCCTCGGCAAGGAGTTTGACTTCGAGCCGCCCCGGGAGCACGGCACGGACGCCGTCGAAACCATTAACCAAATGCGCGAAGGTGAGATCAAGGTTTTCGTTGCCCTGGGCGGCAACCTTGTGGCGGCTATCTCGGACACGAACGCGGCCGAGGCCGCGATGGAAAACACCGAGATGACGGTCCAGATCTCGACCAAGCTGAACAGGTCCCACACGGTGACGGGCCGCGAGGCTCTGATCCTCCCGACCATGGGCCGGACCGAGATCGACATCCAGGAATCCGGTCCCCAGTTCGTGTCCGTCGAAGACACCGTCTGCGCCGTGCACGCGTCTTGGGGAAGCGTCGAGCCGGTGTCCCATCATCTGCTCTCGGAGCCGGCCATCCTGAGCCGCCTGGGCAAACTCCTGGTCGGCGACAAGATCAAGGCCGACTGGGAGGGTTATGAAAAGAACTATGACCTCATCCGTGATCACATTTCACGGGTCGTGGGCGGCTGCGAGGACTACAACCAACGGATCCGGCAGGAAGGCGGCTTCGTCCTGGCGAACGGACCTAGGGACTCCCGCACCTTCCCGACGCCCACCGGCAAGGCGGTGCTGACTGTCAACGACCTCGAACATGTCCAGCGGCCGGAGGGCACCCTGATCCTGCAGAGCATGCGGTCCCACGATCAGTTCAACACCACCATCTACTCCCACAATGACCGCTACCGGGGCATCAAGAAGGGCCGCCATGTGGTGTTCGTTAACCCGGACGACCTCGCCGAACTGGGCCTGGCGGACGGACAGTACGTGGATATCCGCGGCGTGTACGAGGACGGCGAGGAGCGGGTGGTCCGCAAATTCCGTGTAGTGGCGTACCCCACGGCCCGCGGCTGCGCGGCCGCCTACTACCCCGAGGCGAACGTGCTTGTCCCGCTCAACCACACGGCGGAGGGCAGCAACACACCGATCTCGAAGGCGGTTATTGTCCGGCTCGAGCTGAGCCTGGACCAGACACCGGAGAGCACGGCCCCAGCCTCCGTCGGCGTGGCGTCGCACTAGCCACCCGGTTCGACTGGCCGGGGCCGCGGGACATGCCCAGTCCCCGCCCCGGCCACTGGACATAGCACCACCATGCCCATCCCCGCGCCCGAAGAATGAGCATGCCCCACGGATCGGATCCGAAAAATGCGGAAAGGCCGCGCCCATGGGGGACGCGGCCTTTCCAGAGAGGCGCGGGCGCTACTGGGCCCTCTTGGTCCAGCCTTCTTCGTCCGGGCCGCCGGATTCGCCGTGCTCGCAGAGCTCAATGACTTTGTTCGACGCGGCGTGGACCGCCTCTTGGGTGCCCTTGCGGCCGTTGGTGGATGCAGTGCCCGCCGCGTAGCCCACGATGAACGCGCTGATGGCATCCGCGTGTGGCCCGACGGCTTTGACGGATTCGTCCGCGACCTGGACGATCTTTTCGTGGTCGACTTCCAGGTCAAGAATCTGCAGGGCCTGGATGAGCCGACTGCTCCAATGCCGCAGCGAGCTGTCTTCGTCTCGGGACAACGTCATTGCTACTCCTTCTCGCGGGGTGAATGGATCGTCTAACCCTCAAGGGTTAGCATCCGGCCCGGCGTTGCGCAAAGCGACACAGCGTCCGGCGCCTCGGCCGGCCCTTCAGCTCCAGAGCGCCACATGGAACTTGGACCCCCGCCGTTCGAGCCCTCGCGAACCGCCGGGAGCCACCATGGCCGCGGTGGCATCGGCAGTGGCGGCAAACCGTTGCAAGGTCAGTGCCATGGTGGTGGCCCTGTGGCGGTCGAGGGTGCTGGCCCACCAGAGTCCGGCGACCGGGGTCCCGGCCACCGGAACGCGTACCAGGGCGCCGCTTCGGATTTCATCCCGGACGATGTGGCCCAGCGCCATCATGGTTCCCTCACCGGCCCTGACCGCGGCGAGGGCCTCCGTTTCGCTGCTTAGCCGGACAATCTCCGGCGCCACCCCCTGGGAGGCCAGCCAGCGTCCTTCTTCACTGGCGGCCTGGATGCCGGCGGGTCCGGCAAACCACGGCCGGGCCAGCAGTTCGGTCAGCGCCACCGGCCCGTGTTGCGAGGCAAGGGGATGCCCGGCAGCCGCCACGACCACCCGCTGGTACCGCAGGAACGGGACGGAGTCGATGCCGACGTCGCCCGCGCCGTTGGGGGCGGGCGGCCGGGCGCCCAGGGCAATGTCGTAGACACGTTCCAGCATCATCGACCCCATGTCCTCCGCTTGCTCAACGACCACATCGACAGAGGCGCCGGGAACGCGGCGGCTGAAAAGGTCCAGGAGGCGCCCGGCCGCGTGTTCCGCAAAGGGCGCTGTCGCCACGATTTTCAGGCGCCCGGTCTCGGTCTGGGCATGCGCCACCTCCCGCCGGGCCTTGTCCGCCAGGCCCACGATGTCCTGGGCGTATTCGGCGAGCGCCCGGCCGCCGGGGGTCAGCGAAATTCCGCCGTGCGCGCGCACAAAGAGCGGGTCGCAAAGGTCCTGCCTGAGCGCGGCGAGTGCCGACGACACGGCCGGTTCGCTGACTCCGAGGTGGGCAGCGGCTGCGTGGAGTGAGCCCAGTTTGGCAACCAGGGCGAACGTGCGCAACTGTCCCAATGTCATCGCCACGGCTTCATAACCTTTCGCTTATGACGATATTGACATCCCGGTTAGGCCGGGGCAAGACTGACCTCAATCCGGCGCTAGACAACCGCTGCACCATGCCGCCGGCCCTTCGGAGTGAGGTAGGGATTATGCAGATTCCAGCTCCATTTGACTACGTGCGCGCCACTACCGTGGACAACGCCCTGGAACTTCTCGCCCGGTACGGCCCGGATTCGCGGGTCGTGGCCGGCGGTCACAGCCTTCTGCCGATGATGAAGCTTCGCCTATCCCGGCCCGAATGGCTGATCGACATCAATGACCTCTACGAGCTGGACTTCATCCTTCGTGACGGCAACAAGCTGAGGGTCGGTGCCCTGACCCGCCACACCACCTTGCTGGAATCGGACGAGGTCGCAGCGCTGTTTCCCATCGTGCGGGACGCCGAATTGCGGATCGCCGACCCTGTGGTGCGCAACCGCGGCACGATTGGCGGCTCGCTCTGCCAGGCCGACCCTGCCGAGGACCTCTCCACCGTTTGTGATGTCCTGGGCGCCGAGGCCGTGATCCGCGGGCCGGGCGGCGAGCGCACCCTCACCATGCCCGAGTTCCACCGCGGACCCTACCAAACCGCCGTCGGACAAGATGAGCTGCTTTGCGAACTCAGGTTCCCCATCGTCCCCCGTTCCGGCAGCGCCTACGAGAAGGTCGAACGCCGGGTGGGAGACTGGGCCGTCGGTGCCGCAGGCGCCGCCGTCACCCTCGCTGCGGACGGCACGATTGACGACGCCGCCGTCGGCCTCACCGCGCTGGGCCTTGACCACACGGTGGCCGAGGCCGCGGGCGCGCTCCGCGGCAGGCGCCCGGACGAGGACGTCTTCGCGGAGGCCGGCAGGCTGGCGGCCGCGGCGTGCGATCCGGTGCCCGACCAGCGCGGCCCGGTCGACTACAAGCGGCATCTCGCCGATGAGCTCACCCGGCGGGTATTGCGGCGCGCGTGCGCCCGCGCCGCCGCCCAGATGCAGGAAGGCTGAACCCCGATGCAGATCAGCATGACCGTCAACGGCAGCGACGTCACGAGCGAGATTGAGCCCCGCGTGCTGCTGGTCCACTACATCCGCGAGGTCCTGGGCCTCACGGGCACGCACTGGGGATGCGACACCAGCAACTGCGGGACGTGCGTGGTCCTGATGGACGGCCAGCCCGTGAAGTCCTGCACCGTCCTCGCCGCCATGGCCGCGGGGCACGACATCCGCACCGTCGAGGGACTGGCCGCCGGCGGAACCCTCGACCCGGTCCAGCAGGGCTTTATGGAGGAGCACGGGCTGCAGTGCGGCTTTTGCACCCCGGGGATGATGCTCACGGCCCGTGCGCTGCTGGATAAGAATCCGCACCCGGACGACGCCGAGATCCGGCAGGCCATTTCCGGGCAGATCTGCCGGTGCACGGGTTACGCCACGATCGTCCGCTCGGTGCAGTGGGCCGCCGCCCACCCGGCCGGCGAAGCCGAGGATGCCTCGGCGGCCGGGGAAGTCCTGGACGGCACGGACAACGCCGTGCCCGATGTCGCGGCAGAGACAGCCGCAGCAGAGACAGCAAACACAGCCACAGAGGTGAAGGCATGACCGTCATCCATGAGCACCCGTCCAACCCGGCAGCCGGCGACGAGGACCGTCCGATCGGCTACGGCCGCATCCAGCGGAAGGAAGACCCGCGCTTCGTACGCGGCAAGGGCCACTATGTGGATGACATCGTGCTGCCGGGGATGCTGCATGGTGCCATTCTGCGCGCGCCCGTCGCGCACGCCCGGCTCGTCTCGATCGACACCACCAACGCCCTGGCGCATCCCAAGGTGGTGGCAGTGATCACCGGCAAGGACCTCCTGGGCCTCAAACTCGCGTGGGCGCCGACGCTCTCCGCGGATGTCCAGGCCGTTCTGGTCACCGACAAAGTCCGGTTCCAGGGCCAGGAAGTCGCCTTCGTGGTGGCCGAGGACCGGTACGCCGCCCGTGACGCCCTGGAGCTGATCGACGTCGAATACGATGTCCTTCCCCCGCTGGTGGACGCCCGGAAGGCGCTGGACCCGGACGCGCCGGTGATCCGCGACGAGATCGAGGGCCGGACGGACAACCGGATCTTCGACTGGGAGATGGGCGACAAAGCCGCAACCGATGCGGTGTTCGCCTCCGCCGACGTCGTGGTCAGCCAGGAGATGGTGTACCCGCGCGTCCACCCCGCACCCATGGAGACGTGCGGCGCCGTCGCCGATTTCGACGCCGTCAGCGGCAAACTGACCCTGTACGAGACCACCCAGGCCCCGCACGCGCACCGCACGCTGTTCGCAATCGTCGCCGGCATCCCCGAGCACAAGATCCGGATCGTCTCCCCCGACATCGGCGGCGGCTTCGGCAACAAGGTCGGGATCTACCCCGGCTATATCCTCGCCGTCGTCGGCTCGATCGTCACCGGCCGTCCGGTCAAGTGGGTGGAGGACCGCTCCGAGAACCTGATGTCGACGTCGTTCGCCCGCGACTACATCATGCAGGGCGAAATCGCGGCGACCAAAGACGGCAAGATCCTGGCCCTGCGCACCCACGTGCTGGCCGACCATGGCGCGTTCAACGCCACCGCCCAGCCCACCAAGAACCCTGCCGGTTTCTTCTCCATCTTCACCGGCAGCTACGACCTGCAGGCCGCCCACTGCTCGGTCACCGGCGTCTATACCAACAAGGCGCCCGGCGGGGTGGCCTATGCGTGTTCCTTCCGTGTCACCGAGGCCGTCTACCTGGTGGAGCGGATGGTGGACATCCTGGCCCGCAAGCTGGACATGGACCCGGCGGAGCTGCGGCTGAAGAACTTCATCAAGCCGGAACAGTTCCCCTATGCCAACAAGACCGGCTGGGTCTACGACTCGGGCAACTACGAGGCCGCCATGCGCCTGTCGATGCAGCTTGCCGGCTATGAGGACCTCCGGCGCGAGCAGGCCGCCAAGCGCGAGCGCGGGGAACTCATGGGCATCGGGGTCTCGTTCTTCACCGAGGTCGTGGGTGCGGGGCCGCGGAAGCACTTCGACATCGTGGGCCTCGGCATGGCCGACGGCGCCGAGCTGCGCGTCCATCCCACCGGCAAGGCCGTGGTGCGCCTCTCGGTGCAAAGCCAGGGCCAGGGCCACGAGACCACGTTCGCCCAGATCGTGGCCGAAGAACTCGGCATCCCGCCGGAGGACATCGATGTGGTGCACGGGGACACGGACCAGACCCCGTTCGGACTCGGCACGTACGGCAGCCGTTCGACGCCGGTCAGTGGAGGCGCCGTCGCCCTCGTGGCACGGAAGGTGCGTGAGAAGGCGCGGCTGATCGCCGGCGCCATGCTGGAGACCCGCCCCGAGGACCTCGAATGGGAGAAGGGGCGCTGGTTCGTCAAGGGCGACCCCAGCGTTGGCAAGACGATGGCCGAGATCGCCATGGGGGCCCACGGCACCGTGGCCCTGCCCGAGGGCGTGGACGGGAACCTCGACGCCGAGGTCACCTACGACCCGCCCAACCTCACTTTCCCGTTCGGCGCCTATATCTGCGTGGTCGACCTCGATCCCGGCACGGGACAGGTCAAGGTGCGGCGCTTCGTCGCGGTGGATGACTGCGGCACCAGGATTAACCCGATGATCATCGAAGGCCAGGTGCACGGCGGGCTGACCGACGGCGTGGGCATGGCCCTGATGGAGATCATCGAGTTCGACGAGGCCGGCAACTGCCTCGGCGGGTCCTTCATGGACTACCTGATCCCCACGGCCATGGAGGTGCCGGACTGGGAGACCGGATTCACCGTCACACCGTCCCCGCACCACCCGATCGGGGCCAAGGGCATCGGCGAGTCCGCCACCGTCGGCTCACCCCCGGCGATCGTCAACGCCGTCGTGGACGCCCTCGCCCCCCTCGGCGTCACGCACATGGACATGCCCTGCACCCCGGCCCGTGTCTGGGCCGCCATGCAGGGCCGGGCGAGGCCGCCGATCTGATGCCCACCACCGCAGAAACCCTGGCCGCCAGGGCCGAGGAACTCGCCGGCCGTCGCGAGCCGTTCGTCCACGCCACGGTAGTCCGCGCCCAGCACCCGACGAGCGCCCATGCCGGGGACACGGCCCTGGTGCTGCCCAGCGGTGAGATCCTCGGCTTCGTGGGCGGGAACTGCGTGGAGGAATCGGTGCGCGAGTTCAGCCGGCAGGTCCTGGCCACGCAGGAACCCCTCCTGCTGCGGGTGCTGCCCGGGGAACCGTCCCGGACCGCGGAGGAAGGCGCCGTCGCGGTCTCCAACCCGTGCCTCAGCGGCGGGGCGATCGAGATCTTCCTGCAGCCGCGGATTCCGGCCCCCCGGGTTCTGGTGGTGGGCACCACGCCGGCAGCGCAGGCTCTGGCGACGCTCGGCTCCGGCATCGGCCTCGACGTCGAACTCACGGACGGCGAATCCGCAGCTCCCCGCGCCGATGACGCGGCATTGATTGTCGCCTCGCACGGCAAGGCGGAGGAAGGCGCGCTGGAGGCGGCCCTGCGCGCGGGCGTGCCGTACGTTGCCCTCGTGGCCAGCGAAACCCGCGGCGCCGCCGTGCTGGAGTCCCTGGACGTCGACAATGCCCTGCGGCGGCGGGTTTTCACGCCGGCCGGGCTGCAACTCGGTGCCCGGACCCCCGGAGAGATCGCCCTGTCCATCCTGGCCCAGCTGCTCGGGGAACGGTCCAAGGCGCGGCACGCCGCGGCGCAGCCCGGGGTCCCGGCGGCACTCGCGGAACCGGCGCCCACCGAGTCGGCGCCCACCGAGTCGGGGCCCGCGAGCGCCGTTGATCCGGTCTGCGGCATGCCCGTGCCGGCCGCCGAATCGTCCCTGCACCTGGACTACAACGGGGTCACCGTGTACTTCTGCTCCCCCGGCTGCCGGGCGGCCTTCCGCAAGGATCCGGAGCGCTATGCCCTCGCAACCTGACATGCCGCAGGCGGCCGGAGCCGCCGCCCCCAGGACCGCCGGCATCATCCTCGCCGCGGGAGCCTCCCGGCGCCTGGGCCGGCCCAAGCAACTGCTTCCCTACGGCACGGGCGTCCTGCTCGATGCCGTCCTGGCGACCGCCCGGGCCTGCGCCTTAAGCCAGACGGTCCTGGCCCTGGGCGGAGCGGCGGAAGAGGTGCAGCGCACCGCAGACACGAGCGGCTGCGAGGTGGTGCTCAACCCGGACTTCGGCGAAGGGTGCGCGTCCTCGATCGCCACCGCCCTCGCCGCCGTGGACCCGGAGACCGACGCCGTGGTCCTGCTGCTCGGTGACCAGCCCGGTGTCCGCGCGGCAAGCGTCCGGGCCGTCCTTGACGCCCTCCTGCAAGCACGGTCCGGCGCCGCTGCCCCGGGCGGTCTTCCCGCCACCTCTGCCGGGATCGCGGTCTGCCGCTACGACGACGGCGTGGGCCACCCGATGGCCTTTGCCCGTCGCCTGATTCCGGCCCTGGCTGCCCTCCACGGGGACAAAGCGGTCTGGAAGCTTCTCGAACAGCGGGCGGACGACGTCGTCGAGGTCCGCACGCCTGTCCCTTTGGATGTGGACACCGAGGAAGACTACAGGCGGCTTCTTGGCCGGCTGCGGGAGGCTGTATGACGGCGGCGGCGCGGGCCGGCGCGGAGGAAGACGTGCAGCGCCGGGTCCCGGACGTCCCGTCCCTGATGGCAGCCCTGGACCGCAACAACTACCTGGCCGACGTCGGGCTGGCGACCGCCCTGTTCCTGGCTGTCCGCCTGCCGCAGCCCATCCTGCTGGAAGGCGAGGCCGGGGTCGGGAAGACGGAGGCGGCGAAAGCGCTCGCCGAGCTCCTCGATACCCCGCTGTACCGGCTGCAGTGCTACGAGGGAATCGACGCCGGTGAGGCCCTCTATGAATGGAACCACCAGCGCCAGCTGCTTGGCATCCGGCTTGCCGAGGTCCGGGACGCCTCCGTCACAGAAACGGACCTCTTCGCCCCGGAGTACCTGCTGCGGCGCCCGCTCCTCCAGGCGATCGAACACCCCGGTCCGCGCCCCGCCATACTGTTACTGGACGAGATCGACCGCGCCGACGCCGAATTCGAGGCCTTCACGTTTGAGCTGCTGGCAGAGGCCGCCGTCACCATCCCGGAGCTGGGCACCATCCGGGCCACGCATCCGCCGATCGTCATCCTGACGTCCAACCGGACCCGGGACCTGCACGATGCCCTGACCCGCCGCTGCCTCTACCACTGGATCGACTACCCCGGCCCGGAGCGGATCGCAGAGATCGTCCGCCGCAGAGTGCCGGCCAGCAGCGGCCCGCTGGCCCTCCAAGCTGCCGCCGTCATTACCCGGCTGCGCACCCTGGACCTGGCAAAGCCGCCTGGCATTTCCGAGGCGATTGACTGGGTCTCGGCCCTGGCAGTACTCGGCATTGAACGCATCGATGCCACGACGGCGGAACAGACCCTCGGTTCCATCGTCAAGAACCGCGACGACCTCGAACTCGTCGGTGCCCGGGGGGCCGACTGGCTCGTGGCCGGCTCGGGCGGGTGAGCGCTTTGACGGCCGGCGCACCGCAGGACGAGCGCCCCGTGCCCCCCACGGTAGAAGCGGCGGCCCTGTCCGCGGCCTTCGTCACAGCCCTGCGCCTGGCCGGGCTCTCGTGCTCACCGGACCGGGCTGTCCGGCTGGCCGAGGCACTCCGCCTGGTCCCTCCCGACGACGCTGAAAAGCTGTACTGGGTGTCCCGGGTGGTGCTGGTCTCAGCCCGCGAGCAGCTGCCGGTCTTCGACGCCGTCTTTTCCGCGGTGTTCCGCGGCGCTTTCGACCCCTCCTCGCATCCGGCCCGCGCGGTGTCTCCGGCCGCAGCCCCGGCCGGCACCCCTGAGGAGACCCGTACCCGACCATCTCCGGCCGAGGACCGTGCTCCCGGCTACGCGCCTGCTCCCCCGCGCCCGGAGCCGGCGATTGCCTCCGCGGAAACGGACGCCGGCCAAGACGGCAACACCCCGGCGCGCGAGGCCGTGCTGGCTATGGCGTCCCCCGAGGAACGGCTGCACGAGGCGTCCTTCGCACAGCTGACCGAGGAGGAAGTCGCGGAGATCAGGCGGCTGGCGTCCCGGCTGCTGCTCGCCACCCCGACGCGCCTGAGCCGCCGCGCCCGGAAGTCCGCGCACAGCAGTGCCCGGCTGGATGTCCGCGCCACGGTCCGTGCGGCCCGGCGCTCGGGCACAGACACCACCCGGCTGTTGTATGCCCGGCGCCGACCCCAGCGCCGCAAGCTGGTGATGCTGTGCGATGTCTCCGGTTCCATGGAACCGTATGCGCGGATCTTCGTCTCGCTGCTGCAGGGAGCCGTGGCGGGTGCCGGCGCCGAGGCCTTCGTGTTTTCCACCCGGCTGACACGCCTGACCCGGCAACTGGCACTCCGCGATCCGGACGAGGCCCTGGCCCGGGCCGCCACGGCCGCCCCTGACTGGGCCGGCGGAACCCGGATCGCCGACAGCATCCGGCACTTCGTCGACGAGCACGGCCGCCGCGGCCTGGCCCGTGGCGCGGTGGTGGTGATCTTCTCCGACGGCTGGGCGCAGGAGGACCCCGGGCAGGTAGCGGCCCAGATGGCGCGACTGCGGCGCCTGGCGTACCGGATCATTTGGGTCAATCCACGCAAGGCCGCGCCGCAATACCAGCCGCTGGTGGGCGGCATGGCGGCGGCCCTGCCGTACTGCGACGAATTCGTCAGCGGACACAGCTACACGGCGTTAGCAGAGGTGGCGGCCGCAATCCGCGGCGACGGCCAGGCATCACTCAAGGGAAGAGGGAACTCATGCAGGTAGACAGCACTTTCTCGGTGGTCGCCCCGATCGACACGGTGTGGGACACACTGATGGACTTTGAACGGGTGGCCGGCTGCCTTCCCGGGGCCAAGATCCTGAACAAGCTCTCCGACGACGCCTACCAGGTGGGCATGAGCGTGAAGCTCGGCCCGGTCTCGATGCAGTACAAGGGCCTGCTGAACGTCATCGAACGCAACGCGGCCGAACACCGTGCCGTGCTCGGCGGCAAAGCCCAGGAGACCCGCGGACAGGGCACCGCCGAGGCGACAGTGACCCTGACGCTCACAGAAGAAGGCGACGCCACACGGGGGTCCGTCAACGCGGACCTTGCGCTCTCCGGTAAGGCCGCGGCCATGGGCAAGGGTGTGATCGGCAGCGTCACCGAGCAGATGATGGCCCTCTTCGCGAACAACCTGCAGGCGATGCTGGCCGAGGGGACTCCCCCGGCCCCCGAGGCTGTCCCGGAACCGGTTCCGGCGTCGGCCGCCGTTTCTGCTCCGGCACCGGCCCCAACTGCTACACCGTCCCCAGCTCCGGCTCCGGCTCCGGCTCCGGCTCCGGCGGTGCCGCCTCCGGCCGCCGGCAGCCTGGATGCCCTGGGCCTCGCCAAGGGTATCGCCGCAGATCAGCTGTCCAGCCCGGCGAGGGTCCTCGGCATCCTCGCCGTGGTGGCGTTCCTTGCGTACTGGGCCGGCCGGCGGTCTGCGTTCCGCATGCTCCGCCTGTGCGGCAGGCTCTGAGGCACGCCAATGCGCGATGTCCTGGCGGCCATATTGCCGGACTGGAGGAGGGGTGCCACGGCAGGCCTCGCCACTGTCGTGAGCACCTTCAAATCCGCCCCGAGGCTCCCCGGCGCGGCCATGCTCGTGACGTCCGACGGCGAGGCCGTGGGGTCGGTCTCCGGCGGCTGCGTTGAGGGTGCCGTCTACGAGCTGGCCAGCCAGGTCAAGGACGACGGCGAGCCCGCCCTGGTGCGCTACGGGATCAGCGACGACGACGCCTATGCCGTGGGCCTGACCTGCGGCGGGATTATCGATATCTTCGTGGAGCCCGTATCCCGGCAGCACTTTTCCGAGCTCGACGACGTCGCGCAGGACATCTCCGCCGGGCGGCGGGTGGGCGTCGCCACCGTCATCGAACACCCGGATGCGGCCCGAGTGGGGCGGCACCTCATCGTCAGGCCGGACGGCTGCGAGGGTGACCTGGGCTCGGAGCGGACCAATCACGCTGTGGGCGATGACGCCCAGGGGCTCCTGGCCGCCGGACGGACGGGCATCCTGACCTACGGCGCCGATGGCGAGCGGCTGGACACAGGCATGCGCGTCTTTTTCGCAAGCTATGCCCCGCCGCCGCGCATGATCGTCTTCGGCGCCATCGACTTCGCCGCAGCGCTGGCCCGGCTGGGCGCCTTCCTGGGGTACCGGGTGACCGTCTGTGATGCCCGGCCGGTCTTCGCTACTCCCGCGCGATTTCCCGACGCCGACGAGGTGGTCAACGCGTGGCCGCACCGCTATCTGAGCGATCAGTTCGCCCAAGGACTCCTGGATGCCAGGACCGTGCTGTGCGTCCTCACCCACGATCCGAAGTTCGATATCCCCGTCCTTGAGGTGGCCCTCCGGGGCGGGCCCGTGGCGTTCATCGGCGCTATGGGATCGAGGCGTACGCACGAGGACAGGGTGGCCCGGCTCCGCCAGGCTGGACTGAGCGAGGCCGAACTGTCCCGGCTGCACAGCCCCGTGGGCCTTGACTTGGGCGCCCGCACCCCCGAGGAAACGGCCGTATCCATTGCCGCGGAGTTCATTGCCCGGCAGTGGAGCGGCAGCGGCGAGCCGTTGCGGAACCTCGGCGAGCGGATCCACCACGACGAACAGAATCCCGGCCAGCAGCAGGCCTAGCGCGCGGTCAGGATCTCAGGGCCGATCAGCGTCCGGCGGCGGCAGGAACAACCGAGAGCAGTTCCCGGTACCGGGCAGCGTGCCGCTCGAGTCCGTCGGCGTCCACCCCGTGCGCCGAGTGCAGGATGAGCGGCTCGGCCATTTCCAGCCCGCACAGGTGTGCCGTGGCATCGAGGGGGCGCAGGAGTTCGTCCATCGTGAAGCGGTTGTAGCCCGCCGCCGCGTAGGACGCCTCCGGGCCTCCGGTCGAAAGCACCAGCTGGAGCCGCTTTCCCTGCAGGGCGTCTCCTCCGGTGCCGTAGGCAAAGCCGTACGTGAGGACCTGGTCCATCCATTCCTTCAGCACTCCCGGCACGGAGTACCAGTGCCACGGGAAGCTCCAGACGATCGTGTCATGCGTGCGCAGCAGCTCCTGCTCGCGGGCGGCATCGATCCGGCGGTCCGGGTAGGCGGCGGAAAGATCATGGACGGTGACGTGTTCCATGTCCTTGATGGCTGCGGTGAGGTGCGCGGTGATGCGCGAGCTTTCGAGATCAGGGTGGGCAACGAGGACAAGCGTGCGGTGCGGGGTCATGGAAGTTTCGTGCTTCTTTCAGTATCGGATTCGAGCCCAACCGGGGCCGCGCTGACCCGCCAGAGGCGGCCAGCTGGATGGGCGTAGACAGGCTTGTCTATGCCGGAACGAAACTATCAGACAGAACTGTCTGTGCACAACCAGCCACCGACCAGCGCAACGGCCGGACGTGAGGCTGCCCGACGCGGCGCGGCCGGTCGGGCTCGACGGTGGGGGCCGGGCCCGGCGTCGGGCGTAAGCTCATCCCATGGCGAGATACTTCGATGTGCACCCCGAGAACCCCCAGCCGCGTTCGATCCACCAGGCTGTGGAGATCGTGCGCTCAGGCGGCCTGATCGCCTACCCCACCGATTCCTGCTACGCCCTGGGCGCGCAGCTGGGCAACCGGGAGGCGCTGGACCGGATCAGAAGTATCCGCCACCTCGATAACAAACACCACTTCACCCTGGTGTGCAAGGACTTCGCGCAACTGGGCCAGTTCGTCCAGATCGATAACGACGTCTTCCGTAGCATCAAGGCCGTCACACCCGGCAGCTACACCTTCATCCTCCCGGCCACCCGCGAGGTCCCCAAGCGGCTGCTGCACCCGAAGAAGAAGACAGTTGGCGTGCGCATCCCCGACAACCACGTGGTCCAGGCACTGCTCGCCGAACTCGGCGAACCGCTGCTGTCCAGCACCCTGCTCCTTCCGGATGAGGCCGAGCCCCTGACCCAGGGCTGGGAGATCAAGGAGCGCCTGGACCATGTGGTGGATGCCGTGATCGATTCCGGGGACTGCGGTGCAGAGCCGACAACCGTGATCGATTTCTCCAGCGGTGTCGCGGAAGTCGTCCGGCACGGCATGGGCGATCCTTCCCGCTTCGAATAGGCGGGAAGGGCCTGCCGCCTGCGGAGTGCCGGCTAGACCGATTCCGCCGCGCGCGCCTGCCGGTTCCGTAGCCACCGGCGGACGAGATCAATGGCTGCGACGAGGCCGGCGAGCGGCGACAGCACCGCCACGGCGTAGACGAACAGCAGCCACGTCAGCGTGGTCACCGGAGTCTGCCGGGTGCTCAGGAGGGACAGTCCGCCGAAGAGGCCGAGGACCCAAAACAAAACGACTCCCGACAGCACCGCCGCCGCGGGGAAGTACTCGTTCGTGACGACTTTCTTCAAGGTTTCCATGGGCCCTCCTCACACCCGGCGATCGGACTGCGCGCCGGGGTCCTTCCCAGTATGAGGCCCGGCATGGCGGATTTTCCCTGGAATCCCGGCCACGTGATGAAGCTAACTCCCCGCCGTCCGTCCGGCGGCGTCAGACGGCAGCGCGGACGCGCTGAAGGAACGAATCGAGCACGCGCCCGGCGTTCTCGTGCATACGCCGGGACTCCGCCGCGGGCTGCTGCCGGCTCTTGGGCCCGTTCAACCGTTCACCGAGATAAAGCAGCGCCGCCAACACCTCGGAGAGTTCGGAATTGCTTTCGGCGCGCTGCCGCAGCAGTCTCAGATGGGCCTCCTGCAAGGCCGGCCCGGGCGCGCAGCCCAGGTCGCGATCGAAAAGCCGGCGGCAGCGGTCATAGGCCGCCAGGCCTTCCGCCGGCAAGCCAGCCTGCTCATAGGCTGTTACCAGCACCGTCCAGGCCCGTTCGTTGAGCGGCTCAGCCCTGATGGCAGCCTGGACGAGGTTGACGGCGTCGTCGGGCTTGTCCAGCAGGGCCGCCGTTTCTGCGGCAAGGATCTGCAGTGCCACCCTGTCGGCTGCCTGGCGCGTGCGCGCCTCTTCGGCCCAGTCGGAGGCCAGCTCAAACCCAAGGAGAGGCTCGGCAGAAATCTCGAGGGCCTCGAGCAGCAGCGGATACGCCTCATCGGGAAGCAGCTCGCCGGCCTCCCGGACCAGGTCACGGAATCGGAAGAGATCCAGGTCCACGAGGGTCGGATCCAGGACGTATCCACTGTTGGCCGTGCGCAGCGGGCCGGTCTTGGTCTGGCCAGGCTGGATAGCTCGTCGGATACCGCTGATATAGCTCTCAAGCGTGGCCACGGAGCCGTCGCTGGCGCCGGCGCCCCAAAGGAGGTCGATCAGGCGGGTCTTGGAGACGGGTGTGCCAAGGTTCAGCAGAAGGATTTCCAGAATGTGCCGGGGTTTGCATCCCCCCATGTCGGCGGCGGTGAGCGCGACGCCGTCCCGGCGTACTTCAAAGGATCCGAATAAGCGGACCGTAATGGAGGGGGCAGTTCCCATTAGGCTTTCCACGTTGTTCTCCGATTTCCCCAGGTAAAACGACCTCAATCGTCTGCGGATAGCCGGACCAATATCGAAACCAGGCCGTACTGAGACTCTGATCCCACCGGCTTTCCATTGCCACCGTGACACGCCCCACCTGGCGCAACAAGGCATGCCGCTACCCGATCTTCCGCCCGAAGAAAGACGCGTACAGGCGTCAGTACCGCTGGGTAAGACGGCGGCGCCGCGGGCAGGTATTTGCAGCGTGAAACAAGTAATTCACCTGGGCGACCCTACAGGGATGCAAGTAGTCCGCGTGCGGCCGAATTTCGGCTCCGGAAAGGTATTCCATCGCCTGAAGCCACCGTGTCGGGGCGGCAAAATTCGCTACTGGCCGTCGGTCATCTCCGCCGGTACCGCCACCAAGCGCAGTTCCGCACCGTCGCGCAGAACCGCAAGTTCCAGAGGTTCCCCGATCGCTTCGGCAAAGAGCAGTTTTTGCAGGCTCTCGGCGTTTGAAACGTACATCTGCCCGACCTTCAGGAGGATGTCGCCGGACCGCAGACCAGCGCGTTCGGCGGGCGAGTCGGGGAGGACTTCGACCACGAGCAGGCCTTCCCTGCGGCCCGTCCGGACGACGGCCCGGGGCTGAAGCTGGATGGGTGTGTTCACCAGGCCAAGATAGGCCCGGCGGACGCGGCCGTCCTTGAGCAGGGAAGCGATGATCCGCCGGGACGTGGCGTTGATGGGAACGGCCAGGCCGAGGCCGACGCCGGCTACTGCCGTGTTGATCCCCACGATCCGTCCGCGCGCGTCCGCCAGCGCTCCTCCCGAGCTGCCCGGGTTGAGAGCTGCGTCGGTCTGGATGACGTCCTCGATCACGCGCCGGTTCCGTCCGGACCAGACGGGGATGGAACGGCCCAGCCCGCTGACCACGCCGGCGGTGACAGAGCCTGCGAGCCCCAGCGGATTGCCGACGGCGATCACGAGCTGGCCGACCCGTAGCAGTTCGGCGTCACCCAATTCCGCCGGCGCCGCCGTGGGTGCCCTGCCATGGACCACGGCAAGATCGGAAAGCGGATCGGCCCCCACCACCTCAACGGCCGATGCGGTGCCGTCGGCAAAGGCCGCATGACCGGCTTCGGCACCACCCACCACATGGGCGTTCGTGAGCAGGTACCCGTCCGTGGTGAAAAGCACGGCCGAACCGGCGCCCACCCTGCGACCGCCGGCGCGCCCTTTGCCGGTCATTTCGAGCGCGGCGACGTGCGGCGTGACGGCGGCGGCCACGCGGATGACCGTTGCGGAATAGGAATCCAGCGGGTCCTCGGACACTTCAGATCCGGATGCCCTGCTGATGGCTGCGGCCACTGTGCACCTCCTGCGAAACGGTACTCATCCAAGTCAACCACCGCCGTCCCGGCAGTAGTCCTGCAGCGCCTACGCCTTCAGAGAAATACACCGGTTGACGCGGCTGCCGTGCCACAGTTCAGCCGGGCGGGGATCCGCGGCTAGGCTCGAAGGTAGATCCACACGACAGACCAGGAGAACCTACGTGAAACCAGCGTCCGCTTCCCCCGCTTCCCCCGCTCCGCTGCCCCCGGAGGGTCTGACCTGGGGCATCAAGCGCACCTTCCTGGAGTACATTTCGGGACTCCCCGACGGTGCCGTCTCCGCGTCCGACGGCGCGAGGGTTCTCGCGTCCGGTGAGTTCTGTTTCGCCCCTGCCGGTTCCGAGTACGATCCGGCCCGGGGCATGGGCGTGCTGCGCTTCAGCGGCGACGTTCGCGTCGCCGGCCACCACGGAATGATGTTTGTCCGCTTATTGAATCCGTGGGTGGAGTTCACGGCCGGCCACGGAATCCTGACCATCAGCACCGGCGACGGCCACGGCAAGGAACGCTCGGACGTCGGCACCCTGCGCACCGCCGCGCCCCGCAATATGGACGGGTTCCTGGTCTGGGAGCACGTCGACGTGGCCGTGTCCGAGGCGGGCTCAGAACTGTTCGACGGCCAATACGCTGCCGGCCAAGCGATGGATCCGCTCGTCATCCGGGTTCCGGCGCGACCGTGACGGGCCTGAACCGGCGCTAGCGGGGCCGGGCGGGACGCACCTTCACCGGCGCAAGGACCCGGATGAGGACGACGGCGGTCACGGAGCCCGCCGCCATGATCGACGCGAGGACGACTATCTGGAAGCGACCCGCTTCCAGAGGTGAGAGCCCCCCGAAGATCGCCCCGACAAATGCCCCCGGCAGCGTGACGAGGCCGGTCGTCTTGGTCTGGTCCGTCGAGGGAATGAGTGCCGCATAGACGGCGCCCCGGGCCAGCTCCAGCGTCGACTGTCGCCGCGTCGCGCCTAACGCCAGCCAGGCCTCCACCTCTTCCCAGCGGGCATTCACCGCCTCGGAGAACTGCCGGCCGGCCAGCGTGGCGATGGTCATGGCATTGCCAATCACGATCCCTCCAAGGGCCAGCGCGTACCGGGGCGTGAATGCGATTGCGCCCGTGCCGAAGTCGATCGTCAGGGCCACCAGGATGCCAGCGGCCATCGCGCCGCTGACCAGGCCCAGCCGGCCCCACGTCCAGCCGAGGCGCCGTGCGGCTGTTGCTGCGGCCACGAAGAACATCACGAGAAGTGCGGCGCCGACCCAAACAGGATTTGTGATGACTTGGCCGAGTATCAGGCTGATTCCGGCCAGCTGCACAGCTCCGCGGAGGATCGCCAGCGCGGGCGCGGCCCGGTGCGGGATCCGGAATGCCGCCAGGAGCGCCACGGTCACCGCCATGAGGAGGCCGATGCACAGCAGTGTCGGCAGGAAGGCGGCGGCATCGTTCATCAGCCCAGCCTATCGACGTGCCCGCGGCAACTCCGCCCGCGGGACGCCCCGCGTGCCGACACATGGCCGCCCGCGCTGGGCACCGGCCCTGCTCCGCTTGTTCCACGAACTTTACGGCGCACGTCCGGACTGGCTGGACCAGCTCACGGAGGTCGTGCTGCAGTCTGCCCGGTCGTGGGCCGAGCGGCCTGCCGAGCTCAAGGCCCTCGACGCCGACCGGGAACACCACAGCGGCTGGTTCCAGGCGAACACCATGCTTGGCGGCGTCTGTTGCGTCGACCGGTACGCCGGGGATCTCGCGGGCGTCCGCGCCCGGATCCCCTACTTCAAGGAACTGGGCCTCACGTACCTGCACCTGATGCCACTGTTCCTGGCCCCGGAGCCGCATTCCGACGGCGGCTACGCGGTGTCCAGTTACCGGGGCGTCAACCCCCGGCTGGGCACCATGCGGCTCCGGGAGCTTCGCCCACGGTGTGCCCTTCCAGGACAATCCCCGCACCGGGGACTGCCGGATCGCCGGCACCACAGCGTCCCTTTGCGGGCTGGAGAGCGGATCAACGACGGCGGTGGGCCGGATCCTGTTGGCCCACTCGGTGGCCTTCAGCACCGGGGGCATCCCGCTGCTCTATCTGGGCGACGAGGTCGGCCAGCTCAACGATCACCAGTATGGCCTCGAGGCAGGCCATGGAACGGACAGCCGGTGGGTGCACCGGCCGCACTACCCGGCCGCCGGCTATGCACTGCGCGACAACCCGGAAACCCCTGCCGGTGCTGTCCATGCCGGGCTGCGCCGGATGATTTCCGCGCGCTCCGCGGCGCCCGAGTTCGCCGGCACCCGGCTGATCGGGTTCGACACGAACAACCCGGGCGTCCTGGGGTACCAGCGGCCAGGAGACGGCACTCTGATCCTGGCACTGGCCAACTTCAGCGACGGGGTGCAGGAGGTGTCGGCAAGGACCTTGTCCGGCTTCGCGTCCGACGCGGAGGACATTCTCTCCGGTGCGGACGTGCGCCTGGACGCTGGCGTCGTCCTGCACCCCCAGGAGTTCGTCTGGCTCAGGGTGACGCCGGAGCCCTGAGGCCGTTGCACCGTGACTCGAAAGCTGTGACTCGACGGGCCGTGACTCGAAAGCTGCGACTCGACGGGCCAGGACTCGACGCGCCAGGAAGTAGGTCGCCGGAGATCAGCCACCGCGGAGGAAGGTCATGCCCGGCCGCACGCCGATTGAGGAGAGCGTGCGGCCGGAGTCTGGGGACCAAGGGCTGCCGGGGTGCCCGGTGACCGGCAACCGGTTCATTTCCAACTCTCCCGCATCCCGCTGAGAAGAGACTGAGAGGGTAGGGATGGCGGCCAATGCGGTCGATGTGGTTGTCCCGCGTCACGCATTGCCGCATTCTTGGACCATGGCACTGGGCAAGCGGACCACCTCGGGCCGCCCCGGCAGGGGCTGGAGTCATTGGGGCGTGCGGAGGCGCTCGACGGCGGTCGCCGTCGGAGTCGTGGCGCTCGCACTGCTGCTCGGCGGCGTCGTCCTGCTGGGACTGCTGCGGGCATCCCTGGCCAGTTCCACCGACGCCACCGCCCGGCAGAAGACGCTGGACGTGATGGCCGAAATGGCGGGTCAGGACGTCGCGGATGCCGGGGCGTACATCATTGAAACCGCGCATGCCGGCCAATTCGTCCAGGTGCTGGACGCCGGCGGGTCGGTCGTGGCCGCCTCGGATCCCGAGATCGCCAAAACCCCGCTTTCAGCCCAGCGGCCCTCCCCGGGCCAGACCATGACGCAAGACGTCCCGGGCCTTCCGAGCATCGGCGACAATGACGACTACCACATCGTCACCGTCGGAGCGCGGGCCGGAGCCGCGAACTACACAGTGGTTGTGGCGCAGGCAGCGCAGATCCAGGCGGACACGATCTCCACGGTGGCCTGGTTCACGCTGGGAGCCACGCCGCTCCTGCTGGTGGCGGTGGCGGGCTCGGTGTGGCTGCTGGTGGGCCGTTCCCTCCGCCAGGTGGAGCGAATCCGGGGCCAGGTGGCCCGGATCAATGCCGAGCAGCTGGACGGACGCGTCGACGTGCCGCCCACCAATGACGAAATCCACGCCTTGGCGCTCACCATGAACACGATGCTGGACCGGTTGCAGGCCTCGGACAGTGAACAACGGCGGTTCGTCTCCGACGCCAGCCACGAGCTGCGCAGCCCGCTGGCCACGATCAAGGCGGGAGTGGAAATCGCGGCTGCCGACCCGACCGGGGCCATGTGGCTCCAAATGAAGGATGTCCTTGCCGAGGAGACCGCCCGGATGAGTTTCCTCGTCGAGGACCTGCTGACGCTGGCCAAGGCGAACGACGGCGGCTTGAAAGTGGAGCACGAGGATGTGGACCTTGACGACGTCCTTGACCAGGAAATTCGCCGGCTCCGGTCTACCAGCAGCAAGCAGATCACCGCGGACCTCGCCCCGGCACGGATCCGCGGCGACGCCCGCCGGCTGGCGCAAGTCCTGCGGAACGTCCTGGACAACGCAGACCGTCACGCCGTGTCACGGATCAGCGTGCAGCTTTACACGTCAGGCGACCGGGTCCTCGTCACGGTCGACAATGACGGCGACCCTATCCCGGCGGCGGACCGTGACCGGATCTTCGAGCGATTCGTCCGGCTCGACGGAAGCCGCTCGCGTGAAGGCGGCGGCAGCGGGCTGGGCCTGGCCATTGCATCCGGCATCATGGCCGCCCATCACGGGACCATCCGTTCCACGGAGGCACCCGCGGGGCACTGCCGCTTTGAGATTGCCTTTCCGGTTCCGGAGCCGTCGGATCAACCGGCCGGCCCGGCGGACCTCAGTCACCGGGCATCCCGGCGCCAGGGGACCCAGGCATCGGGTCGGCGCTGAGCAAATAGCCCATGCCGCGCACGGTGGTCAGGGTACGGAGACCGAACGGGACGTCGATCTTGCGCCGAAGATAGCCGATGTAGACCTCCACGACGTTGTCCGCTCCCTCAAAAGCCGGGTCCCAGACGTTGTGCAGGATTTCCGCCTTCGAGACGATCTGGCCGTGCCGGCGCATCAGGTAATGCAGAAGGCCGTACTCCCGTGCGGTGAGGCTGATGGGGGTTTCGCCGCGCCGCACGCTGTGGCTGCCGGGATCCAGCGAAAGGGTGCCCAGGGTCATGATGACGGGCCTGGCCGGCGCCCCGCGGCGGATCAGCGCCCTGATCCGGGCCACAAGAACCAGGAAGCTAAAGGGTTTGGTGAGATAGTCATCCGCGCCGAGGTCAAAGGCGTCGGTCTGGTCGTATTCGCCGTCCTTGGCCGTGAGCATCAGCACCGGCGTCCAGACTTTACGCTGCCGGAGTTCCTTCAGGACGTCATAGCCGTTCATCCGCGGCAGCATGAGGTCCAGCAGGATCGCGTCGTAGGCATTATCGACCGCCGCCGACAGCCCATTCACGCCGTCGTACGCGACGTCGACGACGAACCCTTCGTTCTTCAGGCCGCGGCGGACCGTGTCCGCCAGGGCGTGTTCATCCTCAACCAAAAGAATCCGCAATCCGCGACCCCTCTCTTTGAGAGAAGTATGGCCTGTTCCGGGCCGGTCTGGGAGGATTCCGGCGCGTCCTGCGTCCGGGCGGCGCCTCGGGCAGCCGCGGCCGGGTGTCGTGAGAGTCACTGCCACGGCTCCCCCGGTACCCAGCTTTTGCCCGGTGTGATGCTGTACCGTTCAATCCCGGAGATCCGTCCGAGTCCCCGGATCCAACGATCAGCAACGGAAATGAGTACCACCAGGTGGCAACCGATTATGACGAAGTACGCTCCGACGTCGCGGAATCACGCAACGCTTCCTTGGAGGCCCTGCGGTCGGCGAACGCGCCCGACGCCCGGAGCGTCGTCCGCGAGCTCGACGAGGCCGATACCTCGGAGGGAGTAGAGCTTCCGGGAGCAGACTTGTCCGGCGAGGAGCTGACTGTCACCGTCATCCCGCAGAAAGAGGACGAGTTCACCTGCTTTTCCTGCTTCCTGGTGCGGCACCGCTCGCAGCTTGCCAAGGAGAAGGGCGGCCACGCGTACTGCGCGGACTGCCTTAGCTAGATCCCGAGCGCCGGGCCTCGGGGGGCGGCTCGCCATCCACCCGCGGGCATGGACGCGCCGGCGGATGGCGTCTGGGGCGGCGCTGCCCTCATGCGGCGGGGATGACCAGCGAGGGCTCGTCCGCGGTGGCAAGGGTCAGGACGGCTTCTTCGACCGTTTCGTGGTCCTCCAGCTCCCGCTCCACCCGGCGCAGCGCCACGGCGACATCATGTTCCAGCTGGTCGCCCCGCATGTCCACCGCCGCCACGAGGTAGAGTTTGCGCGGTCCCACGAACTCGAGGTGCAGGTAGGTGACACGGTCGATCTCCGGGTGTTCCAGGAGGCGCCGGGCCATGGTGGTCTCTATATCGCTGGTCACGGCCTGGCCCACCAGGAAGCGCCGGTTGCGATCGATCAGCACGACGGCAACAGCCGCCAGGAGGATGCCCACCAGAATGGACCCTACGGCGTCCGGCACGGAGGACCCTGTGACCTGGTGCAGGAACATTCCGGCGAAGGCGATGACCAGGCCGATCAGCGCGGCCGAGTCCTCGGCAAAAACGGCACGCAACGTGGGATCTGAGCTCTTGAGGACCTGCTCAAGTGTGTTCCGGTCAAGCTCGCGCGCCGCCTTCCGGGACTGCCGGAACGCCTGGGTGAAGGACACGCCCTCGAGGACAAAGGCGACCGCCAGGACCACGTAGGCGATCGTGAAGTCACCTGCCGGCTCCGGCGTGATCAGCTGCTGGATGCCATGCATCACCGAAACCACTGCACCGGCCGTGAACAGGCCGAACGCCGCGATCATGGACCACACGTACGCCTCGCGTCCGTAGCCCATAGGGTGGGTCTTGTCCCGTTTCCTGGCGGCCTTCCGCTCGGCGATGACCAGGAAGATCTGGTTGCCTGTGTCGGCCCAGGAATGCGCCGCCTCGGCAGTCATCGAAGCCGAGCCCGAGATGAGCGCGGCCACGGTTTTGGCCGCGGCGACGAGTACGTTCGCGGCAAAGGCGATGAGCACCGTGAGCGATGCGGGCTTGGATTTGTCACGCTTCACGCGTTTTGTCCCTTCTGCGGACCGCTGGAGTGCATGCCCTTGCATGCCAGTAACCACGCTACAGGCCCGGGCCGGGCCCCGGGGCATCCCGCCGCGGAGCCCCGGCACCGGTGGGGGCGGCGACGGCCCGGACCGGTCCCGGGTCCAGTCGCTGCCGGATCCATTAATGCTGATCAGGAGCACAATAAGGTGAGTGCTTTCGATCGCTCGTTATTTTCAAAGCTCGTTGTTCCATAGTCCGTCAGGGGTGGTGCGCCATGAATGCTGGCCGGAGGCTTTCGACGCTGGGGATTGTTCTGGTCGTGCTGGGAACCGCCGGGTGCGCCGGCGGAAGCGGAGCGCCGGCCTCGACGTCGGCGCCCCCGCCCGGTTCAAGTTCCGGGATCAGCCCGTCGACGGGCACCGGCACGAGCACCATCACAATCAAAGACTTCGCTTACGGCGACCCGCTCACTGTGGCCGCCGGCGCGACAGTCACCGTCACCAACATGGATTCCGCTGCGCACACTGTCACGGCCGACGAAGGCTCGGCGTTCGACACCGAGGTGAAGGGCGGCGGAGGCACCGCCAGCTTCGTCGCGCCGACGAAGCCCGGCACGTACGCCTATCACTGCACTTTCCATCCGGGGATGCACGGGACGCTGGTCGTCAAATGAGCGCCTCAAGCCAGCCTGCACGCTCCGTGCGCGTTCACCGTTCCGGTATGGCCTTGCGCATCCTCACGGCCGTAGCCCTCTTCATCGACGCCGGCATCCACATCCACCTGGCCCCCGGCTACCAGGCCGGAAACCCGGCGGGGATCGGCCAGGGCAACCTTTTCCTGCTGGAATCGGCCGCTGCCGTGCTCGCAGGGTTATACGTGTTGCTGCGCGGCAGCAGGGCCGCCTATGCCGTCGCATTCGTGGTGGCGATGAGCGCCTTCGTCGCCGTGGTCCTGTACCGCTACGTCGACATTCCCGCCTTCGGGCCTTTTCCGGCCATGTATGAGCCTGTCTGGTTCTTCGAGAAGTCCGTCAGCGCGGTGGCCGAAGGCGCCGGTGCCGTGCTGGCAGCCGTCGGCTTCGTCCGGGCCGGACGTCGGACGCCCCGGCGGCGCGCGTCCGCCCAGCATTGAGGGGACCGGACGGGGACACCGGTACCCGCGCGGGGCGCGCCGTGGCCGATGCCGGGCTTGCCGTCGCCACCTATCTGGCGGTCTGGATCTGGCTTGGCGCGGCGGCGTTCGCCGATCCCGCGCCCTGGTGCCTGACGCTCGCGGCGGGCGCTGCGGTAGTCACGCGGGCGGCCGGTTCCGTTCTGCGGCGCAAGCCGCGGTTTTCAACTCCCGCGGACCGCGTGACCCTGGGCCGGGCCGTCGTCGTGGCCTGCTGCGCCGCCGTGACGGCCGGCGGCTGGATCGCCGGGGCCGGGTCCGGGTCGGGCGGAACGGTCGTTGTGTTGGGGACGGCGGCGTTCCTGCTCGATGCCGTGGACGGACGGGTGGCCCGGCTGACGGGAATCGCAACGGCCGAGGGGTCGCGGCTGGATTCGGATACGGACGCCGCGCTTGTCCTGGTGCTGTCCTGCGCAGCGGCGGGAATTTTCGGCCCATGGCCGTTGGCCATGGGCCTCATGTACTACGTGTTCCTCGCGGCGGCACGGTTCCGGCCGTCCCTGAAGATCCCGCTGCCGTCCAGCACGGTCCGCAAGCTGATCGGAGCCACCCAGCCCGCTGCGCTGTTGTTTGCCCTGACTCCCGGCGTCCCCGCGTGGCTCGGTGCCATGGTGCTCGGCCCCGCGTTGGGGCTGCTGGCGTATTCGTTCGGCCGGGACGTCATCGCACTCGAACGGCTCCGCCGTGTGGGCCCCGCAGCCGCGGCCGGCTCCCCCGCACCGTCCGCCCGTACCCCGTCCGGCGCAAGTCTGGGGGCGCAGGCAGGATCAGGCAGCAGGCGAGCTGGCCGGACGAGTTAGCCGGGCTGGGAGTTAACCGGCCGCGGGTCAGTCCGGACGGTCGGGTGCGGGCCTCGGCTCGAGGCTCCGTGTCGCCGGGCCCTGGATGACGGCTCCGTCCACGGCAAAACGGGAGCCGTGACACGGACAGTCCCACGTCTTGTCCTCCGCGTTGAACTCGACCGTGCAGCCCAGGTGGGTGCAGATGGCCGAGACGGCGTGAAGTTCCCCGGCGGCGTCGGCATAGATGGCGGTCTTGTGGCCGCCGATCTCCGCGACCGTGCCTTCGCGTGGACGCAGCCCCGCCACGGCCGCTGGTCCGCTCCTGATGATTTCTTCAGGCGCCGGTTGCGGTTCCGGCTGCGGTTGCGGTTCCGGCTGCGCCGCTTGCGGTTCCCGTTGCGGCCGCTCCCCCGCCGATTGTCCTTCCGGGCCCGTCCGGGTGGCCCGGGTGGTGTCGAAGACGGCTCCCCACGGGTTGAAGCGCCCGGAAAGGGTGTCCGCCAGGATCAGCGCCCCGGCCGTGCCATTGGTCAGCCCCCACTTCCGTAACCCGGTGATGACGTGAAGATGGGCCGCCGTCTCGGACAAGGTCCCCACATAGGGCAACCCGTCGACCGGCATGGTGTCCTGTGTTGACCAGCGGAAGCTGGTCTCCCCGACGCCGAGGCGCTCGCGCGCAAATGCCGCGAGCCGGCGGTATCGCCCGGCGACGTCGCCGGTCTCGGTGGCCCGGTGGCCTTCACCACCGGTCAGAACGTAGCTGGAGCCGTCGAGGTCGATCGCCAGGATGGAGCGCATCGGCTCGTCGACGCTGATGAAGGTCCCGTCCAGGCGCACGGCATGCGCCTGGCTGGCAATGAGGTAGGAGCGGTGCAGGTAGCACCGGGCGGCAAAAAGGCCGGCGTCGTCAACGGGAACGTTGGTGGCAACGATCACCTCGCGCGCCCGGACTGTCCCGCCCCCGGTCTCGACGACGGCGGGGACGCCGTCGCGAACCGCAGTGACACGCGAGCCCTCAAAGACGTGGCTTCCGCTTCCCTCCACGGCCCGGGCGAGGCCCTGGAGGTACTTCACCGCGTGGAACTGTGCCTGGTCGTCGAACCGGACCGCGCCCCGGACGGCGAACGGCAGGGGCACCTCGGAGGTAAAGACGGAGGGAAGGCCGAGCCGGGCGGCCAGGGCGGCCTCGTCGCGGACCCGGGCAACGGCGTCGTCGGATTCTGCGTACGTGTAGTTGGAGACCCTGCGAAAGTCGCAGTCGATGCCTTCCTCCGCCACCACACGGGCAATGTGCTCAACGGCGGCCTGGTTGGCCTGCCCGTAGCCGCCGGCGATCTTCCGTCCGTGGCGGTCCGCTAGTTCGGTGTAGGCGAGCCGGTGCAGGGAGGTGATCTTGCCGGTGGTATGCCCCGTGACACCGGTCCCGACGCGTGCGGCCTCGAGCACGGCAACGCTGTTCCCGGCGCGCTTGAGGGCCAGCGCCGCGGTCAGGCCGGCGATTCCGCCGCCAACCACCGCCACGTCGACGTCCAGGTCCATCGCCAGGGAGGGGTATGCGGTAACGCCGGCCGTCGCGACCCACAGGGAAACCTGCCTGCCTTCGAGCCGGTCATTCACGGCACAGCCCCCCGATGACCACCCGGAATCAGAGGCCCTCGACTGCTTCCAGGCGCCCCGATCGCACTGCCTGGGCGAACGCCTCGTAGTCCTTGTCGTTCTGGTCGGCGTAACGCGCGGAGAAATCGGTGATCGACTGATCGAACTTGTCGCTCTTGCCCAGATACGCGGCGATCGCGACCGGGTCGCCCGACCTGGCGTGCGCCCGTGCCAGGGTCCATCCGCATGCTTCGGCATAGAACGTCATGCCGAGCGGCTTCATCCCTTCCACAATGGCTGAGCCCTTCATGTCGCGCAGCTGGCGCCAGTACAGGTACCGGTTTTCCTGCGCTCCTTTGGTCCAGCCCAGGAAGATGTCGCTCGCGGCCTGCATCATCCGCTGGCCCTGCACTACGCGCTCGCCGGGCTGCTTGAATTTGCTCTTCGGCAAGTGGTCCTCAAGCACCGATCGCGTGGCCTCTTTGACCTGCAGGAACAGCGGATCCTGCTCATCCCGGCCCTGGAGCAAGGCAATGAACGCCCGGGTTCCGACGCTGCCGACGCCGACAACCTTGCGGGCGACGTCGATGACTTCAAAGCGCTCCAGCAGGTGACGCCGGTCGTCTTGCAGCGTGGCCCGGTAGGACCGGAGCTGCTCACGTATCGTCTTCTGCGCCTCATCGCCGGACATGCCGTACGCGTCACCAAACTCCCGGACGGGGACGACGATCGGCGGCTGGCTGACGATTCGGTACTTCCCGTCCACGCGCTCGGCGAGCTTGGAGAGCGCCTGCAGGCTGTCCCGGGTGTGCGCCTTGGCGACGTTGGCCTTCGCCGTTTTTTCTATGCCCTGGGCTGCCTTCTTGAGGGCCTTGCCCTTTTGGGTTGCCACCGCCAGGTTGATGGTTTCCATCAACTGCTCCTCGGACAACTTGGCATACCAGATGTCGAGTGTGGGCATCTGCGCGAACATTGCCATCGCCTCGCGGTAGGCCCGAACAGCGGTAAGAGTCACATCGCGGGTTTCTTCCTTGGTGAAGCCGTTGTTTCGCGCCGCAATCGTGAAACTCGCGGTCATGCGCTTGACGTCATACTCAAACGGCCCAGGAAGGGTCTCGTCAAAATCGTTGAGGTCGAACAGCAGTGTCCGCTCCGGCGAGGCGAACACGCCGAAGTTGGACAAGTGGGCGTCCCCGCACAGCTGGGACACGAGGCCGGCCCGCGGCGTGTCTTTCAGGTCTGCGGCCATGATCTTGGCCGCACCCCGGTAAAACGTGAAAGGTGAGACCAGCATGCGGCCGTGACGCACCGGCACGAGGTCCTGTTCGCGGGTGAGGTTCTGCTTTTCAAGGAGCGCGACCGGATCAGGGCGATCGGGCGCAGGCACCCAGCCCTTGTGGCTGGAGACGGGCGTGTCCTTCCGGTAGCCCTTGCCCTTCGCAGCACGCTCCTCGACGCTCCGGTGTTTGACTTTAGTCTCGGCCATGATCTGCGACCTCCCTTTTACGTCAGGAACCGCCACCGACACTCTTTGCCTGGGTCAGTCCCTACTGAGCGCGCAACCGCGGCTCGGCACAAGCTACTGCGATTCTGGCCCCGAAGCGGTCCATCGTCAACGCGTTGGGGATCTCTTTCGGGCTCCCCCTACCGCACGCCCCCGTGTACCGGGGCCGGCGCGGGCCCGCGCTGCGCCCGGACGACGTGGTCGTTGCCGCGCATCCGGACGGCGACGAGAATTCCCGACAATGCGGTGAGGGCGCCGACGACGGCGACGGCCACGGGGATCCCGAAGGCGTCCGCGAGGATGCCGGCCAGAAGCGCGCCGACAGCGAAGCCGCCGTCGCGCCATAGCCGGTAGATGCCCACCGAGCGTGCACGCCATTGCGGGTGTGCGACGTCGCCGATAGCGGCCAGCAGGGTGGGGTAGACCATGGCGGTGCCCAGCCCCAGGAGGACGGCAGCGGCCAGCCAGATCCCGAAACCGGTTCCGAAGGCGACCATGCCCAGCGCCACGGCCTGGACGAGCATGCCGCCGGCAATCAGCCATTTGCGCCCGTATCGGTCCGACAGTGCTCCGGTGACGAGTTGCCCGGCACCCCAGACGGCCGGATACACGGCGGCGAGAATGCCGATCTTTTCGATAGTCAGTCCGCCGGCGGCAAAGAGCACCGGGAACAACCCCCAGGCGAGGCCGTCGTTGAGGTTGTTCACCATGCCGGCCTGGCTGACCGAGGACAGGGACTTGTCCCGGAAGCTGGTGAGGGTGAAGATCTCCCGGTTGCTCAATTCCGCGTGCGCGGCGGCATGGGCGGTGGTGTGGGTGGCGGCCTCCACTCTGGCGTGGCCCCGGGTTTCCCTTACCGCGAAGACCGAGAGCCCCAGGCCGAGTGCTATGAAGGCCGCCCCGAGCAGGAAGGGCCCCGGCCGCAGCCCGTAGGTGGCCGCGATGTAGCCGGTGGCCAAGGCGGTGGCGGCGACGCCGAGGTAGCCGGCCGCCTCGTTCAGGCCCATGGCCAGGCCGCGCCGGGACGGACCGACGAGGTCCATCTTCATCACCACGGTGGTGGACCAGGTCAGGCCCTGGCTGATGCCGAGGATCACGTTGGCGGCGACGATCCAGCCCCAGGAAGGTCCGAAGATCAGCAACAGGGGCACGGGCACGGCGACGAGCCAGCCGGTGACGAGGACGGGCTTTCGGCCGTAGCGGTCCGAGAGAGTGCCGGCGAAGTAGTTGGTGCCGGCCTTGGCCAGGCCGAAGGCCAGGATGTAGGTCAGGGCGGACGTGTAGAGGTCCAGGTGGAAGACCTGACCCGCCAGCAGCGGCAGGACCGTGCGTTCCTGGCCGAGGGTCCCGCCCACCAACGCGTTCACGGCGACCAGGAGCATGAATTGGGCCAGGTTCTGACGCAGGCCCAGCGTGGTGGCCTCCCGAGAGCTGGCTCTCCCGGTCGTGCTGCCGGGGCTGCTCACCGGGCGGCCGCCATTTTGGTGCCGGTTTCAAGGTAGGTGGCGCTGCCCGGTCCCCCATCGACGACGGTGATCGGATTCAAGGTGCCCATTGCCCTGTCCTTCCGCGCCGGGTGCAGTTCCGGCATTGGAGTGGTATTCCAGATATACATGGAATAGTATCTATTCCAGTATTACATGGATCTTTGGAGGAGCGAGTGGGCGACAGGACCAAGAAATCTGAACTCTTTGAAGAGTTCGCCCGGGTGGGCAAGGCGCTGGGGAACGGCAAGCGGCTGGAGCTGCTCGACCTGCTGACCCAAGGGGAACGCAGTGTGGAAACCCTCGCTGCAGCTGCGGGACTCGGGCTCAGCACGGCCTCGGCCCACCTGCAGGCCCTCCGGCAGGCCGGCCTGGTGACGACCCGTCGGGACGGCAACCGGATCCACTACGACCTCGCCGGCCCCGACATTCTCCGGCTTTACAGCCTGCTCCGGTCAGTCGCGCAGGAGTACGTCACGGACGTCGAACCCAAGCGCGTCGCCTACCTGGGGCTGGGCACCGGCCGGGCGGGCGACGAGGAAATCACCCGCGACGAACTCATCGCCCGCGCCCGGGCGGGCACCGTGACAGTGCTCGATGTGCGCCCGGGCGAGGAATATAGTGCCGCCCACATCCCCGGAGCGCTCTCCATCCCGCTTGAAGAACTCCGCGACAGGCTCTCCGAACTGCCCGAGACCGGCGAAATCGTCGCATACTGCCGCGGCGCTTACTGCGTCTTGGCCTACGAGGCGGTGGACGTGCTGCGTTCAGCCGGTCGAAGCGCCTCTCGGCTGAACGAAGGAATGCTGGAATGGCGGCTCCGCGGACTGCCGGTGGAGGCGGCCTGACGCTCGGCTCATCCCGTACGGGTGATGTCTTCGCAGGCTGTATCGGGTTACGTTGCAGAGGTGTCGCGGCGGTCCGCCCGCGTCGCCCACTCTGCACACAACCCCCGCCACCAGATGGAGACATGACCATGGCCGAAGAAGAAGCTCCCGTCCTCGCCGCCCTCGCCGACATCACCGCTGTGTCGCTCGAACGCTCCACGCTCGCTCCCCGCGAGTTGATGCTGGCCCGGATCGCGGCTCTCGCGGCCGTCGACGCCCCCGGCGCCTCGTACCTGTTCAACGCCGGCACCGCAGTGGACGTTGGCATCACGCTGGAGGATGTCCGGGGCGTCCTGATCGCCGTTGCACCGATCGTCGGCACCCCCAGAATCGTTTCGGCGACCACCAACCTTGTCCAGGCACTCGGCTTCGCCCTCGAAATGGCGGAGGCCGAACTCGAAGCAGAGACCGAGGGCTAACCTCCTCGCAGAAAGGCGCGCCAGGCTGTAGCGTTTCCTCGGAACGGCGCGTGAGGGCGTCGGGAGTGCCCGCTGCATCGGCCACGATGCCCTGATCAAAGGCGCCCATGAACAAGAACCGCCTGGAGGCCTTCAGCGACGGCGTGCTTGCCATCGTCATCACCATCATGGTGCTGGAGCTTCACGTGCCGGCCGACCCAACCTGGGCGGCGTTGCTCCA
Organism: Arthrobacter sp. YAF34; assembly: GCF_052113245.1. NCBI lineage: Bacteria > Bacillati > Actinomycetota > Actinomycetes > Micrococcales > Micrococcaceae > Arthrobacter > Arthrobacter sp. YAF34. The sequence continues at coordinate 494,174 of NZ_JBFRCV010000001.1, forward strand.
CGAGCTTCCGACGCTGCTCAGCTATGTGCTGAGCTTCGTGTATGTCGGGATCTACTGGAACAACCACCACCACATGCTGCATTTGGCGGGCCGGATCAACGGCAGTGTTCTCTGGGCCAACCTGCATCTGCTGTTCTGGCTGTCCCTGATCCCCTTCACCACACGGTGGCTGAATGACGCCGGGCTGGCCGAAGTCCCCGTTTTGGTCTACGGGCTCAATCTGCTGCTCGCCGCCATTGCCTACTACCTCCTAAAGTTGGCTCTGATCCGGCAGCAAGGCCGCGGCGGCGCCCTGGATCAGGCCATGGGGCAGGACTGGAAGGGCAAGGGATCCCCCGTGTTGTACATCGTAGGCATGGGGCTGAGCCTGGTGAACCCGGTCCTGGGGATCGCCACGTACACGGTGGTCGCTGGAATCTGGCTCGTCCCGGACCGGCGCGTGGAGCGCTTTATCGCGCACACCTGAACGCGCAAACCTGAACGCGCAAACCTGAACGCCAGGGACCGTCAGCCCCGGGGCCGGAGGCGGGCATTCGGCAGGGCCGGGGCCGGGAGGGCCGCAGGCTCCCCGGCCGGGAACGGGCCGAACCGAAGATCCGCGCCTCCCCCGGCCGCCGCCGTCGCTGCTGCCCACGACGCCGGGCCCGCACCGTCCGCGGCACCCTCCGCAGAGACTTCAGCAGCTCCGATCTCGGCCTGCCACTGGGCGCGGTACGCGACGATCTCTTCGTGGCTGCGGCCCACGAAGTTCCACCACATCACGATCTTTTCACCGAGCGGCTCTCCGCCGATCAGGAGCACACGGGCTCCGTCGTCGCCCGCTGCCAGCGTCAGGGACCGGTGCCCGGCAGGCACATACGCGAGGCTGTCCTTCGGGACTGGATGTCCGTCCAGGACCAGGCTGCCGGAGTCCACCAGCAGTCCGTGTTCGAAGGCCGCCTCCGTTTCCAGCGTCAGTTCCGCGCCCGCCTCAAGCAGAAGCTCCGCGCCCAGCAGGGGGGTGTGGGTGGTGACGGGCGAGACGGACCCGGAAAGCGTGCCCAAGAACACGCGCATGATCCAGCCGATTCCGTTGACCGGCTCCGGACGGAAGTGCTCGAAGGTCGGCGCCATGTGGCGGGCGGAGTCCGGCAGCGCCACCCACAGCTGCGCACCGTGGAGAACAGTCGTGGCCGGGGTGGAAAATTCAGAGTGGCTGATGCCGCGGCCGGCGGTCATGAGGTTCACCTCGCCGGGCCGCACCGCAGCGTGGAAGCCGGCCGAATCCCGGTGTTCGATCTCCCCCGTGAACAGCCAACTGACGGTCTGCAGCCCCGTATGGGGGTGGCGCGGGACCTTCATCCCGCCGGAGTCGCCCACCCGGTCCGGCCCATAGTGGTCCAGGAAGCACCACGCGCCGATGAGGCTCCGCTGGCGCTGTGGGAGGGTGCGCCGTACGTCCATGGCGCGCGGACCGCCCAGCGGGACCTGCCGCGGCGCCAGGAGCTCGAGGCCGACGCGGGACCCGTCCGCTTCACAGAGGATTTCCTGGGGCGCAACTTCGGTATTGCTCATGAGGACAGCCTAGTATTGCGCGGTCCGCGGGTCAGCCCCAGAACACAGCCAGCGCCTGGCCCGGCCGCCTCAGATCCACGCCGAGCGACGCAGCGGGGGCTCCGCGCCGCCGGGCCGCTGGACCAGGATTTGGTTCACGCCCGTGACACCCGCTTCGAAACCGAGGGCGCTGGCGGCCATGTAGAGCCGCCAGACCCGGGCGCGTCCCACGCCGGCGAAGTGGACGGCCTCGTCCCAGTGCTCCTCAAGGTTCCGCACCCAGGCCCGGAGCGTCAGGGCATAGTGCTGCCGCAGCGCCTCGACGTCCAGGACTTCCAGCCCCGCGGATTCGAGCGCGGCGACCATGTCGGAAAGGCTGAGCATCTCGCCGTCCGGGAAGACATAGCGCGGAATGAAAGAATCCGGGTCAGGCGCGGCCGCCCCGGCGTTCCAGGAGATTGCGTGGTTCAGCAGCCGGCCTCCCGGGCGGAGCAATTCCTGCAGCCGCGAAGCGTAAAGCTGGATCTGCTCGCGTCCCACGTGTTCTGACATGCCGATGGAGCTGATCGCATCGAAAGGACCGTCGTCCACGTCGCGGTAGTCCTGGACCCGGATCTCCACCCGGTCGGTCAGTCCGGCGTCGGCCGCCCGTTTGCGGGCCAGAGCCGCCTGTTCGACCGACAGTGTCACCCCGACGACGTCGACCCCATAGTGTTGCGCCGCGTGCAGCGCGAAGCTTCCCCAGCCGCACCCCACGTCCAGGACACGCATACCCGGCTGCAGGCCCAGTTTGCGGCAGACCAGATCAAGCTTGGCTGCCTGGGCGGCGTCGAGCCCGGTCTTCTCCGACTCCCATACAGCGCACGAGTAGACCATGGAGGGCCCCAGGACGAGCGCGTAGAAGTCGTTGCCGACGTCGTAATGGTGGGAAATGGCCGCGGCATCGCGCCCCTTTGAATGGCGCCGGCCATACCGGCCCACGCGTGCTTCCTCCGGCGGGGGTGCCGGGTTCGGCCCCAGCGCGCCGAGCCGGACGGCAGTCGTGATCAAGGTGAACACTTCTCCGGCGGTCGGCGGCCGGAACGGACCGGGCTCTGCAAATTTACCGGCGGCACTGAGGGCACCGAAGGCGGCGAAGATGTCGCCGGATGCATCGATTTCGCCGGCCACGTAGGCCCGGCTCAGCCCGAGCTGCCCGGGCGACCACAGCATTCGGCGAAGCGCCCGCCTGGATCGGAAAACCACGAGGGGTGCGTCTTCGGGCCCAGCTTCCGTGCCGTCCCAGGCTCGCAGCCGCAAGGGGATCCCTTCGGTTCCAAGAACGATTGCCAATGCGTCGGCCAGCCGTGATGCCGCGCTCGTGGATTTTTTCATGTCCAGTGCCTCGCTTCCGGTGTTTCGTTTCCGGTGGTGTGGGCAGCACGCCCGTCAGCACAAATCTAAGGGCAACCCATGTCCTGAAACCAGAGCCCAGGTCCCCCGGCTCCGCTGAGGGCCGGCCGGTGACGGACGGCTCTGGCGCTCCCGGGCGCGGTTGCCTAGGGTGTGTCCTATGTCTGAGTCTTTCTCGTCCCTGGTGGACACGTTCAAGAATGTGGGGGTGTCCCGGGCTTACGGGCCCACCCTGACCGTCGCCGGGGAAGAGGTCGTCCCCGTGGCCGTGGTGTCGTTCGGCTTCGGCGGCGGTAGCGCCCCGGAAGACGGCCAGCCCGGCAGCGGCGGAAGCGGCGGAGGCGGTGGGGGCTTCGTGCTTCCGCTGGGTGTCTATGCCAAGGGCCCCTCCGGCCGCATGATGTTCCGGCCCAACACGGTGGTGTTGCTTGCGGCGCTAGTTCCGCTGGTGTGCGCCGTCGGCGTCTCGGTCCGCGGCATCATCCGCACTGTCCGCTCCTACGGGTAGCGCAGGACTTCACCGGGCGGGCCGCGTCGAGTACGACATCGCCGGTTCCAGATCGTCGTCGGAGTCGACCCAGGCCGCGAAATCCTTCAGCGACATGAAGCAGTAGTAGTCGCAATACCGCAAGTTCTTCTTCTCCGCCTTGCTCATACCGGCAATTCGATACCACAGCTGGGAGGGATGGCTCGTTCAGCCCTTGCTGCGCGCCCGGCTGGGCTGCACCCGCGGCGGCTCCCCTGGCATTTTCGGGAAGTCCGGCGGGAAGGGCAACTCCCCCAGTCCCGCTTCGAGGTCCCGTTCCCACCATGCCAGGAGCAGATCCACGGCGCCCGCGCCCGCATGCATACCAGCCCACGGATCGCCGCCAGCCTTGAGACGTTCCGGGACGGTCAGGATGGTGAAAGCATTCGGATCGGCGGACTCAAGTTCCTCCCAGCGGATGGGACACGATACCGTCGCGGCCGCGAGGGCCCGCGGGCTGTAGGCCCCTGCCATTGTTCGGTCGCGGTTCGCCTGGTTGAAGTCGACGAAGATGCGGGCACCGCGTTCTTCCTTCCACCACGCGGTAGTGACCTGCGCGGGCATGCGGCGTTCGAGTTCGCGCGCGGCGGCGATGACGGCGTGGCGCACGTCGAGGAACTCCCGGGTGGGCTCAATCGGGGCGAAGACGTGGAGCCCTCGACTGCCCGAGGTCTTGATGAAGGCCTCTAGCCCGGCCTCGGCGAGTACGCGCCGCAGCTCCCGGGCGACCGGAACCGCTTCGGCGAACCCGGTGCCGGGTTGTGGGTCGAGGTCGATCCGCAGCTCATCCGGATTATCCGGGTTATCAGCCCTGGAGGCCCAGGGGTGGAACACCACGGTGTTCATCTGCACCGCCCACACCGCGGCGGCGATTTCGTCGATGACCAATTGGGGATGCGAGCGCCCGCTGGGATAGACGACGTCGACCGAACGGATAAAGTCCGGAGCACCTTTGGGCGGGTTCTTGGAGAAGAACTGTTCGCCGTCCACCGAGTCCTTGAACCGCTGGAGAGTCACCGGCCGGCCACCGTTCGCGGCCAGGAAGGCCTCCCCCACGTCCACGATGTACCGGGCCAGGTCCAGCTTGGTCAGTCCCTTAGCGGGCCAGATGACCCTGCCGGGGCTCGACACCCTCAGCTCCCGGTCGCCCTGCGGTCCGCTGACGGTAAGGTGCGCTTCTTCCCTGGTCATGGGGACAACGTACCCCTCTGACATGGGCAATTGAAGAGCGAACCCGGCATGATGGAGCCATGACCACCCCCGAGTCCCCGATCACCATCGACGTCGGTGGCGCCCCCGTTTCGGGTGTCTTCGCCGACCCCGAGGAGGCTTTCGCCACCCTGGTTGTTGCCCACGGTGCCGGCGCGGGCATGGACCACCCGTTCCTGCTGGGCTTCACCCGCGCCCTGAACGCGCTGGGCGTGGCGACCCTGCGGTTCAATTTCCCCTACCGGGAGGCCGGCAAGAAGTTCCCCGACCGTCCCCCGGCGGCTATCGCTGCCTGGCGGGCCGCCATGGAGGCCGCCGCGACGCGGTCCGGCGGCCGGCCGCTGTGGGCCGCAGGAAAGTCGTTCGGCGGACGCATGGCCTCCATGGCGGTGGCGGAGGGCATGCCCGCCGCCGGCCTGGTCTATCTGGGCTATCCGCTGCATCCGCCGGGGAAGCCGGAGAAAATCCGGGATGAGCACCTCTACGGGCTGACCCTGCCGATGCTCTTCCTGCAGGGCACGCGCGACCCGTTTGCCACCCGTGAACTGCTGGAGTCCGTGGCGGCCAGGATCGGACCGTCCGCGACTGTGGTGTGGCGCGAGGGCGGCGACCACTCCTTCGCCGTTGCCGGGGACAAGCGGGGTGCCGACGCGGAGGGCGCGGCGCTGGCGGCCACGGTCGCGGAGTTCCTCACGACACACGGCGAAGAGTCCTCAAACGCCCCGTCTTAGCCGGCGCCCTTAGCCGACGTTCCCGAACCGTCCCGCTCCGTGGCGCACATGCGCTTCAATGGCATCGGCGGCAGCCACGGCTCCTCCCGCGTGGCGGACAATGTCGCTCATCCCGGCCACGTTCCGCCGCACCTGTGCGTCGGCGTGGAGCGCGTCGACCGCCGTCCGGAGCGCCACGGCAGTGACGTCCTCCGGCGCCAGGTGCCGGCCGAGACCAAGCTCTTCAAGCCGGCGGGCGGTGGCCGCCTGCTCCGGCTGCTGCGGAACGGCCAGCATGGGGACGGCGAAATAGAGCGCCTCCATGGTCGAATTCATGCCGGCATGGGTGACAAACAGCGCCGCCTCGCGGAGCACCTGCAGTTGAGGGAAGAACGCCCGGATTCTCACATTGGCCGGGATGGTCCCTAACTCGGTCACGCCGGTCTGTTCCCCGGTGGCCATGGCGACGTCCCAGTCACTGCCCCCGAAGGCGGCCAGGCACATCCGGAAAAACTCCGGCTGGCGGTTAAGCGGGGTGGTCCCCAGCGAGATGAACAGAAGCGGGCCCGTCCCCTCACGGATCCACTGGCCGTCGTCGTCCCGGGCGCCCACGCTCGGCCCGACAAACCGGAACCGGTCATCGAAGGTCTCGCCCATGGGCTGGAACTCGCGGGGAAGAAACACAATGTTGAGCGGCGCCGGCGGACCGTCGAACATCCGTGGCGTCCGCACGCCTTGCTCGGCAGCGAACGTCGCCAGTAATCGCCCCATCGCCATCCTGACCTTCGCCATCTCGTCGGCGCCCCCGGGTGGGGGTGCCGGCATGAGGGACCGCAGCGAGAAGTGTTCGTTGGTGGCATAGGTGGGCATGAGGGCGATGGCCGGGGCGCCGATCTTTTCTGCCGCCATGCTGCCGCTGAGCGTCATGGCGTCGAAGCAGACAGCATCGGGCGGGTCCTGCCGCAGGAGTTCCACCAGCGCGGGGAAGCTGGACCTGATGTCCTCGAACACCTTATTCATGATCGGCAGCATCACGTGCGCCGGCGCCCGCGGGCCAGGCCCCAGGCCAGGCAGTGATGCCAGCCAGTTTCCGCCGGAAGCGTGGAAATCAGCGCCCGCCTTGCGGATCCGCGGTTCGAAGTCGGCCGAGGTGAAGTACGTGACCCGGTGGCCCCGGCTCACAAGCTCCGCCACTAACGGCAGTGTTGGGTTTACGTGTCCATGGGCCGGAATGGAGACGAACGCAACGTGCATGGCCATCACTCTTCATCGCTGGGCTGGGATGACGCTTTATTCCCCGTGTGAGCGGCGTCCGCGTTCCTGGCTGTCCGCCGGCGTCGCCCACCTTCATCATGCCCCCGTTGCCCGGGCGGCGCGAGTGGCCGGCCGCCTGCGTCAGTTCCGGGGCTTGGTCCGGGCTGTCGCGGGCGCCGTCCACGGGTCTTCGGGCCAGGGATGCTTGGGATAGCGGCCCCGCATTTCCGCCCGAACCTGCGCGTAGGGCCCGGACCAGAACGAGGCGAGATCGTCGGTCACGGCCAGCGGCCGGCGGGCCGGCGAGAGCAGGTGGAACAACACCGGCACGCGACCGTCTGCCAGCCGCGGCGTCTCGGCCCAGCCAAAGCACTCCTGCAGCTTGACGGCGACGACCGGGCGGCCGGTAGTGTCTCCCGCGTCCGGGTAATCGATCCGGATCCGGGATCCGCTGGGGACCGCCAGCTGCTCCGGCGCAAGCTCCCCCAGCCGGGACGCCTCGGGCCACGGCAGAAGCCGGCTCAGCGGTCCGGCAAGATCGATCCCGGCCGTGGCTGCCCCGCCGGCCAGCGCTTCCAACTCCGGGGCCAGCCAGGCGTCCAGCCGGGCCAGCAGCGCCGGCTCGGACACGTCCGGCCAGCGACCGCCCAGTTCCCGGTGCAGGAGGGCAAGCCGGCGGCGCAAGGCCTCTGCCGCCGTCGACCATCCGATGATCGACAGCCCCTCGCTTGTGAGGGCGCGCGCAACGGCCGCACGGCCTTCCGCCGCAGAAGGCCGGACCGGGGTGGACGAGAGCACGACCGCGCCCAGGCGACGTTCGCGCCGGGCCGAGACCCGGCCTTGGCTGAACCGCGCCTCCACCGTGTCGCTCAGGAGGTGGCGGGCGGCGGCTTCGGCGGTGTCCGCCGTCAGCGGCGCCGCCGAGCGGATGACGGCGCCGGTGCCCGCGGCGTCGCGCCCCTGGGCGCGCGATACTTCGGCCACGGCCAGCCACTCCTGTCCGGACAGCGGGCTGCCGCCCGGCAGACCGGCCCGGGTTCCGGACGTGAGCAGGTAACGCTCCGGCCCGTCGCCCGGAACGCGGTGCGCCACGCGGTCCGGGAAAGCCAGCGCGACGACGAAGCCGGTGGCCTCCGCGGCGCCCACCCTCACGGCAGGTGCGGAAAGTCCGACGCCGGATGACTCCTCGGGCGCGACGCCGGACGCCTCCTGGCGCGCGATCCCCTCCATCCGCCGGACGTCCTCCGCCCAGCGCCTGGAGCCGGGATCCCTGCCCGTTTTCAGTTCGGCCGCCAGGCGCGTCAGGTCGGCGCCGGGGGCGCGCTGGTCCCCTGAGACGAGGGCTACCGCCTCGGCCGCGGTGCGGTGCCCTACCGTCGCGGCACCGTCCAGCAGGGCGCGGGCCAGCCGCGGATCCGTCGGGACCCGTGCCAGGATTTTGCCCAGATCAGTGGCGTGGCCGTCCGGCGTCACGGCGCCAAGTTCCCGGAGCACTTCAACGGCCTCGGCCAGGGCAGCGGGCGGCGGCGCGTCAGGCAGGGCGAGCCCCCGGCCGCCGGGGGCTCCCCAGCACGCCAGGACCAGGGCGGCACCGGTCAGGTCTGCTGCCGCGATTTCCGGAGTCTGGTGGGCGGGCGCGGCGCCGAAGGCCTTTTGGTCATAGCAGCGGATCACGGTGCCCGGACCCTGGCGCGCGGCGCGGCCGGCGCGCTGCTCCGCTGAAGCCCGCGAGCAGGACACCGTCACGAGGCCGGACATCCCGCGGCTGGCGTCGCGCCGCGGCTCGCGGGACAGCCCGGAGTCGATGACCAGCCGCACGCCCGGAACCGTCAGAGAGGACTCGGCGAGCGAGGTCGAAACGATAATCCGCGCGGACCCGCCGGGCTGCCGCCCGGAGACGGCGCGGTCCTGCTCCGCCGGGCCCACCTGGCCGTGCAGTTCGAGGATCTCTGCGTGGCTCCGGGCCCGCAGCCGGGCAGCAACGTGGGAGACCTCCCGCGCGCCCGGGACGAACACTAGGGCGTCAATATCCCGTCCGGCAGCCAGCGCGGCGGCATGGCCGGCCGCTGCCGTGTCGGCCACGTGGTCCAGGAAGGCCCGGGTCACGCCGCGTTCATCGAGCCGGGGGCCAGCTGCGGGCGCCCATTCCAGGTCCAGCGGGAACAGCGCGGAAGGACAGTCGACCACCGGCGCCGGACCGCCGTCATCGTGTCCGGTCGCGTCGCCGATCAGGGCGGCGAAGCGGGGCGCGTCGAGGGTCGCCGACATGGCGACGAGCGTGAGGTCTCCGCGCAACTGGCGGACTTCGGCGAGCATGCCGACGAGCAGGTCTGTCTCCAGCCCGCGTTCGTGGACTTCATCGAGGATCACGGCATCGGTGCCCTCAAGGCCGGGGTCCGCGAGCAGGCGGCGCAGCAGGATCCCCGGGGTCACGAACTCGATCACGGTGCCCGGGCCGGTCTGGCGTTCCCCCCGGACCGTGTAGCCCACACGGCCGCCGATCCGGGTGCCGTCCAGGGCAGCCAGGCGCCGCGCGGCCGAGCGGACGGCCACGCGCCGCGGCTGGGTGACGACAATCCTCGGACGCCCGGAACTCCCGCCAGCAGCGATGTTGGCGAGCAGCGGCGGGACCAGCGTCGTCTTGCCTGTGCCCGGCGGAGCCTGCACCACCGCGGACGCTCCGGCACCCCGGTCCTGCAGCGCCACGGCGAGATCTTCCAGCGAGTCCGCAAAGGTCAGGCCCGCCCCGATGCTGCGGAGGTCAAAGAGTCCCTCGGGGCAGGCAGGGTCCAGGGGCGCGGTCGCGGAAGTCACGCCTCCATTGTCTCTGCTATTCATTGCTGGCCGCGCCGGCGCCGTGGACGCACCGGCCGGATGCCGGGCCGCCGTCCTTCTCAACCTGTGGCCGGAGCTACACGCGTGCGCTCAGGAGCGTCCGCCCGCTGGCGACGGCCCGGATTTCGACCCGCCGGATATCGGCCACCGGGACATCGATGGTCGCTGTCGGCGTGGCCACCGTCCCGGGCGTCGCCATCCACGTGGCCACCTGTGTGCTGAGTCCGCTGGAGTCGACAACCACCAAACCATATGCCTCCGGGGTGCGGGGACCGCCGGACGCTGCCGGTGGCGGGGAGTCCGCAGCGGAAGGCGTGTAGGTGCATTCCCAGTCGATGCGGGTTCCCCACGGCTTCCGGGTCAGGGAACCCTTGGCGACCAACGAACTGTTGGCTACTGGGGTGAAGTTCAGCGCCACGTCAGACGCCGCCTGGGTCTGCCCGGCCGGCGGGGCGGGGGCGGGGGCGGGGGCGGTGACGCCGACTGCGACCACCCCGGATGCGGCAGCGGCTCCCAGGACTAGTCCGGCAACGGTCAGGCGCGTTCGCCGGCGCCCGTGCTGGACCCTTTTCGCCAGCCCCGGGAGCAACCCCGTTGACTGGCTCTCAGTCCCGGTCCGGCCCAGGGCTTGTGCCTCCTCGGGTGAAAGGACTGCCAGCAGTGATGGCAGCCCGGCGAGTTCGGCGACGGCTGCCCGGCATCCCGCGCAACCGGACAGGTGCTCCTCGAACTCTTGGCGCTCGGAGGAGCCCAAGGATCCAAGCACATACGCGGCATCCCAGCTGCGGTATGCATCGATTCCGTTGTGGCTCATGGAGTGACGCCTCCTTCCTGCAGTGCCAGCCGCAGCGCCCTCAGGGCGTAGTGCAGCCGGGACTTCACGGTTCCCTCGGCCAGTTGCAGGCTTCGCGCGATTTCGGCCGTTGTCTCTCGTCGGTAGTACGAGTGGATGATGACGGCCCTGTGCTCGGCGGACAATCCGGCCAGGGCATCCGAGACGAGCCACGCATCCAGGATCCGGTCGACCCGGTCGGCCTCCGGAATCTCCGGAAGTTCTTCGGCCCGGCTCTCGTGGCGTCGCCGGGCGCTGCGCCGGTCATCGATGACCAGGTTGCGGGCCACCGTGTAGAGCCAGGCCCGCACCGCGGCGTCCGGGCGCTGCAGAATCGCCGGGTGCTGCCAGGCGCGGATCAGGGTCTCCTGCACGACGTCCTCGGCCAGGGTGCTGTCACGGGTCATTCTCATGACGAACCGCCACAGCGCCTGACCATAGGTCTCGTGCAACGAACGCAGCAACGCGGCTTCCTGATCGGACATATCCGCCTCCTTGGACGTAAATACGACGCCGGCCGGCGATCAGTTCACCGCCCCGGGTTCCCGGGTTCCCCCGCCCGGAAACCGGAGGCCGTGTTGAACCTCGGGGCGACCGGCTCCGTTCTAGGGACAGCCCGGCTGAACAGGGCCGGCCCACTTCCAGGAGCTCATCATGAAGATTTCCCGCCTTGCGTCTGCTGCCGCTGCGCTGGGCACGACGCTGGTGCTCGGAGCCTGCGTCGCCGCGCACCCGGCGACTCCGGCACCTCCCCCTGCCGCGGTCACGCGCGCGCCGGCGATCGCCAGCCCGCCGCCCTCGGCCAGGAACCCCCTCCGTCCCCCCTCCCATCTCCCGGCGGCGACGGCGGTCCGGGCTCCCGTGGTCCGTGCTCCCGGGGTCCGGCTGACCGCCCCGAGTCGCCTCGCTCCGCGGGCCGCCCCCGCACCGCTGCCCATCGCTCCGCGGCCCGCCCCCGCACCCCCGCCCATGGTTCAGCCTGCCGCCCCGGTACCGCAGCCCATGGTTCCGCTGCCCGCTCCCGCACCTCGCGGTAACGATCATGATGGTGATAACAACGGCGGACCGGACGACGGTGACGGCAACAGGTAGGACGGCCCAGGAGGGCCGCTGGCATCCCCGACGGGCGATGTTGTTAGCCGGGCTGCTGGGGGCGGCGGCCGTGGTGGTCACGAGCGGCTGCGGCGGCCGCCCTGAGGACCGGATGCCGGTGGGGTCCCCGTCCGGCGCGACGCCGTTCGTGTGGTTTCGCGCCGGCGCGGCCCCGTCGGGGTGGCAGTCCATGGAACTTCCCGACAGGACAGGAGTACTGTCCGTGCCGCCGGATGCCACTCCGATGGCGGGCGACCCCGGCAGCGTGTCAGCCGTAGTCACCGGCCCGCACGGTGAGCTCAGGATCTATCTCAACGCGACGCCGCGACAAGGCGCGGAGTCGCCGACCAACTGGGCCGGGTTTCGCCTCGCCCACCTCACGGGCGAGAACGCCGCATCCGCGACCCGGTTGTCGTACCGTGCCCGAATGCCGTTCCGCGGCGGCACCGGTGCCTGCGTCGAGGACAGGTATGTAACACGCATCGGCGCGCACAAGTACCGGGAAATGGCGTGCCTGGTGACGGGAAGCAGGGGTGGCAGCGTCCTGGTAGTCGCCACACCCGCCCCGTCCTGGGACCGTGACAGGGCCGTGCTGGAGCAAGCCGTGAACGCATACGTGGCCGAATAGGCGTAGAACCCGTCGGCGGCCGCCCGCCGGTTGGATTCGGCAGGTTGGATAAGAACCGCGAAGACGGGAGACTGGATCATCGCGATCACGAAAGTGGGAACCACATGATCAATCTCAAACAAGACGCCGACGGCTTCATCCGCATGCCGCGGCATTTTCCGGACACGGCGCTCATTACCATCACGTTCACGGACGGCACGGAGCAGATCTACTCGGGGCGCCGGCTTAACGGCCTCTATGACGATGCCATGGCTGTCTACCGGGCGCAGAACCACCTCGACGCCAAGGGGTACTCCCGGGCGCCCAGGAAGACGGTGCACGCAGCGAACAAGATCGAATTTGTCCCGGTCCAAGCCGGGATGGCCCCCTAGGGACGCGGCGCCAGGCAGTGCCCGGTTCCCGAGGACGGGCAAGAGTCAGGCAACGCCGATCGCACCCGCTGCGTGCGTCGGACGCCGGAGGGCTCTGGCGCGGATCCGGAGATCGTTGTCATGCACCCGGCGGTCCACGCCGGGCACGGGCGTGGAGGCCGCCTTGGGCCGGGGTGTTGCCGGGGCTGCGGGCGGCCCAGCCGGGCACAAGTCACTAATCAGTCCCATCCCCGCGTATTCCCGCACGGCGGTGATGCCGGCTACGGCCGCGGGCTTGTCCGCGAAAGCTTTGGAGACGGCCAATACGGCCCCGTCCGGGGCCCTCAGCCGAAACCTGAAGCAGGCATCGGCGTCGACAAAGAGTTCAAAAGTGCCGGCCATGACGATCCTCCCGAAGTGCGGACTCCCCTTCCGGACATCCTTGGCACGGATGGGGAAGGCAAACTGCGCTGCCGCCCGCTGGTTTTGGTCCAATCAAGCTGAACATATGGTGTCAGCCCGTGTTAAAAGTCTCGTGGTGGCCTGGAAACGCTCACAAGACCACCCACGTAAATCCTGGGTAAACAGCACCAAACCCAGCGGCCGGGGACCGCCGGTTGCGATTGGATGTCCTGCCCGGCGGCCCACCCGCGTGTGCCGGCTCGGTGCCTGGCCAGGCTGGGGGCGCCGCGGTGTCCCTAAAGCGGCGGCCAATGGTCGCGGCAGTAGGCAACGCGGCTGACGCCCGGGGGCGCCGGCGGACTAACCCGGTCCCAGGAGGGAACGACGGCGTCGCTCCCTCCGGCAGGCTCACTCGTCGTTGAGCCGCCTGCATCGCCGGGAAGCCGGGTCATGACTGAATCCTTGGACAACGTACCCCCACTTTTTTCGGCCGGAGACGCACCGGTCCCCCGTTTTTATGGCTGAAGACGCACCGGCTCGATTCACGGACCGCCATGCGCCTTCCGCAACAGTAGCCGCGGGGACCGGCCCGAAAACAGGGACTTAGGACCGTATCCAGGATCGGCGCTCCCGCCTAGGCCGCAAGGTCGGACCGGCTCGGGCCACCGCAAAGCCGTGCCCCGGGGGCCAACCGGCGGGAGGATTCACCGGCCGTGTGCTCGGCACTTCGATCACCTGGCGGCAGCGCGGACGTCGAAGGGTTCGGCTCCGCCGGAGGCCCACGCTTCGTAAGCGCGGTCCCTTGACACGCCCCGCGGCGGAGTCTAGGACTGGCCTTGTCCAGTCCCATCCACCAGCCTAGGAGCAGCTATGGACACCACAGCCTACGGAGTCGTGCACTTTTTCCCGGGAGGCACCAAGGAACAGTACGAAGCGTCGATTGCAGCCGTCCACCCCGGCAAAGGGCTCCTGCCGGAGGGCCAGATCTTCCACGCCGGCGGCTCGTCTGCGGGTGGCTGGACCGTCATGGCCGTCCACGAATCGAAGGAGAGCTGGGAGACATTCCGGGACACGATCCTCATGCCCCGGATGCAGGCGGGCATTGAAGGCGGCTTCGCCTCGCCGCCCGAAGAGACGGTCATCGACCTCTACAAGGTCATGCCTTAGATCCACCATGTCCTAGATCCACCATGTCCAGAACCACCATGTCCTAGAAGCGGACAGCGCAGCGAGTCACCCCGCGGCCCGGCCGTGCTGTCCTCAGCACAGAACCGGCCGCGCAGTCCCCGGAGGGGGCGGCTTTGACGCCGCCCCCTCCGTCGCGCCAGCTACCAGCTACGACGTCTGCGTGGGCCGGATATCCTCCGCGGAACAATTCAGGCCGGCATGGTGTTGGACCATACTGTGCCCCTCGACGGGGGACATTTGTCCATCGCCCCCTGGCCGACGGCAGGACCCCGCGGGTCCCTGTCCGCCCTGAGCCCGATACCTCTCCCCAACCGACCGTAACGACTGAACCGACCATTACTGGAGAAGAATGCTTACCGTAAACGCTTACGCCGCCCCCTCCGCCGCTGGGGACCTTGTCCCGACCACGATTGAGCGCCGCGATGTCGGCCCGCACGATGTCCTGATAGAGATCAAGTACGCCGGGATCTGCCATTCGGACATCCACACCGTCCGCGGCGACTGGGGACCGCAGTCCTACCCGCTGGTCCCCGGCCACGAAATCGCCGGGATCGTCACCGAGACCGGCTCCGCCGTCACCCGGCACAAGGTCGGGGACCGGGTAGGCGTCGGCTGCATGGTCAACTCCTGCGGCGAGTGCGCCAACTGCCAGTCCGGCGAGGAACAGTACTGCCTCGCCGGGAACACCGGCACCTACGGCGCCACCGACCGTGACGGCACCATCACCCAGGGCGGCTACTCCACCCACGTCGTGGTGACCGAAGACTTCGTCGTCACCATCCCGGAAGGCATCGAACTCGACGTCGCCGCCCCGCTGCTGTGCGCCGGGATCACCACCTACTCCCCGCTGCACCACTGGGGCGCCGGCCCCGGCAAGAAAGTCGCCGTCGTCGGCCTGGGCGGCCTGGGCCACATGGCCGTCAAGATCGCCCACGCCATGGGCGCCGAGGTCACCGTCCTGTCCCAGTCGCTGAAAAAGCAGGAAGACGGCCTGCGCCTGGGCGCAGACCACTACCACGCCACCAGCGACGAGAACACCTTCACCGAACTCGCCGGCAGCTTCGACCTGATCATCAACACCGTCAGCGCCTCGATCGACATCAGCGCCTACCTGCAGCTGCTGGCCCTGGACGGCGCCCTGGTCAACGTCGGCGCACCGGCCGAACCGCTCCCGGTCAACGCGTTCGCGCTCATCGGCGGCCGCCGCTCCTTCGCCGGCTCCATGATCGGCGGGATCCGGGAAACCCAGGAGATGCTCAACTTCTGCGCCGAACACGGACTCGGCGCAGAAATCGAGGTCATCCCGGCCGGCAAGATCAACGACGCCTACGAACGCGTCCTCGCCTCGGACGTCCGCTACCGCTTCGTGATCGACACCGCCACCCTCAGCTAGCACCGCCGAGCAAAAACCCGGCCCACGCCCGCGGCCCGTCAGCGATCGCTGGCGGGCCGTTTGCCTGTCGCGCGGCAGCGCGGGGCCTCACCGCGTCCCGTCCTTAGCCGGTCAGCTTTGGGGGGATTTCGGGCGGACCACCAGGACGGGACACGGCGCGTGGCTGGCTATCTGGGTGGAGACCGAACCGATGTGCAGGCCCGCGAAACCACCGTGGCCGCGGGAGCCGACCACCACCAGGTCGGCCCCTTGAGCGACTTCGAGGATGGCGGATGCCGCCGAGTCGTTCTCAATGGTCTGCGGCACGACGTTCACCCCCGCGGCGGCCTGCGCCGCCTCCGCGCTGAGGGCCGAGGCTTGCTGCTCCGGCGACTCTTCTGCCACGATTTCGCCCGCAGCGGTCTCCAGCATCGCCGGATACCAGGACAGGTGCTTTTTACTCCAGACCGTCACGACCCGCAGCTCCGCGGCACGGTGCCGGGACTCTTCAATGGCCCACTCCAGGGCATCGCGCGATTGTTTGGAGCCGTCAAACCCGACCACGATCACAAAGGGATCCACTTTTTTCATGGTTTCAAACTTTCACTGCCGGTGGGTTGCGCCTAGAGGCCTCTGGCCCCGTCCCGAACGAAACCACCGCCCTAGCTGTACTCAGCCAGCAGGTTGGTTACATCTGCTGATGGGTGCTCGTCCTCCGAGTGCGCTGTGGTTGCGGCGGTGGTTGTAGAAGTCTAGCCAGCCGGTGAGGGCCTGTGTGCGGTGGTCGCTGGAGTCGTAGGCGTTCTTGTAG